>NZ_JBIAQI010000041.1:0-75732 GCF_042888905.1 Streptosporangium sp. NPDC002721
GCTGGCCGGGCTGCACGTGCACGGGGTACCGCTCGACTGGCAGGCGGTGTTGCCGGGTGGGCGGCGGGTGGAACTGCCCACCTACGCCTTCCGGCGTCAGCTGTTCTGGCCGGCCGGCAAGCGGGCCGGTGATGCCCGAACCCTGGGCCTGGCCGCGGCGGAGCATCCGCTGCTGAGCGCCTCCGTCGACCTGGCCGACTCCGACGGTGTGCTGCTGACCGGCCGGTTGTCCGTGCGGTCGCACCCGTGGGTGGCCGATCACGTCGTGGGCGGGATGGTGGTGTTCCCCGGCACCGGGTTCCTGGAGCTGGCGATCCGGGCCGGTGACCAGGTCGGCTGCGACCTGGTCGAGGAGCTGACGCTGACCGCGCCGCTGGTGCTGGGCGAGGACGAGGCCGTCGCGCTGCAGGTGTCGGTGGGGGCCCGGGACGAATCGGGCGGGCGGGTGCTCGGCGTCTATGCCCGCCCGGCCGAGGCTGAAGATCACACACCGTGGACACGGCACGCCACCGGCATACTGGCGGCCACCGGCCCGGTCGCCGGCGGACGTGGGCGGGATGCCGGGTTCGACGCCACGGAGTGGCCGCCGCGGGGCGCGACCGCGATCGAGCTGGACGGGCTGTACGACCGGCTCGCCGAGGGCGGCCTCGGCTACGGACCGATCTTCCAGGGCCTGAGGGCGGCCTGGCGGGGCGGGGACGGCGAGGTGTTCGCCGAGGTCGCCCTGCCGGAGCATGTCGCCGACGCCGGCTCGTTCACCATGCATCCGGCGTTGCTCGACTCCGCGCTGCACTCGGTGCCGTTCGCCGGGCTGGAGGCGGCGGGCGGCAGGTTGCCGTTCTCCTGGAGCGCGGTGAGCCTGCGGGCCGGAGGCGCGTCGGCACTGCGCGTGCGGCTGGCCAGGATCGGCGCCGACGCGGTGTCGCTGACCGCAGTGGACGCCGCCGGGGCGCCGGTGTTGTCGGCGCGCTCCCTGGTACTGCGTCCGGTCTCGGCCGACCAGCTCGCGGCGGCCTCCCATGACCGTGGGGTGGAGCGGGACTCGCTGTTCCAGCTGGACTGGGTCACCGTGCCGATGACGGTCTCACCGGTGGACGCCGTGATCGGGCTGGAGGTGGCCGAGCTCACCGGCGATCTCGATTCGCTGGAGCTGCCGTTCGGCAGGGTGCCCGAGCTGGTGACCGTCGAGGTCGACGTGGCCGGCTCCGCGGATGTGGTGGGGTCGGCGCACGCGCTCACCGCACGGGTACTGGGCCTGCTGCAGCAGTGGTTGGCCGACGAGCGGTTCAGCGACTCGCGCCTGGTGTTCGTCACGCGGGGCGCGGTCGCGACCGGTGCCGGCGAGACCGTGCCGAATCCGGCCGCGGCCACCGTGTGGGGACTGGTCCGTAGCGCCGAGGCGGAGAATCCGGGTCGCTTCCTGCTGCTCGACGTGGAGGAGCAGGAGACGGCCCTGTCGGCGCTGCCCGTCCTGCTGGCCTGCGGTGAACAGCAGGCGGCGGTGCGTAACTACGAAGCGCGGCTTCCGCGCCTCGCCCGGCTGTCGCGGGATGAGCATGCCGCCCGGGCCTGGAACCCGGAGGGCACGGTGTTGATCACCGGCGGCACCGGTGGCCTGGGCGCGCTACTGGCCCGGCACCTGGTGACCGAGCACGCGGTACGGCACCTGCTGCTGGTGAGCCGCAGCGGCCCGGACGCTCCCGGTGCGGCGGAGCTGCGGGCGGACCTGGTCGCGTACGGGGTCGAGGTGGAGATCGTCGCGTGTGACGTGTCCGATCGGGATCAGGTGGCGGACCTGCTGGCCGGGATCGACGCCGGGCATCCGCTGACGGCGGTGGTCCACACCGCGGGGGTGCTGGACGACGGGACGATCGCCTCGCTGACCCCCGGGCGTCTGGGCGAGGTGCTGCGTCCCAAGGTGGACGCGGCCTGGTACCTGCACGAGCTGACCCGGGACGCGGACCTGGCGGGGTTCGTGGTGTTCTCGTCGGTGGCGGGGACGTTCGGCGGGGCGGGGCAGGGCAACTACGCGGCGGCCAACGCCTTCCTGGACGGACTGGTCCAGCACCGGAGGGCCGCGGGGCTGCCGGCGGTGTCGCTGGCCTGGGGTCCGTGGTCGCAGGAGGTCGGGATGACCAGCCGGTTGTCGCAGGCGGACCTTCAGCGGTGGAACATGAGCGGCCTGTTGCCGATCTCGCCCGCGCAGGGCATGGCGCTGTTCGACGCGGCCGTGGCGTCCGGCGAACCGGCGGTGGCCGCGGTCCGGCTGAACATGCCGGCGTTGCGGGCGCACGAGGAACTGCCGCCGATGCTGACCGGCCTGGTTCCCGCCGTACGCCGCTCGACGGCTGCCGCCCCGCGGGCACGGAGCAAGCTGCTGGAGCGACTGGTTTCGCTGGGGGCCGCGGAACGCTTCGAGATCCTGCTGGATGTGGTGCGGATCGAGATGGCGCTGGTGCTGGGCCACACCACGCCGGACGCGGTGGAGGTGCGGCGGGAGTTCCGCGAGCTGGGCTTCGACAGCCTCACCGCGATCGAGTTGCGCAACCGGCTGAACACCGCGACGGGACTGCGCCTGCCGGCCACGCTGGTGTTCGACTACCCCACGCCGACCGTGCTGGTCAGACATCTGCTCGACGAACTGCTGGGGGCGCGGGCGGACGTCCCGGACACGGCGCCGCCGGTGCTACCGCCGGTGGCCGACGACCCGATCGTGATCGTGGGTATGGCGTGCCGCTATCCGGGCGGGGTCGCTTCCGCCGAGGACCTGTGGCGGCTGGTGATCGGGGGTGAGGACGGGATCAGCGAGTTCCCGACGACCCGAGGCTGGGATCTCGACGGGTTGTACAACCCGGACCGGGAGCGCCGAGGGACCAGCTACGTGCGCGAGGGTGGTTTCCTGCACGAGGCGGGGGAGTTCGATCCGGGGTTCTTCGGGATCTCCCCGCGTGAGGCGCTGGCGATGGATCCGCAGCAGAGGTTGTTGCTGGAGGTGTCGTGGGAGGCGATCGAGCGGACCGGGATCGACCCGGCCTCGCTGCGCGGCAGCCGTACCGGTGTGTTCGCCGGAGTGATGCACCATGACTACACGTCGAGCCGTCTGGAGTTCCCCCCGGACGTGATGAGCTTCATGGGGACCGGTACCGCCGGAAGCGTGCTGTCCGGCCGGGTCTCCTACCTGTTCGGGCTGGAGGGCCCGGCGGTGACGGTGGACACCGCGTGCTCGTCGTCGCTGGTGGCGACGCATCTCGCGGCGCAGGCGCTGCGCGGCGGCGACTGCTCGCTCGCCCTGGCCGGTGGTGTGACCGTGATGGCGACCCCGGGAGCGTTCATCGACTTCAGCGCCCAGGGCGGGCTGGCCGGTGACGGCCGGTGCAAGTCCTACTCCGACGCGGCCGACGGGGTGAGCTGGTCCGAGGGGGTGGGCGTGCTGGTGCTGGAGCGGCTGTCGGACGCCCAGCGCAACGGCCACCAGGTGCTGGCGGTGGTACGGGGTTCGGCGGTGAACCAGGACGGTGCCTCCAACGGATTGACGGCGCCGAACGGCCCCTCGCAGCAGCGGATGATCCGCCAGGCGCTGGCCGGTGCCGGGCTGTCGCCGTCCGAGGTGGACGTGGTGGAGGGCCACGGTACGGGGACGACGTTGGGTGACCCGATCGAGGCGCAGGCGTTGCTGGCGACGTACGGGCAGGACCGGCCGGAGGACCGGCCGCTGCTGCTGGGTTCGATCAAGTCGAACCTCGGTCACACCCAGGCGGCGGCCGGTGTGGCGGGTGTGATCAAGATGGTCATGGCGATGCGTCATGGGGTGCTGCCCCGGACGTTGCACGTGGACGCGCCGTCCTCGCATGTGGACTGGTCGGCGGGCGCGGTGGAACTGCTGACCGAGCCAGCGGAATGGCCGCGGACCGGTCGTCCGCGCCGGGCGGGGGTGTCGTCGTTCGGGATCAGTGGCACCAACGCGCACGTCATCATCGAGCAAGGGCCGTCGGAAACCCCGGAGGTGGCGGCCGAGGGTTCGGTGCCGGTATCGGATCAGGACGTGCCGGTGCTGGTGTCGGGCCGGTCGGTGGAGGCGTTGCGGGCGCAGGCCGGGCGGCTGGCGTCCTTCCTGGAGGACACGCCTGAGCTGGCCCTGGCCGACGCGGCGTTCTCGCTGGCGACGACGCGGTCGGCGTTCGAGCACCGGGCGGTGGTGGTCGCCGGGGATCGCGACGGCCTGCTGGCCGGCCTGCGGGCCGTGGCCGAGGACCGCCCGGGCTCGGGTGTGGTGCGCGGGGTGGCCGGGAGGCAGCCGAGGCTGGCGTTCCTGTTCACCGGTCAGGGCAGCCAGCGGGCCGGGATGGGCCGCGAGCTGTATGACCGTTTCCCGGTGTTCGCCCAGGCATTGGACGAGGTGATCGCCGAGCTTGACCCGCTGCTGGAGGGGTCGCTGCGGGACGTCATGTTCACCGATGCGGAGGCGCTGGATCAGACGGGTTGGGCGCAGCCGGCGTTGTTCGCGCTGGAAACCGGGCTGTTCCGGTTGGTCGAGTCGTGGGGGGTGCGGCCGGAGGTGCTGGCGGGCCACTCGGTCGGGGAGATCACCGCTGCTCACGTGGCCGGGGTGTTGTCCCTGAAGGACGCGTGCGCGCTGGTGGCAGCACGAGCCCGGCTGATGCAGGCGCTACCACAAGGTGGGGCGATGGTGGCGATCCAGTCCTCTGAGGAGGAACTGGCCGGGTTGCTGGCCGGGCGGGAGAAGGAGGTGTCGGTCGCGGCGGTGAACGGCCCGTCCTCGGTGGTGGTCTCCGGGGTGGAGGAGGCGGTTGTGGAGATCGCCGCGGCTCTGGAGGGGCGGGGAATCAGGACGAAGCGGCTGCGGGTGTCGCACGCGTTCCATTCGCCGTTGATGGACCCGATGCTGGAGGAGTTCCGCTCGGTGGCGCACGGGCTGACCTACGATCGGCCGCAGGTTCCGGTGGTCTCCACCCTGACTGGGGAAGTCGCCTCCGCCGAGCGGTTGTGTTCGCCGGAGTACTGGGTGGAGCAGGTGCGTGGCGCGGTCCGGTTCGCCGATGCCGTCCGGACGCTGTACGCGCAGGGAGTGCGGGCGTATCTGGAGGTGGGCCCCGACGGTGTGCTGACCGCGATGGCCGCCGACACGCTCGCGGCCGAGTCCGACACGGACGCGGACGAGCCGGACGCCGTGCTCGTACCGTTGTCGCGCAAGGACCGTGACGAGCCGACGGCGGCCATGACGGCCCTCGCCGGGCTGCACGCGCACGGGGTGGCGATGGAGTGGCAGGCCGTCCTCCCCGGCGCCCGCCGGGTCGACCTGCCGACGTACGCCTTCCAGCATCGGCGGTTCTGGCCCAAGGGACCGGCGTCTCGCGTGGGGAACGTGGCCGCCGCGGGGCTGGTGGTGGCCGGCCATCCGCTGCTGGGTGCGGCCGTGGGATTGGCCGACTCGGACGGGGTGCTGCTGACCGGGCGGCTGTCGCTGCGGTCGCATCCGTGGTTGGCCGATCACGCGGTGGGCGGGACGGTGATCTTCCCGGGGACCGGGTTCCTGGAGCTGGCGATCCGGGCCGGGGACCAGGTCGGCTGCGACCGGGTGGAGGAACTGACCCTGACCGCGCCGCTGGTGCTGGGCGAGGCCGACGCGGTCGCGCTGCAGGTGTGGGTGGGCGCCGCACAGGAGACGGGTCATCGGAGCGTGAGCGTTTACGCTCGCTCGGCCGAGGCCGCCGACGACGTGCCGTGGGTGCGGCACGCCACCGGCACGCTGGCCGTCGGGACTTCGGCCGCCGGTGTCCCCGGTGTCGGGCCGTTCGATGCGGCGGTGTGGCCCCCGGCCGGTGCGACCGTCGTTGAGGTGGACGGGTTGTACGAGGGGCTGGCCGCGGGCGGGTTCGAGTACGGCCCGGTGTTCCAGGGGTTGCGGGCGGCCTGGCGGGGTGAGGGTGGCGAGGTGTTCGCCGAGGTGGCGCTGCCCGAGCAGGCGGTGTCGGGCGCGGGCGCGTTCGGGGTGCATCCGGCGTTGCTGGACGCGGTGCTGCACGCGGTGAGCTTCGCCGGGCTGGAGCCGGTGGAGGGCGGCCGGTTGCCGTTCTCCTGGAGTGAGGTGAGCCTGCACGCGGGCGGTGCGTCGGTCCTGCGGGTACGCCTGGCCAGGACGGGTGACGACTCCGTGTCGCTGACGGCGGCGGATCCCGCAGGGAAGCCGGTGCTGTCGGCACGTTCGCTGGTGCTGCGGCCGGTCGCGACCGACCGGCTCGCCGTCGGCCGTGGTCGTGACGCAGAACGGGACGGGCTGTTCCGGCTGGAGTGGAGTGCGCTTCCCGAGGTTTCGACTGCCGATCCGGTGTCGGTGGCGGTGGTGGGTTTCGCGGGATGCGAGGCGGATGTGTTGGGTCTCGCGGCGGCGTGGGAGCCGGTGACGGTCCATCGCGACCTGCGGGCGCTGGGGGAGGCGGGGCCGGTGCCGGGGGTGGTGCTGGCCGAGGTCGCGTCCGGGCGGGACGGGGATGCCGCGGTCTCGGCGCGTACGGTGACGGCCGGGGTGCTGGGGTTGTTGCAGGGGTGGCTGGCCGATGAGCGGTTCGCCGGCTCGCGGCTGGTGGTGGTGACGCGGGGCGCGGTGGCCGCCGGGGACGGTGAGGCGGTGGCCGATCTGGGCGCGGCCGGGGTGTGGGGGCTGGTGCGGTCGGCCCAGTCGGAGAATCCGGGCCGGTTCGTGCTGGTGGATGTGGAGGAAGGGTTGTCCTCGCCGGTGCTGGCCGGGGTGCTGATGTCGGGCGAGCCGCAGGTGGCCGTACGTGACGGCAGGGTGAGGGCGCCGAGGCTGGCGGCCCTGACCTCGGGGGCGGGTCTGCTGCCTCCGCCGGGTGAGGTGGCGTGGCGGCTGGGCAGCCGGGCGAAGGGCAGCCTGGACGCGCTGGAGCTGCTTCCGTTCCCGGAGGCGGCCGGGCCGCTGGGAGCCGGGCAGGTTCGGGTGGCGGTGCGTGCGGCGGGGGTGAACTTCCGGGATGTGCTGGACGGGTTGAACGCGCTGGGCTGGTTCCAGGACAGGGTCGGCCTGATGGGCGGCGAGGCCGCGGGCGTGGTGTTGGAGGTCGGTCCCGGCGTCGAGGACCTGCGGGTGGGCGACCGGGTGGTCGGCCTGGCCGAGGGCGGCTTCGGCCCGGTGACGGTCACTCACGCCCGGGCCCTGGTCAGGATCCCCGACGGGATCTCGTTCGAGCAGGCGGCGACGATCCCGGTGGTGTTCCTGACGGCCTTCTACGGGCTGATGGACCTGGCCGGGTTGCGGGCGGGCGAGTCGCTGCTGGTGCATGCCGGTACGGGTGGTGTGGGCATGGCGGCGATCCAGCTGGCGCGGCGGCTGGGCGTGGAGGTGTTCGCCACGGCGAGTCCGGCGAAGTGGGAGGTGCTGCGCTCGCTGGGCATCCCGGAGGACCACATCGCCTCCTCGCGGAGTCTGGAGTTCGAGGAGCGGTTCCGCGCGGTGTGCGGCGAGGGCGGGATCGACGTGGTGCTCAACTCCCTGACGGGGGATTTCGTCGACGCCTCGGCGCGCCTGCTGCGCCCGGGTGGCCGGTTCGTCGAGATGGGCAAGCTCGACATCCGGGAACAGGAGAGCTTCCCCGGACTGGTGTACCACTGGTTCGACGTGCTGGACGCCGAGCCGGAGCGGTTGCGGCGGATCCTGGCCGAGTTGATGGAGCTGTTCGCGGCCGGTGAGCTGCGGCCGCTTCCCGTCACGGCGTGGGATGTGCGGCGGGGGCAGGAGGCGTTCCGGTTCATGAGCCAGGCCCGCCACACCGGCAAGATCGTGCTGACCATGCCCCGGAGCAGGGAACCGGAGGGCACGGTCCTGATCACCGGCGGGACGGGTGGTCTGGGCGCGGAGGTGGCCCGGCACCTGGTGACCGCGCGCGGCGTGCGGCACCTGCTGCTGGCCGGTCGCCGGGGGATGGACGCTCCGGGGGCGGAGGAGCTGCGGGCCGAGCTGGTCGCGTACGGGGCCGAGGTCACGGTCGCCGCCTGTGACGTGGCCGACCGGGACGCGGTGGCGGCCCTGCTGGCCGGGGTTCCCCGGGAGCACCCGCTGACCGCGGTGATCCACGCGGCCGGCGTGCTGGACGACGGGACGATCGCCTCGCTGACGCCGGAGCGGCTGGAGAACGTGCTGCGGCCCAAGGTGGACGCGGCCTGGCACCTGCACGAACTCACCGCGGAGCTGGACCTGGCCGGGTTCGTGGTGTTCTCCTCGCTGGCCGGGCTGATGGGCGGCGGCGGGCAGGGCAACTACGCGGCGGCCAACGCCTGGCTGGACGCGCTGATGGCCCGGCGCCGGGCACAGGGGTTGCCGGGACTGTCGCTGGCCTGGGGACTGTGGGCGCAAGCCACCGGGATGACCGGGAACATGTCGCGGGCCGACGTGCAGCGGATGGCCGCGGCCGGGCTGCCGCCGATCACCACCGAACAGGGACTGGCACTGTTCGACGCGGCCATCGGCTCGGACTCACCCCTCGTGATCCCGGTAAGGCTCGACCCGCCCGCACTGCCGCCGGAGCAGGTGCCACCGCTGTTCCGCGGTCTGGTGCGCGGCACCCGCCGTACGGCCGCCGCGCCGTCGGCGAACGGGGGTGGTGGCGCGGGCGAGGCGCTGTCCCGGCAGCTGGCCGGCCTGGCGCACCCCAAGCGGATCCGCCTGCTGTCCGACCTCGTCCGCACCCAGGCCGCCGCCGTCCTCGGACACGCCGACTCCACGGCGGTGGAGGTACGGCGGGAGTTCCGCGAGCTGGGCTTCGACTCGCTGACCGCGATCGAGCTGCGCAACCGGCTCAACGCCGCCGCCGGGCTGCGCCTGCCGGCCACCCTCGTCTTCGACTATCCGACGCCCGCCGTCCTCGTCGACCACCTCCTCGCGGAGATCGCCCCCGGCGAACCCGTGGCCGCGAAGCCGTCGTTGCTGTCTGACCTCGACCGGTTCGAGGTCGCGCTTTCCGAGGACACGCTCGACGAGATCACCCGGAACGGCATCGCGACACGGCTCCGGCAGCTGCTGGGGAAGGTGAGCGGGGGCGGCTCAGAAACTAGTGAAATCGCTGTCGAGGACATGCTCGAATCGGCGAGTACCGAGGACATTCTCGGCTTCATCGAAAGCGAACTGGGTCACCTGAAAGAGCTGTGATCCCGGCTCGCCTCGGAGTACTTCGGAGGTACGCGCCGATGTCGCAGGACCGGAAGCTCGTTGACTACCTCAAGTCGGTTGCCGCCGATCTGCGCGAGACCCGTCGGCGGCTCCAGGAGGTCGAGTCGGGCAGGCACGATCCGATCGCGATCGTGTCGATGGCGTGCCGCTTCCCGGGCGATGTCAGCTCTCCCGAGGACCTGTGGCGTCTGGTGGCCGAGGGTGGCGACGGGATCGGGGAGTTCCCGACGTCGCGGGGCTGGGACCTCGGGATGGTGTACAACTCGGACCGGGAGAGCCGGGGCACCAGCTACGTGCGTGAGGGCGGTTTCCTGCACGAGGCCGGTGAGTTCGATCCGGGGTTCTTCGGGATCTCCCCGCGTGAGGCGCTGGCGATGGACCCGCAGCAGCGCCTGCTGCTGGAGGTGTCGTGGGAGGCCTTCGAGCGGGCCGGGATCGACCCGGTCTCGCTGCGGGGCAGCCACACGGGCGTGTTCGCGGGTGTGATCTACCACGACTACGGCCCGAGCGTCGAGTTCCCGCTGGACGTGCGGGGCTTCGTCAGCACCGGGACCGCCGGGAGCATCGCCACCGGCCGTATCGCCTACGCGCTGGGCCTGGAGGGGCCCGCGGTCACGGTGGACACCGCCTGCTCGTCCTCCCTGGTGGCGCTGCACCTGGCGGCGCAGGCGCTGCGCTCGGGCGAGTGCGACCTCGCCCTGGCGGGAGGCGTGACCGTGATGGCCACGCCCGGGATGTTCATCGACTTCAGCGCCCAGGGCGGGCTCGCCGGCGACGGGCGCTGCAAGGCGTTCGCCGAGGCGGCCGACGGCACGAACTGGTCCGAGGGCATCGGCATGCTGGTCCTGGAACGGCTGTCGGACGCGCAGCGCAACGGCCACCAGGTGCTGGCGGTGGTGCGTGGCTCCGCGGTGAACCAGGACGGCGCGTCCAACGGCCTGACCGCGCCGAACGGCCCCTCCCAGCAGCGGGTGATCCGCCAGGCCCTGGCCGGTGCCGGGCTCACCCCCGCCAGCGTGGACGCGGTGGAGGCCCACGGCACGGGGACGACGCTGGGCGACCCGATCGAGGCCCAGGCCCTGCTGGCGACGTACGGACAGGACCGGGACGTGGACCGTCCGCTGCTGCTGGGCTCGGTGAAGTCGAACATCGGCCACACGCAGGCGGCGGCGGGTGTCGCCGGTGTGATCAAGATGGTCATGGCGATGCGCCAGGGGCTGCTGCCCAGGACGTTGCACGTGGACGCCCCGTCGTCCCACGTGGACTGGGCCTCGGGCGCGGTGGAGCTGCTCACCGAGACCAGGCCCTGGCCCCAGGTGGATCGGCCCTGGCGGGCCGGGGTGTCGTCGTTCGGTTTCAGCGGCACCAACGCGCACGTCATCCTCGAACAGGGCCCGGCGACTCCCGACACCGAGCCGGACGCGGACGAGCGGGCACCGGAGACCGCGGGTGTGGTGCCGGTGCCGGTGCTGGTGTCGGGCCGTACGGCGGAGGCGTTGCGGGCGCAGGCCGGGCGGCTGGTGTCGCTCCTGGACGGCGAGGCCGGTCCGGGCCTGGACGACGCCGCGTTCTCGCTGGCCACGACGCGGTCGGCGTTCGAGCACCGGGCGGTCGTGCTGGCCGGTGACCGTGACGGCGCGCTGACCGGGCTGGGCGCGCTGGCCGGGGACCTGCCGGGCGCCGGTGTGGTGCGCGGGGTGGCCGGGGCGCAGCCGGAGCTCGCGGTGCTGTTCACCGGCCAGGGCAGCCAGCGGGCCGGAATGGGCCGCGAGCTGTATGACGGCTTCCCGGTGTTCGCGAAGGCGCTGGACGAGGTGATCGCCGAGTTCGACCCGCTGCTGGAGGGGTCGCTGCGCGAGGTGCTGTTCACCGAAACGGAGGCGCTGGATCGGACGGGGTGGGCGCAGCCCGCGCTGTTCGCGGTGGAGACCGCGCTGTTCCGGCTGGCGGAGTCGTGGGGAGTGGTGCCGGACGCGCTGGCGGGCCACTCGATCGGCGAGATCACCGCCGCGCACGTCGCCGGGGTGCTGTCGCTGAGGGACGCGTGCGCCCTGGTGGCGGGCCGGGCGCGGCTGATGCAGGCGCTGCCGGCCGGCGGGGCGATGGTGTCGGTCCGGGCCGCCGAGGAGGAGGTCGCCGGCCTGCTGGCGGGCCGGGAGAAGGAGGTGTCGGTCGCGGCCGTCAACGGTCCCGCGTCGGTGGTGATCTCCGGGGTGGAGGAGGCGGTTCTTGAGGTCGCCGCCGCCCTGGAGGAGCGCGGCATCAAGACGAAGCGCCTGCGGGTGTCGCACGCGTTCCACTCGCCGCTGATGGACCCGATGCTGGAGGACTTCCGCGCCCTGGCCCGGACGCTCACCTACGACCCGCCGAAGATCCCGGTGGTCTCCACCCTGACCGGTGAGGCGGCCACCGACGAGCAGCTGTGCTCGCCGGACTACTGGGTGGACCAGGTCCGTGGCACGGTCCGCTTCGCCGACGGCGTGCGGGCCCTGCACGCTCAGGGGGTACGGGCCTATCTGGAGCTGGGCCCCGACGGGGTGCTGACCGCGATGGCCGCCGACACCCTCGCCACCGGCTCGCACGAGTCGAGTGCCGTGCTCGTACCGATGCTGCGCAAGGACCGCGACGAGCGGACGGCGTCCATGACGGCGCTGGCCGAGCTGCACGTGCACGGGGTGGCGGTGGACTGGCGGGCGGTGCTCCCGCGCGGACGCCGGGTCGACCTGCCCACCTACCCGTTCCAGCACGAGTGGTACTGGCCCCGCGAGCGGCGGCTGGGCGACGCCCGGAACCTGGGACAGGCCGCGGCGGGACACCCCCTCCTGGGAGCGGCCGTGGCGCTCGCCGCCTCGGACGGCGTGCTGCTGACCGGCCAGCTGTCGCTGCGGTCGCAGCCCTGGCTGGCCGACCACGTCGTGGGCGGACGGGTGCTGTTCCCCGGCACCGCGTTCCTGGAGCTGGCCGTCCGGGCCGGTGACCAGGTCGGCTGCGACCTGGTGGAGGAGCTGACGCTGGCGGTGCCGCTCGTGCTGAACGAGACCGACGCCGTCGCCGTGCAGGTGTGGGTGGGCGCGGAGGAGTCGGGCAGGCGCGACCTGAGCGTCTACACCCGGCCCGCCACGGCCGACGACGACGAGCCGTGGGTACGGCACGCGGTCGGTGTCCTCGCCGCCGGGGGCCAGACCGCCGAGCGGCTCGACACCGACGTCTGGCCGCCCCGGGGCGCGTCCGCGATCGAGCTGGACGGGCTGTACGAGCAGCTGGCCGAGGGCGGGCTGAGCTACGGGCCGCTGTTCCAGGGCCTGCGGGCGGCCTGGCGGCGTGACGACGAGATCTTCGCCGAGGTGAGCCTGCCGGGCAGGCTCGAATCGGACGCCGGTTCGTTCGGGGTGCACCCGGCCCTGCTGGACGCGGCACTGCACGTGGTGACGTTCGCGGGGCTGGACGAGTCCGAGGGCAGCCGGTTGCCGTTCTCCTGGGACCGGGTGAGCCTGCACGCCGGTGGCGCGCCGGCGCTGCGGGTGCGGCTGGCCAGGACCGAGGGCGACGCCGTCTCGCTGACGGTGGCCGATGTCACGGGTGAGCCGGTGCTGACGGCACGGTCGCTCGTACTGCGCCCGATCGCGGCGGCCACCGGCGAGGGCGGCCGGAGGAACGAGCGGGAACCCCTGTTCAGGGTGGAGTGGACGGCGCTGCCGTCGGCGCGGGTGGTACCGGCGGCCGACCCCGCGCCGACCGTGGCCGTGGTCGGTATCGACACGCTCGACCTCGCGGGCCCGGCGGCGTTCGGGGACACGGACCGGGCGCCGGGCGTCGTGGTGACCGAACTGGTCTCCGGCCGGACCGGTTCGGTGGTGGACGCGACGCACGCGCTCACCGCGCGCGTTCTCGACCTGCTGAGCGGGTGGTCGGCCGACGACCGGTACCGCGATTCACGGCTGGTGTTCGTGACGCGGGGCGCGGTCGCGGCCGAGGACGGCGAGGTGGTGTCGGACCTGCCCGCCGCCGCGGCGTGCGGACTGGTCCGCTCGGCCCAGTCGGAGAACCCGGGCCGGTTCCTGCTGGTCGACCTGGACGAGGACGGGGAGTCGCTGTCGGCCCTGCCCGGGATGCTGCCCATGCTGTTCGCCTCCGGTGAGCCGCAGGTGGCGGTACGCGCCGGTGCGGTGCGGGTGCCGAGGCTGGTGTCGCTGGCCTCGGGGGCGGGCCTGCTGCCCCCCGCGGGCGGAGGGCCGTGGCGGCTGGGCAGCCGGGCGAAGGGCAGCCTGGACGCGCTGGAGCTGCTTCCGTTTCCGGCGGCGGCCGAGCCGCTGGAGGCCGGGCAGGTTCGGGTGGCGGTGCACGCGGCGGGGGTGAACTTCCGGGATGTGCTGGACGGGTTGAACGCGCTGGGGTGGTTCCAGGACAGGGTCGGCCTGATGGGCGGCGAGGCCGCGGGCGTGGTGTTGGAGGTCGGTCCCGGTGTCGAGGACCTGCGGGTGGGCAATCGGGTGGTCGGCCTGGTCGAGGGCGGTTTCGGCCCGGTGGTGGTCGCCGGCGCCGGTGGGGTGACGAGGATCCCCGACGAGGTCTCCTTCGAGCAGGCCGCGACGATCCCGGTGGCGTTCCTCACCACCTTCTACGGGCTGATGGACCTGGCCGGGTTGCGGGCGGGGGAGAAGCTGCTGGTGCACGCGGGCGCCGGCGGGACCGGGATGGCCGCGATCCAGCTCGCCCAGCGGCTTGGGGTGGAGGTGTTCGCCACCGCGAGCCCGGCCAAGTGGGAGGTGCTGCGCTCGCTGGGCATCCCGGAGGACCACATCGCCTCCTCGCGTTCGCTGGAGTTCGAGGAGCGCTTCCGCGAGGTGGTCGGCGACCAGGGGATCGACGTGGTGCTCAATTCGCTGACGGGTGAGTTCATCGACGCCTCGGCGCGCCTGTTGCGGCCGGGTGGCCGGTTCGTGGAGATGGGCAAGCTCGACATCCGCGATCAGGAACAATTCCCGGGGTTGGAGTATCACTGGTTCGACGTCCTGGATGCCGGGCCGGAGCGGCTGCGGGAGATCCTGGTCGAGTTGATGGGGCTGTTCGCGGCCGGTGAGCTGAAGCCGCTGCCGGTGACGGCGTGGGATGTGCGCCGGGGCCGGGAGGCGTTCCGGTTCATGAGCCAGGCCCGTCACACCGGCAAGATCGTGCTGACCATGCCCTGCCGGTGGGACCCGCAGGGCACGGTCCTGATCACCGGCGGTACGGGCGGTCTGGGGGCTCTGTTCGCGCGGCACGTGGTGGCCGAGCGCGGCGTACGGCACCTGCTGCTGGCCAGTCGGCGAGGACTGGACGCTCCGGGTGCGGCGGAGCTGCGGGCGGAGCTGGTCGCGCACGGGGTCGAGGTCGAGGTCGAGGTCGCGGCGTGTGACGTGGCCGACCGGGAGCAGGTGGCGGCGCTGCTGGCGCGGGTGGACCCCGAGCATCCGCTGACCGCTGTGATCCACACCGCGGGCGTGCTGGACGACGGGACGATCGCCTCGCTGACGCCGGAGCGGCTGGAGACGGTGCTGCGGCCGAAGGTGGACGCGGCCTGGCACCTGCACGAGCTCACCCGCAACGAGGACCTGGCCGACTTCATCGTGTTCTCGTCGGTGGCGGGCGTGATCGGAACTCCCGGCCAGGGCAACTACGCCGCGGCCAACTCGTTCCTCGACGCGCTGGCCCAGCACCGGAGGGCCGCCGGGCTGCCCGCGCTGTCGCTGGCCTGGGGCGCGTGGGCGCAGGACGGCGGGATGACCGGCACGCTGAGCGACGGGGACATGGAGCGGCTGGCCCGTGCCGGTACGCCGCCGCTCGCACCCGACCAGGGCGTCGCCCTGTTCGAGGCGGCGGTCCGTGCCGCCGACCCCGTCGTGGCCCCGGTCCAGCTGGACCTGCCGGTGCTCCGCGCGCGGGGCGAGGTCCCGCCGCTGTTGCGCAAGCTGGTGCGGGGAAGGCGCCGGTCCGCCGCGGGAAGGTCGGAGACGGCAGGCACGCTGCTGCAGCGGCTCGCCCCGCTCACGGCGGCAGAACGCGCCGAGGTCCTGGTGGACCTGGTGCGGACCGAGGTGGCGATGGTGCTGGGCCACGTCTCGCCGGAGACGGTGGAGGTGCGGCGGGAGTTCCGGGAGCTGGGCTTCGACTCGCTGACCTCGGTGGACCTCCGCAACAGGCTGAACGGCACGACCGGGTTGCGGCTGCCGTCCACGCTGGTCTTCGACTACCCGACGCCGGCCGTGCTGGCGGAGTTCCTGCTGGGCGAGCTGCTCGGCGAGCACGGCGACGCGGTGGTCCCCGCCGCGATCCGGCCGGTGGCCGACGACCCCATCGTGATCGTGGGCATGGCCTGCCGCTACCCGGGCGGGGTCGCCTCACCGGAGGACCTCTGGCAGCTGGTCAGCGAGGGTACGGACGCGATCTCGCCGTTCCCGACGACGCGGGGCTGGGATCTGGCGGCCTTCTACAACCCCGACCGGGAAAGCCGGGGCTCCAGCTACGTGCGTGAGGGTGGCTTCCTGCACGAGGCCGGGGAGTTCGACCCCGGCTTCTTCGGGATCTCCCCGCACGAGGCGCTCGCGATGGACCCGCAGCAGAGGTTGCTGCTGGAGACGTCCTGGGAGGCGATCGAGCGGGCCGGGATCGACCCCGCTTCGCTGCGGGGGAGCCGCACCGGCGTGTTCGCCGGGGTGATGTACCACGACTACGCGACCAGCGTGTCGTTCCCGCCGGAGGTGATGGGCTTCGTCGGCACCGGCACCGCCGGAAGCGTCGCGACCGGCCGCCTGTCCTACACCCTCGGCCTGGAGGGTCCGGCGGTCACGGTCGACACCGCCTGCTCGTCCTCCCTGGTGGCGTTGCACCTGGCCGCGCAGGCGCTGCGCTCGGGTGACTGCTCGCTGGCCCTGGCCGGTGGCGTGACCGTGATGGCGAACCCGGGGCCGTTCATCGACTTCAGCGCGCAGGGCGGGCTCGCCGGTGACGGGCGCTGCAAGTCCTACTCGGACGCGGCCGACGGGGTGAACTGGGGCGAGGGCACGGGCATGCTCGT
This sequence comes from Streptosporangium sp. NPDC002721, assembly GCF_042888905.1. NCBI lineage: Bacteria > Bacillati > Actinomycetota > Actinomycetes > Streptosporangiales > Streptosporangiaceae > Streptosporangium > Streptosporangium sp. NPDC002721. The sequence goes on from NZ_JBIAQI010000041.1 coordinate 16,257, forward strand.
GCTGGAGCGCCTGTCGGACGCGCGCCGTAACGGCCACGAGGTGCTGGCGGTGGTGCGTGGCTCCGCGGTGAACCAGGACGGCGCGTCCAACGGCCTGACCGCGCCGAACGGTCCTTCCCAGCAGCGGGTGATCCGCCAGGCGCTGGCCGGTGCCGGGCTCTCGGTGTCCGAGGTGGACGCGGTCGAGGGGCACGGCACCGGTACGACGCTGGGCGACCCGATCGAGGCGCAGGCGTTGCTGGCGACGTACGGCCAGGACCGGGACGAGGACCGGCCGCTGCTGCTCGGCTCGGTCAAGTCGAACCTCGGCCACACCCAGGCCGCCGCGGGTGTGGCGGGTGTGATCAAGATGGTCATGGCGATGCGGCACGGCGTGCTGCCCCGGACGCTGCATGTGGACGCGCCGTCCTCGCATGTGGACTGGTCGGCGGGCGCGGTCGAGGTGCTGACCGAGCCGGTCGAGTGGCCGGAGACGGGTCGTCCGCGCCGGGCGGGTGTGTCGTCGTTCGGGATCAGCGGCACGAACGCGCACGTGATCCTGGAGCAGGGTCCGGTGGAGGTCGCGGGCCCGGTGTCTGAGGAGCCTGCGGGTGTGGTGCCGTGGGTGGTGTCGGGCAAGAGCGAGGAGGCGGTACGGGCGCAGGCTCGTCGTCTGGGCGCGCACCTGGAGGCGAACGGCGATCTTGGCCTGGTGGATGTGGGGTCGTCGCTGGTGGTGTCGCGGTCGGTGTTCGAGCACCGCGCGGTGGTGGTCGGCGGCGAGCGCGAGGGCCTGCTGGCGGGACTGAGGGCGATCGCCGATGGCGAGCCTGCGGCCGGTGGTGTGGTCGGGGGTGTGGCCGACGTGGTCGGCAGGTCGGTGTGGGTGTTCCCGGGTCAGGGTGCGCAGTGGGTGGGGATGGGGGCTGCTCTGCTGGAGGAGTCGGCGGTGTTCGCGGGCCGGATGGCCGAGTGTGCGGCGGCGTTGGAGCCGTTCGTGGACTGGTCGTTGCTGGAGGTGGTGCGGGGGGGTTCGGGGTTGGATCGGGTGGATGTGGTCCAGCCGGTGTCGTTCGCGGTGATGGTGTCGCTGGCGGCGGTCTGGGAGTCGCTCGGGGTCCGCCCGGATGCGGTGGTGGGCCACTCACAAGGAGAGATCGCGGCGGCGGTGGTCGCGGGCGGTTTGTCGTTGCAGGACGGCGCCAGGGTGGTGGCGCTGCGTAGCCGTCTGATCGGGGAGAGGTTGGCCGGGCTGGGGGCGATGGCGTCGGTGGCGTTGCCGGTGGAGCGGGTGCGTGAGCGGGTGGCGGCGTGGGAGGGGAGGGTGTCGGTGGCGGCGGTCAACGGCCCGGCCTCGGTGGTGGTGTCGGGTGAGGTCCGCGCGGTCGAGGAGCTGGTCGAGCGGTTGGCTGGGGAGGGGGTGCGGGTCCGGCGGATCGCGGTGGACTACGCCTCGCATTCGGCGCAGGTGGATCTGATCGGTGAGGAGTTGGCACAGGTCCTGGCGGAGGTGGCGCCAAGACCAGTGCGGGTGCCGATGTTGTCGACGGTGACCGGTCAGTGGCTGGAAGGGCCGGAGCTGGGAGCCGGGTATTGGTGTGAGAATCTGCGGCGCACGGTCGGTTTCGCCGCGGCGGTGGAGACGTTGCTGGAGCAGCGCCACCGCGCGTTCGTGGAGGTGAGTCCGCATCCGGTGCTGACGGTCGGCGTCGGGGAGTGCGTGGACGCGGTCGAGGTGGAGGCCGTGATCGCCGGGACGTTGCGTCGTGACGACGGCGGCCTGGACCGGGTGCTGACCTCGGCGGCCGAGCTGTTCGTGCGTGGCGTGACCGTGGACTGGCGGCAGGTGCTGCCGGGCGGTCGCCGGGTCGACCTGCCGACCTACGCCTTCCAGCACCAGTGGTACTGGCCGGCGAGGGCGGGTTCCCAGGTGGGGAACGTGGCGGCGGCGGGTCTGGCTCCCGCTGGACATCCGCTGCTGGGTGCGGCCGTGGGCCTCGCCGACTCCAACGGGGTGCTGCTGACCGGCCGCCTGTCGCTCTCGTCGCACCCGTGGCTGGCCGACCACGCGGTGGCCGGAACGGTGATCTTCCCGGGGACCGGGTTCCTGGAGCTGGCGATCCGGGCCGGTGACCAGGTCGGCTGCGACCGGGTGGAGGAGCTGACCCTGACCGCGCCGCTGGTGCTGGGCGAGGACGACGCGGTCGCGGTGCAGGTGTGGGTGGGCGCCGCGCAGGAGATGGGCCACCGGAGCGTGAGCCTCTACGCCCGCTCGGCCGAGGCCGCCGACGACGTGCCGTGGGTGCGGCACGCCACCGGCACGCTGGCCACGGGCACCCCCACGGCCGGTCCCGTCCCGACCGTGCCGTTCGACACGGCGGTGTGGCCTCCCCAGGGCGCGACCGCCATCGAGCTCGACGGGTTGTACGAGGGACTGGCCGCGGGCGGGTTCGAGTACGGCCCGGTGTTCCAGGGGCTGCGGGCGGCCTGGCGCGGTGCCGGAGGTGAGGTGTTCGCCGAGGTCGCGCTGCCCGAGCAGGCGGCGTCGAGCGCGGGTGCGTTCGGGGTCCACCCGGCGCTGCTGGACGCGGCGCTGCACGCGGTCGCCTTCGCCGGGCTGGACGATTCGGAGGGCGGCCGGTTGCCGTTCTCCTGGGACCGGGTGAGCCTGCACGCCACCGGCGCGACGATGCTGCGCGTACGGCTGATCCGGGCCGCCGGCGACTCGGTCACGCTGACGGCGGTGGACGCCGCCGGGGAGCCGGTGCTGTCGGCGCGCTCGCTGGTGCTGCGCCCGTTCTCGCCCGGCAGGTTCGCAGGCGGCGGCCAGGTGACGGAACGGGACGGGCTGTTCCGGCTGGAGTGGAGCTCGCTCTCCGAGGTCCCGGTGGCCGATCCGGCGCCGGTGACGGTGGTGGGTTTCGCGGGGTTCGAGCCGGACGCGCTGGGTCTCGCGGCGGCGTGGGAGCCGGTGACGGTCCATCGCGATCTGCGGGCGCTGGGCGAGGCGGGGCCGGTGCCGGAGGCGGTGCTGGTCGAGGTCGCGTCCGGGACGGCCGGGGACGCGCTGGTCTCGGCGCACGAGGTGACCGCCGGGGCGCTGGGCCTGCTGCAGGAGTGGCTGGCCGACGAGCGGTTCGGGGCCTCGCGTCTGGTGTTCGTCACGCGGGACGCGGTCGAGGCGCGGGAGGGCGACGTGGTCGCCGATCTGGCGGCCGCGGCGGTGTGGGGTCTGGTGCGCTCGGCGCAGTCGGAGAACCCGGGCCGGTTCGTGCTGGTCGACGTCGAGGACGAGCTTTCCTCGTCCGTGCTGGCGGGGGTGCTGGCGTGTGGCGAGCCGCAGGTGGCGGTACGTGAGGATGGGGTACGGGTGCCGAGGCTGGCGTCGCTGGCCTCGGGCGCGGGGTTGTTGCCCCCGCCCGGTGAGGTGGCGTGGCGGCTGGGCAGCCGGGCCAAGGGCAGCCTGGACGCGCTGGAGCTGCTCCCGTTCCCGCAGGCGACCGAACCGTTGCAGGACGGGCAGGTCCGGATGGCGGTGCACGCGACCGGGGTGAACTTCCGGGACCTGCTGGACGGGCTGAACGCGCTGGGCTGGTTCCAGGACAAGGTCGGCCTGATGGGCAGCGAGTCCGCCGGGGTGGTGCTGGAGGTCGGCCCCGGTGTCGAGGACCTGCGAGTGGGTGACCGGGTGGTCGGCCTGGTCGAGGGCGGTTTCGGCCCGGTGGTGGTCACCGGCGCCGGTGGGGTGACGAGGATCCCCGACGAGGTCTCGTTCGAGCAGGCCGCGACGATCCCGGTGGCGTTCCTCACCACCTATTACGGGCTGATGGATCTGGCCGGGTTGCGGGCGGGGGAGAAGCTGCTGGTGCACGCGGGCGCCGGCGGGACCGGGATGGCGGCGATCCAGCTCGCCCAGCGGCTTGGGGTGGAGGTGTTCGCCACCGCGAGCCCGGCCAAGTGGGAGGTGCTGCGCTCGCTGGGCATCCCCGATGACCACATCGCCTCCTCACGCACCCTGGAGTTCGAGGAGCGGTTCCCCGCGCAGGGGATCGACGTGGTGCTGAACTCCCTGACGGGTGAGTTCATCGACGCCTCGGCACGCCTGCTGCGGCCGGGTGGGCGGTTCGTGGAGATGGGCAAGCTCGACATCCGCGATCAGGATCAGTTCCCGGGGTTGGAGTATCACTGGTTCGACGTCCTGGATGCCGGGCCGGAGCGGCTGCGGCAGATCCTGGTCGAGTTGATGGGGCTGTTCGCGGCCGGTGAGCTGAAGCCGCTGCCGGTGACGGCGTGGGATGTGCGCCGGGGCCGGGAGGCGTTCCGGTTCATGAGCCAGGCCCGCCACACCGGCAAGATCGTGCTGACCATGCCCCGCCGCTGGGACCCGCAGGGCACGGTGCTGATCACCGGAGGCACCGGTGGCCTGGGCGCGGAGCTGGCCCGGCACCTGGTGGCCGAGCGGGGCGTACGGCACCTGCTGCTGGCCAGCCGGAGAGGCCCCGACGCCCCCGGTGTGGCAGAGCTTCACCGGGAGCTGAGCGACCAGGGGGCCCTGGTCACCGTCGCCGCCTGTGACCTGGCCGACCGGGACGCGGTGGCGGAGCTGCTGGCCGGGGTGCCGGTCGAGCATCCGTTGACGGCGGTGATCCACGCGGCTGGAGTCCTGGATGACGGGACGATCGCCTCGTTGACGCCGGAGCGGCTGGAGACGGTGTTGCGGCCGAAGGTGGACGCGGCCTGGCACCTGCACGAGCTCACCGCAGACAGTGACCTGGCGGGGTTCGTGGTGTTCTCCTCGCTGGCCGGGTTGATGGGTGGTGCGGGTCAGGGCAACTACGCGGCGGCCAACGCCTGGCTGGACGCGTTGATGGCCCGGCGGCGGGCGCAGGGTCTGCCGGGGTTGTCGCTGGCGTGGGGGCTGTGGGCGCAGGCCACCGGGATGACCGGCGGCATGTCGCGGGCCGACGTACAGCGGATGACCGCCGCGGGGCTGCCGCCGATCACCACCGAGCAGGGGCTGGCACTGTTCGACGCCGCCATCGGCTCCGACGCCTTCCTCGTGGTTCCCGTGCGCCTCAACCCGCAGGCGATGTCCGCCCAGCTGGTGCCGCCGCTGCTGCGCGGCCTGGTGCGCGGCACCCGCCGTACGGCCGCCTCGGCGTCCGCCGGTGAGGGGATGCTGAAGCGGCAGCTGGCCGGGCTGACGCAGGCCGACCGGACCCGGTTCGTGGTCGATCTGGTCCGGGCCCAGGCCGCCGCCGTCCTCGGCCACCCTTCCCCGGAAGCGGTGCAGGTCCGCCGCGAGTTCCGCGAGCTGGGCTTCGACTCCCTCACCGCGATCGAGCTGCGCAACCGGCTCAACACCGCCACCGGGCTGCGCCTGCCCTCCACCCTCGTCTTCGACTACCCCACCCCCACCGTCCTCGGCGAGTACCTGCTCGGCGAGGTGCTCGGCGCGCACGGCGACGCGATCCTCCCGGTGGCCGCGGTCCCGGTCGGGGACGACCCGATCGTCATCGTCTCGATGGCCTGCCGCTACCCCGGAGGGGTGAACTCCCCGGAGGACCTGTGGCGGCTGGTCGCCGAGGGGCGGGACGCCATCACCCCGCTGCCGACCGACCGTGGCTGGCAGGCCCACGGCCACCTCGACCTGAAGGGCGGGTTCGTCTTCGACGCGCCCGAGTTCGACGCGGAGTTCTTCAGGATCTCGCCGCGCGAGGCGCTGGCGATGGACCCGCAGCAGCGCCTGCTGCTGGAGGCCGCCTGGGAGGTCCTCGAACGCGCCGGCGTCGATCCGGACTCGTTGCGCGGCAGCGACACCGGCGTCTTCATCGGCTCCGTCGGCTCGGGCTACATGCCCGGCGAGGAGTCGCGCGGGCACATCATGACCGGCCAGCTGGCCAGCGTGGCCTCCGGCCGGATCTCGTACACCTTCGGGCTGGAGGGCCCGGCGGTGACGGTCGACACGGCGTGCTCGTCGTCGCTGGTGACCATCCACATGGCGGCCCAGGCGCTGCGCAACGGGGAGTGCTCGCTCGCCGTGGCCGGCGGGGTCACCGTCATATCGACGCTCGCGGCGTTCGGTGAGCTCGGCGAGCAGGGCGGCCTGGCGCCGGACGCCCGGTGCAAGGCGTTCTCCGACTCGGCGGACGGCATCGGCTGGTCCGAGGGCGTCGGCCTGGTGATGCTGGAGCGGCTGTCGGACGCGCGCCGCAACGGGCACCGGGTGCTGGCGGTCGTGCGCGGCTCGGCGATCAACCAGGACGGCGCGTCCAACGGCCTGACCGCGCCGAACGGCCCATCGCAGCGGCGGGTGATCAGGAAGGCCCTGGCCGTCGCCGGTCTGTCCCCCGCCGACGTGGACGCGGTGGAGGCGCACGGCACCGGTACGGCACTGGGCGACCCGATCGAGGCGCAGGCGGTCCTGGCGACGTACGGCCAGGACCGGCCGGAGGACCGGCCGCTGCTGCTGGGCTCGGTGAAGTCGAACATCGGTCACACCCAGGCGGCGGCCGGTGTGGCGAGCGTGATCAAGATGGTGATGGCGCTCCGGCACGGGGTGCTGCCCCGGACGCTGCACGTGGACGAGCCGTCGTCCCACGTGGACTGGGCCTCGGGCGCGGTGGAGGTGCTGACCGACCGGGTCGACTGGCCGGAGACCGGCCGTCCGCGCCGGGCGGGTGTGTCGTCGTTCGGGATCAGCGGCACGAACGCGCACATGATCCTGGAGCAGGGACCGGCGGAGGTCGCGGAGCCGGCGGCGGAGCGGCCCGCGGGTGTGGTGCCGTGGGTGATCTCGGGCAAGACCGATCAGGCGCTGCGCGATCAGGCGGCTCGTCTGGGCGCGCACCTGGAGGCGAACGGCGATCTTGACCTGGTGGACGTGGGGTCGTCGCTGGTGGTGTCGCGGTCGGTGTTCGAGCATCGCGCGGTGGTGGTCGGGGGCGAGCGCGAGGAACTGCTGGCGGGGCTGGGCACGCTGGCCTCCGGTGAGCCGGCGCCCCGGGTGGTCACCGGCGTGGCGGACATCGAGGGCAGGTCGGTGTGGGTGTTCCCGGGTCAGGGTGCGCAGTGGGTGGGGATGGGGGCTGCTCTGCTGGAGGAGTCGGCGGTGTTCGCGGGCCGGATGGCGGAGTGTGCGGCGGCGTTGGAGCCGTTCGTGGACTGGTCGGGCTGGTCGCTGCTGGAGGTGGTCCGGCAGGCGGAGGGCGCTCCGGGGCTGGATCGGGTGGACGTGGTGCAGCCGGTGTCGTTCGCGGTGATGGTGTCGCTGGCGGCGGTGTGGGAGTCGCTGGGGGTTCGTCCGGATGCGGTGGTGGGTCACTCGCAGGGGGAGATCGCGGCTGCGGTGGTCGCGGGCGGGTTGTCGTTGCAGGACGGTGCGCGGGTGGTGGCGTTGCGCAGTCGTCTGATCGCCGAGAAGTTGTCCGGGCGTGGGGTGATGTTGTCGGTGATGGCTCCGGTGGAGCGGGTGCGTGCGGCGCTGGCCGCCGACGACCTGCTGGACCGCATCTCGATCGCGGCGGTCAACGGGCCCGGGGTGGTCACGGTCGCCGGTGACGGCGAGGCGGTGCGGGTGCTGGAGCGGAGGTTGTCGGCCGAGGGGGTCATGCGCTGGCAGCTTGCGGGTGCGGACTTCGCCGCGCATTCCCCCCAGGTCGAGCGGTTCCGCGAGGAACTGTTGACGGACCTGGCGGAGGTGGCACCGCGCACGAGCCGGGTGCCGATGCTGTCGACCGCGACCGGGCGGTGGCTGGACGGCTCGGAGCTGGACGCGGGCTACTGGTACGAGAACGTGCGGCGGACGGTGGAGTTCGGATCGGCGGTCGAGCAGCTGTTGCGGGAGCGCTATCGGATCTTCCTTGAGGTGGGTTCGCATCCGTTGCTGGCGTTGGGGATCGAGCAGGCGGTGGACGCGGCGGGGGTCGGCGCTGCGGTGGTCGCCGGGACGTTGCGCCGCGACGAGGGCGGCCTGGACCGGGTCCTGCTGTCGGCCGCCGAGCTGTTCGTGCGCGGGGTGACCGTGGACTGGCGGCAGGTGCTGGCGGGCGGCCGCCACGTCGACCTGCCCACCTACGCCTTCCAGCACCACAGGTTCTGGCCGAGCGGGATGCGGATCGCCGACGCCCGGGGCCTGGGGCTCGCCGCGGCGGGGCATCCGCTGCTGGGCGCCGCCGTCGGGCTCGCCGACTCCGACGGCGCGCTGCTCACCGGCCTGATGTCGGTGCGGACGCACCCCTGGCTCGCCGATCACGCGGTGGCCGGTACGGCGCTGTTCGCCGGCACCGGGTTCCTGGAGCTGGCGATCCGGGCGGCGGACCAGGTCGGCTGCGACCGGGTGGAGGAGATCACCCTGGCCGCCCCTCTGGTGCTCGGCGCGGACGACGCCGTCGCCGTCCAGGTGGTGGTGAGCGCGTCCGACGAGACGGGCCGCAGGAACCTGGCGATCTACGCCCGGCCGGCCGACGCGCCGGACCGGCCCTGGGTGCGGCACGCGGCCGGCGTGCTGGGGGTCGGGGCGCGCACGGCGCGGCTCGACACGGCCGTGTGGCCGCCCGAGGGCGCGGTGCCCGTCGACCTGGACGGGCTGTACGACGACCTGGCCGGGAGCGGCGTGGTCTACGGGCCGACCTTCAGGGGGCTGCGGGCGGTCTGGCGGCGCGACGAGGAGATCTTCGCCGAGGTCGCGGTGCCCGAGGAGGTCGGCGACGCGGGCTCGTTCGGTCTGCATCCCGCCCTGCTGGACGCGGCGCTGCAACCGGCCGCGTTCATGGACCTGGTGGAGCCGGGCCAGGGACGGCTGCTGTTCTCCTGGGGCGGGGTGTGCCTGCACGCGGGCGGCGCCTCGGCGCTGCGGGTGCGGCTGGTCAGGACCGGGAGCGGTTCGGTGTCGCTGGTGGCGGTGGACGCCGAGGGCGCGCCGGTGCTGACGGCGGAGTCGCTGGTGTTCCGCCCGGTGTCGGCGGACCAGATGCTCGCCTCCGGCGGTGGAGGACCGGAGCGGGACGCGCTGTTCACGCTGGAGTGGACGGTCGCGCCGACGGTCGTCTCCCCGGTGGACGCGGTGGCCGGGCTGGACTGCGTCGAGCTGGACTGGTCGGAACTGAACTCGTCGGAGCTGGACTGGTCGGAACCGGACGGCTCCGGGCCGGGGCGGCCCGGACTGGGCGACCTGCGCTGGTCCGAACCGGGCAGGGGCGAGCCGGTGGCGGGCCTCGTGTCGCTGGACCGGGTGCCGGACGTCGTGGCCGTCGAGATCGCGCCGCCCGCGGAACTGACCGGCGCGCCGGCGGCGCGGGAACTGACCGGCCGGGTGCTCGACCTGCTGCGGCAGTGGCTGGCCGACGACCGGTTCACCGAGTCGAGGCTGGCACTGGTCACCAGGGGCGCGGTCACCGGCATCAACGCCGGCCCCGAAGACAGGACCAAGAACGGGACCGAAGCCGGGACCAAGGACAGGACCGGGGGCGGCACCGAAGACGGGGCCAAGAACGGGACCAAGGACAGGACCGAGAACGGGACCAAGAACGGGACCGAGGGCGGCACCGAAGGCGGGACCAAGGACAGGACCGAGGGCGGGGCCAACAACGGGATCGAAGGCGGGACCAAGGACGGCGCCGAGAACGGCGCCGAAGGCGGGACCGGGGACGGGACGACCGTGGACCCGGCGGCGGCCGCGGTCTGGGGTCTCGTGCGCGTCGCGCAGGCCGAGAACCCCGGCCGCTTCCTGCTCGTCGACGTGGACGGGCGGGAGACCGCGCTGTCGGCGCTGCCCGAGGCGCTGGCCTGCGGCGAGCCCCAGGTGGCGATCCGCGATCACGTCGCCCGCGTTCCCCGGCTGGTCCGCCTGGCGCCGGGCGGGGACGCCGCGCCGAGGCTGGACCCCGACGGCACCGTCCTGATCACGGGCGGCACGGGTGGCCTGGGCGGCAACCTGGCCCGCCACCTGGTGGCCGAGCACGGGGTACGGCACCTGCTGCTGGCCGGCCGCCGGGGCCCGGACGCCCCGGGCGCGGTGGCACTGCGGGCCGAACTGATCGCCCACGGAGCCGAGGTCACCGTCGTCGCCTGCGACACGGCCGACCGGGACCAGGTGGCGGAGCTGCTCGCGGGCGTGCCCGCCGAGCACCCGCTCACCGCGGTCGTCCACGCGGCGGGCGTACGTGACGACGGGATGATCCAGTCGCTGGACGCGCGGCGGCTGGCCACCGTGTTCGAGCCCAAGGCGGACGGCGCCTGGCACCTGCACGAGCTGACGCGGGACCTCGACCTGGCCGCCTTCGTCATGTACTCATCGATGGCCGGCCTGTTCGGCGGCGCCGGGCTGGGCGGCTACGCGGCGGCCAACGCCTACCTGGACGCGCTGGCCCAGTACCGCCGGGCCCAGGGCATGCCGGGCCTGTCCCTGGTGTGGGGCCCGTGGGCGGCGGACGCCGGTATGGCCGGCGAGCTCACCGAGACCGACCTCCGCCGGTTGACGGCCGCGGGATTCCACCTGTTCTCCTTCGCGGAGGGGCTGGCGCTGTTCGACGCTGCCCTCGGCTGCGACACGCCGGTGGTGGCCCCGGTCCGGTTCGACCTGCCGGCGCTGCGGGCGTTCGGCGAGGTTCCGCCGCTGCTGCGCTCGCTGGTGCGCGGCACCCGCCGTACGGCGGCGGCCCCGGTGTCCGGCGCGGACAGGGCGCTGCTGCGGCAGCTGGCCGGGCTCGCCCCCGCCGACCGCCTCCGGCTGGTGATCGAGCTGGTCCGGGCCCAGGCCGCCACCGCGCTGGGACACACCTCCCCTCAGATGGTGGACGTGCGGCGGGAGTTCCGCGAGCTGGGCTTCGACTCCCTCACCTCGGTCGAGCTGCGCAACCGGTTGAACGCCGCGACCGGGCTGCGGCTGCCCGCCACCCTGGTGTTCGACTACCCGACACCCGTGGTGCTGGCGGAGTTCCTGCTGGCCGAGATGCTGGGCGAGCACGGAGACGGCATCGCCCCGGCGACGATCGCGTCGGTGGCCGACGACCCGATCGTGATCGTGTCGATGGCGTGCCGCTACCCGGGCGGGGTGCGCTCGCCGGAGGACCTGTGGCGGCTCGTCACCGAGGGGCGTGACGCGGTCTCCCCGCTGCCGCTCGACCGGGGCTGGCAGGTGAACGGCGAGCTGGACTTCCAGGGCGGGTTCATGGCCGACGCCGCGGAGTTCGACGCCGGGTTCTTCGGGATCTCGCCGCGCGAGGCGCTCGCGATGGACCCGCAGCAGCGCGTGCTGCTGGAGACCACCTGGGAGGCGGTCGAGCGCGCCGGGATCGACCCGCTCTCGCTGCGGGGCAGCGAGACGGGCGTCTACGTCGGCGCCAGCGGTTCGGGCTACATCCCGCCGGACGAGGCCCGTGGCTTCATGGTGACGGGCCAGGCGGGCAGCGTGACCTCGGGCCGGCTGTCCTACACCCTGGGCCTGGAGGGCCCGGCGCTGACGGTGGACACCGCCTGCTCGTCCTCCCTGGTCGCGATGCACCTGGCCGCGCAGGCGCTGCGCTCGGGCGAGTGCTCGCTGGCGCTGGCGGGAGGCGTGACCGTGGTGGCCACGCCGATGGGGATCGCGGAGTTCAGCGCCCAGGGAGGGCTCGCCGCCGACGGGCGGTGCAAGTCCTACTCGGACGCCGCCGACGGCACCAGCTGGTCCGAGGGCGCGGGCATGGTCGTCCTGGAGCGCCTGTCGGACGCGCGGCGCAACGGCCACCGGGTGCTGGCGGTCCTTCGTGGTTCGGCGGTGAACCAGGACGGAGCCTCGAACGGCCTGACCGCGCCGAACGGTCCCTCGCAGCAGCGGGTGATCCGCCAGGCGCTGGCCGGCGCGGGGCTTTCCCCCGCCGAGGTGGACGCGGTCGAGGGCCACGGCACCGGTACGGCGCTGGGCGACCCGATCGAGGCGCAGGCGCTGCTGGCGACGTACGGCCAGGACCGGGACCGCCCGCTGCTGCTGGGCTCGGTGAAGTCGAACATCGGCCACACGCAGGCGGCGGCCGGTGTCGCCGGTGTGATCAAGATGGTCATGGCGATGCGGTACGGCACGCTGCCCAGGACCCTGCATGTCGACGAGCCGTCCACGCACGTGGACTGGGCCTCCGGCGCGGTGGAGCTGCTGACCGAGCCCGCCGAATGGCCGCGCGCCGACCATCCGCGCCGGGCCGGGGTGTCGTCGTTCGGCATCAGCGGCACCAACGCGCACGTGATCATCGAACGGGCCGAGACGCCGGACGCGGAGCCCGAGAGCCAGGAGCCCCAGGCGGACGGTTCCGTGCCGATCCTGGTCTCCGGCCGGTCGGCGGAGGCGTTGCGGGCACAGGCCGGACGGCTCGCGTCGTTCGTGGAGAACGAGCCCGGACGGCTCGCGTCGTTCACGGAGGGCGAGGCCGGACAGCCGGCGGCGTACGTGGACGGTGGGCCCGGTCCGAGGCTCGGCGACGTGGCGTTCTCGCTGGCCACGACGCGCTCGGCGTTCGAGTACCGCGCGGCCGTGGTGGCCGCCGACCCCGGGAGCGCGGTCGCCGGCCTGCGGGCCCTGGCCGAGGACCGGCCGGGCGCGGGCGTGCTGCGAGGGCAGGCCGCGGCCGACCCGAGGCCCGCGGTGCTGTTCACCGGCCAGGGCAGCCAGCGAGCGGGGATGGGCCGCGAGCTCTACGACCGGTTCCCGGTGTTCGCGACGGCGCTGGACGAGGTGATCGCGGAGCTGGACCCGCTGCTCGACGGATCGCTGCGCGAGGTCCTGTTCGCCGAGCCGGGCATTGAGCAGGCGCGGGCACTGGATCGGACCGGGTGGGCGCAACCGGCGTTGTTCGCCGTGGAGACGGCGCTGTTCCGGCTGGTCGAGTCCTGGGGCCTGCGGCCGGAGGTCGTGGCCGGACATTCGATCGGGGAGATCACCGCCGCCCACGTGGCGGAAGTGTTGTCGTTGAAGGACGCGTGCGCGCTGGTGGCCGCGCGGGGCCGGTTGATGCAGGCGCTGCCGCAGGGCGGGGCGATGGTGGCGGTACGGGCGTCCGAGGAGGAGGTCGCCGAGCTGCTGGCCGGCCGGGAGAAGGAGGTCTCGGTCGCGGCCGTCAACGGCCCGTCCTCGCTGGTGCTCTCCGGCCTGGAGGAGCCGGTGCTGGAGGTCGCCGCCGCCCTGGAGGAGCGCGGGATCAAGACGAAGCGGCTGCGGGTCTCGCACGCCTTCCACTCGCCGTTGATGGACCCGATGCTGGAGGACTTCCGGGAGGTGGCCCGGACGCTGTCGTACAGCCCGCCGAAGATCCCCGTGGTGTCCACCCTGACCGGGGAGACCGCCACGGCCGGGCGGCTGTGCTCGCCGGACTACTGGGTGGAGCAGGTCCGTGGCGCGGTGCGGTTCGCCGACGCGGTGCGGGCGCTGCACCGGCAGGGCGTGACGGCCTACCTGGAGCTCGGGCCGGACGGCGTGCTCACCGCGATGGCCCAGGACACCCTGGCCGAGCTCGCCGCCCCCGGCTCGCCGGACCGGCCCTCCGGCGCCGGCCCGGTCCTGGTGCCGGTGCTGCGCGGGGACCGCGACGAGCACGTGGCGGTGACGACGGCGCTGGCCGAGCTGCACGTGCACGGGGTGCCGCTGGACTGGCGGGCGGTGCTCCGGGGCGGGCGCCGGATCGACGTGCCGACGTACGCGTTCCAGCGGCAGCGCTTCTGGCCCGACGGCACCGGTTCCCGGCTGAGGAACGTGGCGGCCGCGGGCCTGGCCGCCACCGGGCACCCGCTGCTGGGCGCAGCGGTCGGGCTCGCCGACTCGGCCGGGGTGCTGCTGACCGGGCGGCTGTCGCTGCCGTCGCATCCGTGGCTCGCCGACCACGCGGTGGGCGGCATGGTGATCTTCCCGGGTACGGGGTTCCTGGAGCTGGCGATCCGGGCGGGCGACCAGGCCGGCTGCGACCTGGTGGAGGAGCTGACCCTCACCGCGCCGCTGGTGCTGGGCGAGCGGGACGCCGTCGTGGTGCAGGTGTGGGTGGGCTCGGCGGCGGAGTCCGGCCGCCGCAGCCTGAGCGTCTACGCCCGGTCGGCCGAGGCCGCCGACGAGGAGCCGTGGGTGCGGCACGCCACCGGCGTGCTCGCGGTGGCCGACGGCCGGACCCGCACCGGCGACGTGGCCGCCTTCGACGCGGCGACGTGGCCGCCCGGGGAGGCCACGCCCATCCCGGTGGACGGGCTGTACGACCGGTTCGCCGCGGGCGGGTTCCACTACGGGCCGGTGTTCCAGGGGCTGCGGGCCGCGTGGCGAGGTGCCGGCGGCGAGGTGTTCGCCGAGATCGCCCTGCCCGAGCAGGCGCGGTCGAGCGCGGGCTCGTTCGGGGTGCACCCGGCGCTGCTGGACGCGGCGCTGCACGCGGTGGCCTTCGCCGGGCTCGACGACGCCGAGGACGGCCGGATGCCGTTCTCCTGGGAGCAGGTGAGCCTGCACGCCGGTGGCGCCTCGGTGCTGCGGGTGCGGCTGGCCAGGACCGGCGGCGACGCGGTCTCGGTGATCGCGACGGACGCCGCGGGGGAGCCGGTGCTCTCGGCGCGGTCACTGGTGCTGCGGCCGATCACCGCCGACGGCCTGGCCGAGGGCGGCGCCCGCGACCCGTACCGGGACTCGCTGTTCCGGTTGACCTGGCCCGCGCTGCCCGAGACGTCGGCGGACGGCGACGAGTCCGCCCCGGTCGAACCGGTCGAGCCGGTCCTGGATCTGGCGTCGGACCCGGTGGCGGCGCTGGCGGCGCTCGCGGCGGTACCGGAGACGGTGACCGTCACGGTCGCCTCCACGGAGCGTTCCGATGTGGTCACCCGGGTTCACGAGCTGACCGCCGCCGCGCTGGGCCTGCTGCACGCGTGGCTGGCCGACGACCGCTGCCGCCGTTCCCGGCTGGTCTTCGTGACCGGGGGGGCCGTCGCGACGGGCGATGACGAGACCGTCACGGACCTGGCCGCCGCCGCGGTGTGGGGCCTGGTCCGCTCGGCGCAGTGGGAGGAACCGGGTCGCTTCGTGCTGGTCGACGCCGACGGCGAGTTCCCCTCGTCGGTACTCGCCCTGGGCGAACCGCAGCTGGCGGTACGCGAGGGCGAGGTGCGGGTCCCGCGCCTGGCGCGGGTGGCACCGGCCGGCGAGGCCGGTCGGCCCTGGGACCCGGACGGCACGGTGCTCGTCACCGGCGGCACCGGCGGCCTGGGAGCGCAGTTCGCGCGGCACGTGGTGGCCGAGCGCGGCGTACGGCACCTGATGCTGGCCAGCCGCCGGGGCCCGGACGCCCCCGGCGCGGCGGAACTGCGGGCCGAGCTGGTCGCGTACGGCGCCGAGGTCGAGATCGCGGCCTGTGACATGGCCGATCGTGAGCAGGTGGCGGCCCTGCTGGCCGGGGTCCCGGCCGAGCACCCGCTGACCGCGGTGATCCACACCGCCGGAGTGCTGGACGACGGGACGATCCTGTCACTGACGCCCGAGCGGCTGGACACCGTGCTGCGGCCGAAGGTGGACGCCGCCTGGCACCTGCACGAGCTCACCAGGGACCTGGACCTGGCGGCGTTCGTGGTCTTCTCCTCCCTCGCCGGGGTGATGGGCAACGCCGGGCAGGGCAACTACGCCGCGGCCAACGCCTTCCTGGACGCGCTGGCCCGGTCGCGCCGGGCCGAGGACCTGCCCGCGCTCTCGCTGGCCTGGGGCGCCTGGACCCAGGACGTCGGGATGACCGGCACGCTGGACGACGCCGACATGCGCAGGATGGCGCGGGCCGGAATGCCGTCGCTCTCGGTGGAGCAGGGCCTGGCGCTGTTCGAGGCCGCGACCGCGCTCGATGAGGCGCTGCTGGTCCCGGTCCGGCTGCACCTGCCGTCGCTGCGGGCGCAGGGTGACGTACCGGCGGTGTTGCGCGGTCTGGTACGGGGTGGGCGCCGGTCGGCGGCGTCCGGCTCGGTGGTGGCCGCGACGTTGCTGCAGCGGCTGGCCCCGCTGGGCCTGGCCGAGCGCACCGAGGTCCTGCTGGACCTGGTGCGGACCGAGGTCGCGGTCGTGCTCGGACACGCGTCGCCGGAGACGGTGGAGGTGCGGCGGGAGTTCCGCGAGCTGGGCTTCGACTCGCTGACCGCCGTCGAGCTGCGCAACCGGCTGAACGGGGCGAGCGGGCTGCGGCTGCCGTCCACGCTGGTCTTCGACTACCCGACGCCGAGCGCGCTGGCGGAGTTCCTGCTGGGCGAGCTGCTCGGCGAGAACGCCGACGTGGTCATCCCCGCGTCGGTGGTGCCGGTCGCGGACGACCCGATCGTGATCGTTGGCATGGCGTGCCGCTATCCGGGCGGGGTCACCTCCCCGGAGGACCTGTGGCGGCTGGTCAGCGAGGGCGGGGACGCGATCACCCCCTTTCCGACGACGCGCGGCTGGAACCGTGGCCGCGCCGAGGGGAGCGCCGAGAGCCGGGCCGTCAACTACGTGGAGGCGGGCGGCTTCCTGCACGAGGCCGGGGAGTTCGACCCCGGCTTCTTCGGGATCTCCCCGCGTGAGGCCCTGGCGATGGACCCGCAGCAGCGCCTGCTGCTGGAGACCACCTGGGAGGCGGTCGAGCGGGCCGGGATCGACCCGACCTCGCTGCGCGGCAGCCGCACCGGCGTGTTCGCCGGGGTCATGTACCACGACTACGCGACCAGCGTGCCGTTCCCGGCGGACGTGCTGGGCTTCATGGGCACCGGTACGGCGGGAAGCGTGGCGACCGGCCGCATCTCCTACACGCTGGGCCTGGAGGGCCCGGCGGTGACGGTCGACACCGCCTGCTCGTCCTCGCTGGTGGCGCTGCACCTGGCCGCGCAGGCGCTGCGCGGCGGCGACTGCTCGCTGGCCCTGGCCGGTGGCGTGACCGTGATGGCCACCCCGAACTCGTTCATCGACTTCACCGGGCAGGGCGGGCTCGCCGGTGACGGGCGCTGCAAGTCCTACTCGGACGCGGCCGACGGCGCGGGCTGGTCCGAGGGCGTGGGCATGCTGGTGCTGGAGCGCCTGTCGGACGCGCGCCGCAACGGCCACGAGGTGCTGGCGATCGTCCGTGGCTCGGCGGTGAACCAGGACGGCGCCTCCAACGGGCTCACCGCGCCGAACGGTCCGTCGCAGCAGCGGGTGATCCGCCAGGCGCTGGCGGGTGCGAGGCTGTCGCCGTCCGAGGTGGACGCGGTCGAGGGCCACGGGACCGGTACGGTCCTGGGCGACCCGATCGAGGCTCAGGCGCTGCTGGCCACCTACGGCCAGGACCGGGACGAGGACCGTCCGCTGCTGCTGGGGTCGATCAAGTCCAACCTCGGCCACACCCAGGCTGCCGCCGGTGCGGCCGGTGTGATCAAGATGGTCATGGCGATGCGGCACGGCGTGCTGCCCCGGACGCTGCACGTGGACGCCCCGTCGTCGCACGTGGACTGGGCCTCCGGTGCGGTGGAGGTGCTGACCGAGCCGACCGAGTGGCCCGAGACAGGGCGTCCGCGCCGGGCCGGAGTGTCGTCGTTCGGCATCAGCGGCACCAACGCACACGTGATCATCGAGCAGCCCGACGCCGCGCTGGTGGCCCGTCCCCACGACCCCGACGTGGAGGAACCGCCGGTGGTTCCGGTGGTGGTGTCGGGCCGTACGGACGAGGCGTTGCGGGCGCAGGCCGGGCGGCTCGTGGCGCACCTGGAGGGTGAGCCCGGTCTCGGGCTGGCCGATGTCGCGTTCTCGCTGGCGACGTCGCGGTCGGTGTTCGAGCATCGCGCGGTGGTGGTCGGGAGCGACCGCGAGGGTTTGCTGGCGGGTGTCGGCGCGCTGAGCGCGGGTGAGCCGGTGGCCGGTGTGGTCACCGGCGTGGCGAACGTCGAAGGCAAGTCGGTGTGGGTCTTCCCGGGTCAGGGTGCGCAGTGGGCAGGGATGGGGGCCGCTCTCCTTGAGGAGTCGGCGGTGTTCGCGGGCCGGATGGCGGAGTGTGCCGCAGCACTGGAGCCGTTCGTGGACTGGTCGCTGCTGGAGGTGGTGCGGGGGGCTTCGGGGCTGGATCGGGTGGATGTGGTCCAGCCGGTCTCCTTCGCGGTGATGGTGTCGCTGGCGGCGGTCTGGGAATCGCTCGGGGTCCGCCCGGATGCGGTGGTAGGCCACTCACAAGGAGAGATCGCGGCGGCGGTGGTCGCGGGCGCTCTGTCGTTGCAGGACGGCGCCAGGGTGGTGGCGCTGCGCAGCCGTCTGATCGGCGAGCGGCTGGCCGGGCTGGGGGCGATGGCGTCGGTGGCGTTGCCGGTGGAGCGGGTGCGTGAGCGGGTGGCGGCGTGGGAGGGTCGGGTGTCGGTCGCGGCGGTCAACGGCCCGGCCTCGGTGGTGGTGTCCGGTGAGGTCCGCGCGGTCGAGGAGCTGGTCGAGCGGTTGGCCGAGGAGGGGGTGCGGGTCCGGCGGATCGCGGTGGACTACGCCTCGCACTCGGCGCAGGTCGACCTGATCGGCGAGGAGCTGGCACAGGTCCTGGCGGAGGTGGCACCAAGACCAGTACGGGTGCCGATGTTGTCGACGGTGACCGGCCAGTGGCTGGAAGGGCCGGAGCTGGGAGCCGGGTATTGGTGTGAGAATCTGCGGCGCACGGTCGGTTTCGCCGCTGCGATAGAGACGTTGCTGGAGCAGCGCCACCGTGCGTTCGTGGAGGTGAGTCCGCATCCGGTGCTGACGGTCGGCGTCGGGGAGTGCGTGGACGCGGCCGAGGTGGAGGCCGTGATCGCCGGGACGTTGCGTCGCGACGACGGCGGCCTGGATCGGGTGCTGACCTCGGCGGCCGAGCTGTTCGTCCGTGGCGTGACCGTGGACTGGCGGCAGGTGCTGCCGGGCGGTCGCCGGGTCGACCTGCCCACCTACGCCTTCCAGCGTCGGTGGTTCTGGCCCGACGGGACAGCGAGTGGTGCGGGGAACGTGACCGCGGCGGGTCTGGCCGCGACGGATCACCCGCTGCTGGGCGCGGCGGTGGGCCTGGCCGACTCGGACGGCGTGGTGCTGACCGGCCGGTTGTCACTGCGGTCGCACCCCTGGCTGGCCGACCACGCGGTGGCCGGGATGGTGATCTTTCCGGGGACCGGGTTCCTGGAGTTGGCGGTCCGGGCCGGTGACCAGGTCGGCTGCGACCTGGTGGAGGAGTTGACGTTGGCCGCCCCGCTGGTGCTGGGTGAGGATGACGCGGTCGTGGTGCAGGTGGCGGTGGGTGCGCCGGAGGAGAGCGGTCGCCGGACTGTGAGTGTCTACTCCCGGTCGGCGCAGGCCGGGGAGGAGACGCCGTGGGTGCGGCACGCCACCGGCACGCTCGCCACCGGTGCCCCGGAGGCCGTGCCGTTCGACGCGACGGTGTGGCCCCCGGCCGGAGCGACCGCGATCGAGCTGGACGGGCTGTATGACGAGCTGGCCGTTCGGGGGCTGGGGTACGGCCCGGTGTTCCAGGGGCTGCGGGCCGCATGGCAGCACGACGGAGAAGTCTTCGCCGAGGTCGCGCTGCCTGAGCAGGCGGCCTCGAACGCCGGTTCGTTCGGGGTGCACCCGGCACTGCTGGACGCGGCGCTGCACGCGGTGAGCTTCGCCGGGCTGGACGTGGCCGAGGGCGGCTGGCTGCCGTTCTCCTGGGACCAGGTGAGCCTGCACGCGGGCGGCGCGGCGCTGCTGCGGGTCCGGCTGACCAGGACGGGAACCGACTCGGTCGCGCTGACGGCGGTGGACCTGGCCGGGGAGCCGGTGCTGTCGGCGCGCTCGCTGATCGTGCGTCCCTTCACCCCCGACCAGCTCGTCGGCGCCGGTGGCGGGCGCGGGGTGGAGCGGGACTCGCTGTTCGGGGTGGACTGGGTCGCGTTGGCGGAGGTGTCGGGCGCGAGGGCCGACGCGAGCATGGTCGAGCTGAGCGGGGATCTCGCCTCGCTGGATCCGGTGCCGGACGTGGTCACGTTCACCGTGGGATCGGCGGATGCCGGGAGCGTGGTGGAGTCGACGCACGAGCTGGTCGCCCGCGTTCTGGGCCTGCTGCAGGAGTGGCTGGCCGACGAGCGGTTCGGGGCCTCGCGCCTGGTGTTCGTCACGCGGGGCGCGGTCGAGGCGCGAGAGGGCGACGTGGTCGCCGATCTGGCGGCCGCGGCGGTGTGGGGTCTGGTGCGGTCGGCGCAGTGGGAGAACCCGGGCCGCTTCGTGCTGGTCGACACCGACGACGAGTTCCCCTCGTCGATACTCGCCCTGGGCGAACCGCAGCTGGCGGTACGCGAGGGCGAGGTGCGGGTTCCGCGCCTGGCGCGGGTGGCGCCCGAGGAGGAGACCGGACGGTCGTGGGACCCCGAGGGGACGGTGTTGATCACCGGTGGCACCGGTGGCCTGGGGGGCAGCCTGGCCCGGCACCTGGTGTCCGAACGAGGCGTGCGGCACCTGCTGCTGACCAGCCGCCGGGGCCCGGACGCCCCCGGCGCGACGGAGCTGCGGGCCGAGCTGATCGCGTACGGCGCCGAGGTCACGGTCGCCGCCTGTGACATGGCCGACCGGGAGCAGGTGGCGGCGCTGCTGGCGCGGGTGGACGCCGAGCACCCGCTGACCGCGGTGATCCACACCGCCGGTGTGCTGGAGGACGCGACGATCCCGTCCCTGACACCGGAGCGGCTGGGCAGGGTCCTGCGGCCCAAGGTCGACGCCGCCTGGCACCTGCACGAGCTCACCCGCGATCTGGACCTCGCGGCGTTCGTCACGTACTCGTCGCTGTCGGGTGTGATGGGGGCACCCGGGCAGGGCAACTACTCGGCCGCGAACACGTTCCTCAACGCCCTGGCGCAGGCGCGCCGGGCCGAGGGGCTGCCCGCGCTGTCGCTGGCCTGGGGCGCCTGGACCCAGGAGACCGGGATGACCGGCACGCTGAGCGACGCCGACATGCGGCGGATCACCCGGACGGGCATGCCGCCGCTCTCGGTGGAACAGGGGCTGGCGCTGTTCGACGCCGCCGGGCGGGTGGCCCGGCCGGTGGTGATCCCGCTCCGGCTGGAGCTGGCGGTGCTGCGCGCCCACGGCGAGGTGCCGGCGTTGTTGCGGGGGCTGGTACGGGGTGGGCGCCGGTCGGCGGCGTCCGGCTCGGTGGTGGCCGCGACGTTGCTGCAGAAGCTGGCCCCGCTGGGGGCGGCCGAGCGCGCCGAGGTCCTGGTGGACCTGGTGCGTATCGAGGTGGCCATGGTGCTGGGCCACGTCTCGCCGGAGACGGTGGAGGTGCGGCGGGAGTTCCGCGAGCTGGGCTTCGACTCCCTCACCGCCGTGGAGCTGCGCAACCGGCTGAACACGGTGACCGGGCTGCGGCTGCCGTCCACGCTGGTCTTCGACTACCCGACGCCGACCGTGCTGGCGGAGTTCCTGCTGGCCGAGCTGCTCGGCGAGGACGCCGACGCGATCATCCCCGCGTCCGTCACGCCCCTGAGCGACGATCCGATCGTGATCGTGGGCATGGCCTGCCACTTCCCCGGTGAGGTCGACTCCCCGGAGGACCTGTGGCGGCTGGTCTCCGAGGACGGGGACGCGATCTCCGAGTTCCCGACCACCCGCGGCTGGGACCTGGGGGCGCTGTACGACCCGGATCCGGCGAAGCGGGGCACCAGCTACGTGCGCGAGGGCGGTTTCCTGGAGAGCGCCACGCAGTTCGACCCGGGGTTCTTCGGGATCTCGCCGCGTGAGGCCCTGGCGATGGACCCGCAGCAGAGGTTGCTGCTGGAGACGTCGTGGGAGGCGATCGAGCGGGCGGGCGTGGACCCGACCTCCCTGCGCGGCAGCCAGACGGGCGTCTTCGCGGGCATCTTCTACCACGACTACGGGATGGGCGCCCAGTTCCCGCCGGAGGCGATGGGCTTCGTCGGCACCGGTACGGCGGGAAGCGTCGCGACCGGCCGCATCTCCTACACCCTCGGCCTGGAGGGCCCGGCGGTGACGGTGGACACCGCCTGCTCGTCCTCCCTGGTGGCACTGCACATGGCGGCGCAGGCGCTGCGCTCGGGTGACTGCTCGCTGGCCCTGGCCGGTGGTGCGACCGTGATGGCCACCCCGGTGGCGTTCATCGACTTCAGCGCCCAGGGCGGGCTCGCCCCCGACGGCCGGTGCAAGACGTTCTCCGACACCGCGGACGGCACCAGCTACTCCGAGGGCGTGGGCATGCTGGTGCTGGAGCGCCTGTCGGACGCCCGGCGCAACGGTCACCGGGTGCTGGCGATCGTCCGTGGCTCGGCGGTGAACCAGGACGGTGCCTCCAACGGCCTGACCGCTCCGAACGGGCCGTCGCAGCAGCGGGTGATCCGCCAGGCGCTGGCGGGTGCGAGGCTGTCGCCGTCCGAGGTGGACGCGGTCGAGGCACACGGCACCGGCACGACGCTGGGCGACCCGATCGAGGCGCAGGCACTGCTGGCCACCTACGGCCAGGACCGGGACGAGGACCGGCCTCTCCTGCTGGGGTCGATCAAGTCGAACCTCGGTCACACCCAGGCGGCCGCCGGTGTGGCCGGTGTGATCAAGATGGTGATGGCGCTCCGGCATGGTGTCCTGCCCCGGACGCTGCACGTCGACGCCCCCTCCTCGCACGTGGACTGGTCGGCCGGTGCGGTGGAGCTGCTGACCGAACCGACCGAGTGGCCGGAGACGGGCCGTCCGCGCCGGGCGGGTGTGTCGTCGTTCGGGATCAGCGGCACGAACGCGCACGTGATCCTGGAGCAGGGTCCGGTGGAGGTCGCGGGACCGGCGTCGGACGAGCCTGCGGATGTGGTGCCGTGGGTGGTGTCGGGCAAGAGCGAGGAGGCCGTCCGGGCGCAGGCGCGTCGTCTGGGCGCGCACCTGGAGGCGAACGGCGATCTTGGCCTGGTGGATGTGGGGTTGTCGCTGGTGGTGTCGCGGTCGGTGTTCGAGCATCGCGCGGTGGTGGTCGGGAGTGACCGTGAGGGTTTGCTGGCGGGTGTGGGTGCGCTGAGCGCGGGTGAGCCGGTGTCTGGCTTGGTCACCGGCGTGGCGAACGTCGACGGCAGGTCGGTGTGGGTGTTCCCGGGTCAGGGTGCGCAGTGGGTGGGGATGGGGGCTGCTCTCCTTGAGCAGTCGGCGGTGTTCGCGGGCCGGATGGCCGAGTGTGCCGCAGCACTGGAGCCGTTCGTGGACTGGTCGCTGCTGGAGATGGTGCGGGGGGCTTCGGGGTTGGATCGGGTGGATATGGTCCAGCCGGTCTCCTTCGCGGTGATGGTGTCGCTGGCGGCGGTGTGGGAGTCGCTCGGGGTCCGCCCGGATGCGGTGGTGGGCCACTCACAAGGAGAGATCGCGGCGGCGGTGGTCGCGGGCGGGTTGTCGTTGCAGGATGGTGCGCGGGTGGTGGCGCTGCGTAGCCGTCTGATCGGTGAGCGGCTGGCCGGGCTGGGGGCGATGGCGTCGGTGGCGTTGCCGGTGGAGCGGGTGCGTGAGCGGGTGGCGGCGTGGGAGGGTCGGGTGTCGGTGGCGGCGGTCAACGGCCCGGCCTCGGTGGTGGTGTCCGGTGAGGTCCGCGCGGTCGAGGAGCTGGTCGAGCGGTTGGCCGAGGAGGGGGTGCGGGTCCGGCGGATCGCGGTGGACTACGCCTCGCACTCGGCGCAGGTCGACCTGATCGGTGAGGAGCTGGCGCGGGTCCTGGCGGAGGTGGCACCAAGACCAGTACGGGTGCCGATGTTGTCGACGGTGACCGGTCAGTGGCTGGAAGGGCCGGAGCTGGGAGCCGGGTATTGGTGTGAGAATCTGCGGCGCACGGTCGGGTTCGCCTCGGCGGTGGAGACGTTGCTGGAGCAGCGCCACCGGGCCTTTGTCGAAGTGAGTCCGCATCCGGTGCTGACGGTCGGCATCGGGGAGTGCGTGGACGCGGCCGAGGTGGAGGCCGTGATCGCCGGGACGTTGCGTCGTGACGACGGCGGCCTGGACCGGGTGCTGACCTCGGCGGCCGAGCTGTTCGTCCGTGGCGTGACCGTGGACTGGCGGCAGGTGCTGCCGGGCGGTCGCCGGGTCGACCTGCCGACCTACGCCTTCCAGCACCAGAGGTTCTGGCCGAACGCGCGGCAGGGCGGGGACGCTCGCGGGCTCGGGCTGGCCGCGACGGATCACCCGCTGCTGGGCGCCGCCGTGGGCCTCGCCGGCTCGGACGGCGTGCTGCTGACCGGTCGCGTGTCGGTGAGCGCGCAGTCCTGGCTGGCCGATCACGTGGTGGCGGGTTCGGTGGTGGTGCCGGGGACGGCGTTCGTGGAGCTGGCGGTCCGGGCCGGTGACCAGGTCGGCTGCGACCTGGTGGAGGAGCTGACGCTGGACGCCCCGCTGGTGCTGGGCGAGGACGAGGCGGTCGCGGTCCAGATCGCGGTCGGCGCGCCGGAGGAGAGCGGTCGCCGGAACGTGAGTGTGTACGGCCGTCCGGCGGACGCCGCTGACGACGTGCCGTGGGTGCGGTACGCGACAGGCACGCTCGCGGTCGGTGCTCCGGAGGCCGTGCCGTTCGACGCGACGGTGTGGCCCCCGGCCGGGGCGACCGCGATCGAGCTGGAGGGGCTGTACGAGGACCTGGCCGAGGGCGGCTTCGCCTACGGTCCGGCGTTCCAGGGACTGCGGGCGGCCTGGCGGCGCGACGACGAGGTGTTCGCCGAGCTGAGGTTGTCGGAGCAGACCGGTGGGGCCGCCTCGTTCGGGCTGCACCCGGCGTTGCTGGACGCGGCGCTGCACGCGGTGCCGTTCGCCGGGCTGGAGCCGGTGGAGGGTGGCCGGATGCCGTCCGCCTGGGCACAGGTGTGCCTGCACGCGGGTGGCGCCTCGGCGCTGCGGGTGCGGCTGGCCAGGACGGGGCCGGACGCGGTGTCGCTGAGCGCGGTGGACGCGGCCGGGGAGCCGGTGCTGTCGGCGCGGTCGGTGGTGCTGAGGCCGGTCTCGGCGGAGTGGCTGGGAGCCGCCCCCGACGGTCGCGAGGCAGGCCGGGACACGTTGTTCCGGGTGGAGTGGGCGCCCGTGGCTTCTTCGCCGGAAGCCGACGGGGTACCGGTGGCGGTGCTGGGTCCGGACACGCTGGGCGTCGCTCCCGCGTTGCGGGCCTCCGGGGAACCGGACGGCCTCCCGGTGTACGCGGAGCTGTCCTCGCTGGCGGAAGCGGAAGTAGAAGCGGTGCCGGCCGTCGTGCTGGTGGAGGCGGTCCCGGATCCGGTGGACGGAGTGGTGGAGTCGGCGCACGCGCTGGCCGCTCGCGTTCTGGGCCTGTCGCAGGGCTGGCTGGCCGATGACCGGTTCGCCGATTCACGGCTGGTGTTCCTCACCCGGGGCGCGGTCGCGACCGGTGCCGCCGTGGAGGACGGCGCGGCGCCGGACCCGGTCGCGGCGGCGGCGCGAGGGTTGGTCCGCAGTGCCCAGTCGGAGAACCCCGGCCGTTTCGGGCTGATCGACGTGGACGATCAGGAGTCCTTGCTCGCGGTGCTGCCCGGGGTGCTGGCCTCGGGCGAGCCGCAGGTGGCGGTACGCGGGGGCGAGGTGTGGGTGCCTCGCCTGACCCGAGTCACGTCCAGCTCCGACCCGACGGCTCCGGGTGAGGACAGCCGGGCCTGGGACCCGGAGGGCACGGTGCTGATCACCGGTGGCACCGGTGGTCTGGGCGCGCTGTTCGCGCGGCACGTGGTGGCCGAGCGCGGCGTACGGCACCTGCTGCTGGCCAGCCGCAGGGGCCCGGACGCGCCCGGCGCGACGGAGCTACAGGCTGAGCTGATCGCCCACGATGTCGAGGTCACGATCGCCGCCTGCGATATGTCCGACCGAAATGCAGTAGCGGCGCTGCTGGCGCAAGTGGACGCCGAGCATCCGCTGACGGCGGTGATCCACACCGCCGGTGTGCTCGCCGACGGCACGATCCCCTCCCTTACGCCCGAGCGGCTGGAGGCTGTGCTGCGGCCGAAGGTGGACGCGGCCTGGCACCTGCACGAGCTCACCCGCGACGCGGATCTGGCGGCGTTCGTGGTGTTCTCCTCCATGGCGGGGGTGATGGGCAACGCCGGGCAGGGCAACTACGCGGCGGCGAACGCGTTCCTCGACACGCTGGTCCAGGCGCGCAGGGCCGAAGGGCTGCCCGGACTGTCGCTGGCCTGGGGCCTGTGGGCGCAGGAGACCGGCATGACCGGCGGGCTGGGGACGATAGACCTGCAGCGGATGGCGCGGGCCGGGATGCCGGCGCTGCCCGCCGAGCAGGGGCTCGCGACGTTCGAGCTGGCCGCCGCGTCGGACCACGCGGCGGTGGTGGCCGCGCGGCTGGAGCTGTCGGTGCTGCGCACGTTCCCCGAGGTGCCGCACCTGATGCGCGGCCTGGTGCGCGCGGGACGCCGCCTGGCGGTCTCCACCTCGGCGGGCGGGGACGCGGAGCTGGTACGGCGGCTGGCCGGGCTGGACGAGGCCGAGCAGGTGCGGCTGGTGGTTGAGCTGGTACGCGCCCAGGCGGCGGCCGTGCTGGGGCACGCCTCGGGAGAGGCCGTCCAGCCCGGCCGGGAGTTCCGCGAGCTGGGCTTCGACTCCCTCACCGCCGTCGAGCTGCGCAACCGGCTGAACGTGGCCACCGGGCTGCGGCTGCCCGCGACGTTGGTGTTCGACTACCCGACGCCGACGGTGCTGGCGCGATTCCTGGTGCCGGAGCTGCTCGGCCGGCAGGACCTGGCCGTCGGGTCGGGTCCGGTGGCCGGGCCGAGGGCGTCGGTGGCGGACGACCCGATCGTGATCGTGGGCATGAGCTGCCGGTTCCCCGGCGGGGCGAACTCGCCCGAGGAGCTGTGGCGGTTGCTGTCCGAGGGCGGGGACGCGATCTCGTCCTTCCCCGCCGACCGGGGCTGGGACCTGGAGATGCTGTCGGCGGGCTCCGGCGGTCAGGGCGGCAGCGCGACCGGCCAGGGTGGCTTCCTCGCGGACGCGGCCGGGTTCGACGCGGGGTTCTTCGGGATCTCGCCGCGTGAGGCGCTGGCGATGGACCCGCAGCAACGGTTGCTGCTGGAGGGGGTGTGGGAGGCGGTCGAGCGGGCCGGCATCGACCCGGTCTCGCTGAAGGGCAGCTCCACCGGGGTGTTCGTGGGCACCAACGGCCAGGACTACGCGAGCCTGGTGATGAACGCTCAGGCGGACGTACAGGGTCACGCCATCACCGGTATGGCGGCGAGCGTGCTGTCGGGCCGGCTGTCCTACACCCTGGGCCTGGAGGGCCCGGCGGTGACGGTGGACACCGCCTGCTCCTCCTCGCTGGTCGCGATGCACATGGCCGCGCAGGCGCTGCGCTCCGGCGAGTGCGGCCTGGCGCTGGCGGGCGGTGTCACGGTGATGACCACCCCGCTCGGGTTCATCGGCTTCAGCGCCCAGGGCGGGCTGGCGCCCGACGGCCGGTGCAAGGCGTTCTCCGACGATGCCGACGGCACCAGCTGGTCCGAGGGCCTGGGCGTGCTGGTGCTGGAGCGCCTGTCGGACGCGCGCCGCAACGGCCACGAGGTGCTGGCGATCGTCCGTGGTTCGGCGGTGAACCAGGACGGCGCCTCCAACGGTCTGACGGCGCCGAACGGCCCGTCGCAGCAGCGGGTGATCCGCCAGGCGCTGGCCAGTGCGGGGATGACCCCCGCCGAGGTGGACGCGGTCGAGGCGCACGGCACCGGCACCAGGCTGGGTGACCCGATCGAGGCCCAGGCGCTGCTGGCCACCTACGGCCAGGACCGGGACCGTCCGCTGTTGCTGGGCGCGATCAAGTCGAACCTGGGCCACACCCAGGCCGCGGCAGGTGTCGCGGGTGTGATCAAGATGGTGATGGCGATGCGGCACGGCGTGCTGCCCAGGACGTTGCACGTCGACGAGCCGTCCTCGCACGTGGACTGGGCCTCGGGTGCGGTGGAGCTGCTGACCGAGGCGACCGAGTGGCCGGAGAACGGCCATCCGCGCCGGGCGGGGGTGTCGTCGTTCGGCATCAGCGGCACCAACGCCCACGTCATCCTGGAACAAGGACCGCAGGTCGAGGCCGCGACGGCGACACCGGGCGCGGACGTGCCGCCGGTGCTGGTGTCGGCCCGTACGGCGGAGGCGTTGCGCGCGCAGGCCGGGCGGCTGGCCGCGCACCTGGGGGAGCGCGCCGAGGTGGCGCCGGCAGACATCGCGTTCTCGCTGGCCACGACCCGTCCGGCGTTCGAGCACCGGGCGGTGGTGCTCGCCGCCGACCGCGACGGGGTGCTGGCCGGGCTGGACGCCCTGGCCGAGGACCGGCCGAGCGCGAGCGTGGTGCGCGGCGTCGCGGGCGGCGAGCCGAGGCTCGCGGTGCTGTTCACCGGCCAGGGCAGCCAGCGGGCCAGGATGGGCCGCGAGCTCTACGACCGGTTCCCGGTGTTCGCGCGGGCGCTGGACGCGGTGATCGCCGAGCTGGAGCCGATGCTGGACGGGTCGCTGCGCGAGGTCCTGTTCACCGGACAGGCGGACGCGCTGGACCAGACGGGGTGGGCGCAGCCGGCCCTGTTCGCGGTGGAGACCGCCCTGTTCCGGCTCGTCTCCTCGTGGGGTATCCGGCCGGAGGTGCTGGCCGGTCACTCGATCGGGGAGATCACCGCCGCCCACGTGGCCGGTGTGCTGTCCCTCCCGGACGCGTGCGCGCTGGTGGCGGGCCGGGCGCGGCTGATGCAGGCACTGCCGCCCGGCGGGGCGATGGTGTCGGTACGGGCCGCAGAGGAGCGGGTCGCCGAGCTGCTGGCCGGGCACGAGGAGCAGGTGTCGATCGCGGCGGTGAACGGTCCCGCCTCGGTGGTGATCGCCGGAGCCGAGGAGCCGCTGCTCGCGATCGTCGCGGCGCTGGAGGACGGCGGGGTGAGGACAAGGCGGCTGCGGGTGTCGCACGCGTTCCACTCCCCGTTGATGGAACCGATGCTGGAGGACTTCCGCGCGCTGGCGAGCAGGCTCACCTACAACCCACCGAAGATCCCCGTGGTGTCCACCCTGACCGGGGAGACGGCCACGGCGGAACAGCTGTGCTCGCCGGACTACTGGGTGGAGCAGGTACGCGGCACGGTCCGCTTCGCCGACGGCGTCCGCACCCTGCACGGCCGGGGCGTGCGGGCCTACCTGGAGCTCGGCCCCGACGGCGTGCTCACCGCCATGGCCCAGGACACGCTGGCGGCGGACCCGGATCCGGACCTGGACCAGGGCCCGGACGTGGTGCTGGTGCCCGCGCTACGCGGCGACCGGGACGAGCACGAGGCCGTCACCGAGGCGATGGCCCGCCTGCACGTGCACGGCGTGCCGGTCGACTGGCGGGCGGTGCTGCCGCGCGGTCGCCGGGTCGACCTGCCCACCTACGCCTTCGAGCACCGGCGGTTCTGGCCCGAGAACGGCGCCCCCGCCAGGGGTGCCGCCGCGGCGGACCCGGTGGACGCGGAGTTCTGGGCCACCATCGAGCGCGAGGACCTCCAGTCCCTCGCGGCACGGCTGGACGTGGAGCAGGAAACGCTCGGCTCGGTGCTGCCGGCGCTGACGTCGTGGCGCCGGGCGCGGCGCGAGACGTCCGTCGCGGACTCCTGGCGCTACCGCGTCGTCTGGAAGCCGCTGGCCGGTGTCTCGGCCGAGGTCGTGCCGGGCACCTGGCTCGTCGTGGTGCCCGCGGAACCGGCCGGTGACGCCTGGGTGGAGTCCGTGGTCCAGGTGTTCGGGGCGGCGGCCGTACGGCTGGAGGTGTCCGGCCAGGACCGAGCCGCGCTCGCCGGGCTGGTGCGCGAGCACCTGGGTGCGTGCGAGGCGTCGGTCGAAGGGCTGGCCGGGGTGGTCTCGCTGCTGGCGCTGCGCGAGTCCGCGGAACAGGACGTCTCCGACGTCTCGGCGCTGACGACGACCTTGCTGCAGGCGCTGGGCGACGCCGGTGTCGAGGCGCCGCTGTGGTGCCTCACGAGGGGCGCGGTCTCGCTCGGGCGGTCCGACATGGCGCCGGTCCCGGCCCAGGCGGCGGTGTGGGGCCTCGGCCGGGTGGCCGCGCTGGAGTACCCGCAGCGCTGGGGCGGCCTGATCGACCTTCCGCAGGCGCTGGACCGGCGGGTGGTGACCGGGCTGGCGGGCGTCCTCACCGTGCCCGGCCTCGAGGACCAGGTGGCGATCCGCTCGACCGGCGTCCACGGCCGCAGGGTCGCTCACGCTCCCTACCGGGGCACCGACGCCACGCCGCGACCGCGCGGCACGGTCCTGATCACCGGTGGCACCGGCGCGCTCGGCGCGCACGTGGCCCGGTGGCTGGCCGCCCAGGGCGCCGAACACCTCGTACTCACCAGCAGGCGGGGCATGGAGGCCGAGGGCGCGGCCGGGCTGCGCGACGAGCTGACCGCGCTGGGCGCCAGGGTGAGCGTCGTGGCGTGCGACGTGGCCGACGCGGACGCGCTCGCCGCCGTGCTCGCCGACCTCCCGGCCGAGTACCCGCTGACCGGGGTGGTCCACGCCGCGGGCGTCAGCCCGGCGAACAGCCTGGACGGGCTGGACGCCGGCGAGCTCGCCGAGGTGATGCGGGCGAAGGTCACCGGCGCGCTGAACCTCGACGCGCTGCTGGGCGACCGCGAGCTCGACTTCTTCGTCATGTTCTCCTCGATCGCCGCGATGTGGGGCAGCGGCGGCCAGGCGGCCTACGCCGCGGCCAACGCCTCCCTCGACGCCCTCGCCGACCGGCGGCGGGCACGCGGGGCCGTGGCGACCTCGGTCGCCTGGGGCCCGTGGGCCGGGGACGGCATGGCCGCCGCCGACGGGGCACAGGACTACCTGTCCAGGCGCGGCGTGCGGGCGATGGCGCCGGGAGCGGCCGTCACCGCCCTGTGGCGGGCGGTCGCGCACCGGGACGCGACGGTGGCCGTCGCGGACATCGCCTGGGAGCAGTTCGCCCTGACGTTCACCGCCGTACGGCAGAGCGCCCTGCTCGGCGACCTGCCGGAGGTGCTGAGCCTGGCCGAGGCGGGACGTGCCGTCAGGGAGGAGGAGCAGTCGGCCGTCTCCGCCCTGCGGGCGCGGCTGCGCGAGCTGCCGGCGGGCGAGCGGTCGCAGGTCCTGCGGGGCATGGTCCGCGAGCAGGTGGCCGTGGTGCTGCGGCACTCCGGCGCGGAGGCCGTCGAGGTCGAGCGGGCCTTCAAGGACCTCGGGTTCGACTCGCTGACCGCGGTCGAGCTCCGCAACGCGCTCCGCGCCGCGACCGGCCTGAGCCTGCCCGCGACGATGGTGTTCGACTACCCGACACCGGCCGTCCTGGCGGACTTCCTGCTGGCCGAGATACTGGGTGAGGTGCCGGGCGAGGCGTCGGGCGAGCAGGCGCACGCGGGGACGCCGTCGGCCGTGGTGCCGGTGGCGGACGACCCGATCGTGATCGTGTCGATGGCGTGCCGCTACCCGGGCGGGGTGAGCTCTCCGGAGGACCTGTGGCGGCTGGTCGCCGAGAACCGGGACGCCATCACCCCCCTGCCCCGGGACCGGGGCTGGCAGACGCGTGGCGAGCTGGACTTCCAGGGCGGGTTCATCCGCGACGCGGCCGACTTCGACCCAGGCTTCTTCGGGATCTCGCCGCGTGAGGCCCTGGCGATGGACCCGCAGCAGCGGCTGCTGCTGGAGACGTCCTGGGAGGCGATCGAGCGGGCCGGGATCGACCCGGTCTCGCTGCGCGGCAGCCGCACCGGCGTGTTCGCCGGGGTGATCTACCACGACTACGGGACGAGCGCCGACTTCCCGCCGGACGTGATGACCTTCGTCAGCAACGGCAGCGCCGGGAGTGTCGTCACCGGTCGCGTCGCGTACGCGCTGGGGCTGGAGGGCCCGGCCGTGACGGTCGACACGGCGTGCTCGTCGTCGCTGGTGGCGATGCACATGGCCGCGCAGGCACTGCGCTCGGGTGAGTGCAGTCTCGCCCTGGCCGGAGGCGTGACGGTGATGGCGTCGCCGCTGGTGTTCGTCGACTTCAGCGGTCAGGGCGGGCTGTCGCCCGACGGCCGCTGCAAGGCGTTCTCCGACGCGGCCGACGGCACGACCTGGTCCGAGGGCGTGGGCGTGCTCGTGCTGGAGCGGCTGTCGGACGCGCGCCGCAACGGCCACCAGGTGCTGGCGGTCCTTCGTGGTTCGGCGGTGAACCAGGACGGCGCGTCGAACGGGCTGACGGCGCCGAACGGTCCGTCGCAGCAGCGGGTGATCCGTCAGGCTCTCGCCGCTTCGGGGTTGTCGTCGGCCGAGGTGGACGTGGTCGAGGCGCACGGCACCGGCACCACGCTGGGTGACCCGATCGAGGCGCAGGCGCTGCTGGCGACGTACGGCAGGGAGCGGGGCGAGGACCGCCCGCTGCTGCTGGGGTCGATCAAGTCGAACATCGGTCACACGCAGGCCGCGGCCGGTGTGGCCGGTGTGATCAAGATGGTCATGGCGATGCGGCACGGTGTGCTGCCCAGGACCTTGCACGTCGACGAGCCGTCCTCGCACGTGGACTGGGCCTCGGGTGCGGTGGAGCTGCTGACCGAGCCGGCCGAGTGGCCCGAGAACGGCCATCCGCGCCGGGCCGGGGTGTCGTCGTTCGGGGTCAGCGGCACGAACGCGCACATGATCCTGGAGCAGGGGCCGGAGGCGCCGCGGGCCGAGCATCGGGCGGAGGGCACGGCGCCGTGGGTGATCTCGGGCAAGACCGATCAGGCGCTGCGCGATCAGGCGGCTCGTCTGGGCGCGCACCTGGAGGCGAACGGCGATCTTGACCTGCTGGACGTGGGGTCGTCGCTGGTGGTGTCGCGGTCGGTGTTCGAGCACCGCGCGGTGGTGGTCGGCGGCGAGCGCGAGGGCCTGCTGGCGGGGCTCGCCGCCGTCGAGGCCGGTGAACCGGCGTCCGGGACGATCACGGGTGTGGCGGACGTGGACGGCCGGATGGTGTGGGTGTTCCCGGGCCAGGGGGCACAGTGGGCCGGGATGGGGGCTGCTCTGCTGGAGGAGTCGGCGGTGTTCGCGGGCCGGATGGCGGAGTGCGCGGCGGCACTGGAGCCGTTCGTGGACTGGTCGGGCTGGTCGCTGCTGGAGGTGGTCCGGCAGGCGGAGGGCGCTCCGGGGCTGGATCGGGTGGACGTGGTGCAGCCGGTGTCGTTCGCGGTGATGGTGTCGCTGGCGGCGGTGTGGGAGTCGCTGGGGGTTCGTCCGGATGCGGTGGTGGGTCACTCGCAGGGGGAGATCGCGGCTGCGGTGGCCGCGGGCGGTCTGTCGTTGCAGGACGGTGCGCGGGTGGTGGCGTTGCGCAGTCGTCTGATCGCCGAGAAGTTGTCCGGGCGTGGGGTGATGTTGTCGGTGATGGCTCCGGTGGAGCGGGTGCGTGCGGCGCTGGCCGCCGACGACCTGCTGGACCGCATCTCGATCGCGGCGGTCAACGGGCCCGGGGTGGTCACGGTCGCCGGTGACGGCGAGGCGGTGCGGGTGCTGGAGCGGAGGTTGTCGGCCGAGGGTGTCATGCGCTGGCAGCTTGCGGGTGCGGACTTCGCCGCGCATTCCCCCCAGGTCGAGCGGTTCCGCGAGGAACTGTTGACGGACCTGGCGGAGGTGGCACCGCGCACGAGCCGGGTGCCGATGCTGTCGACCGCGACCGGGCGGTGGCTGGACGGCTCGGAGCTGGACGCGGGCTACTGGTACGAGAACGTGCGGCGGACGGTGGAGTTCGGATCGGCGGTCGAGCAGCTGTTGCGGGAGCGCTATCGGATCTTCCTTGAGGTGGGTTCGCATCCGTTGCTGGCGTTGGGGATCGAGCAGGCGGTGGACGCGGCGGGGGTCGGCGCTGCGGTGGTCGCCGGGACGTTGCGCCGCGACGAGGGCGGCCTGGACCGGGTCCTGCTGTCGGCCGCCGAGCTGTTCGTGCGCGGCGTGACCGTGGACTGGCGGCAGGTGCTGGCGGGCGGCCGCCACGTCGACCTGCCCACCTACGCCTTCCAGCATCAGCGGTTCTGGCCGGGGCCGAGGCATGGTGGGGACGCGCGGGCGTTGGGTCAGGCGTCCACGGGGCATCCGTTGCTGGGTGCGGCGGTCGGGCTGGCCGGTTCGGACGGGGTGTTGCTGACGGGTCGGTTGTCGGTGGCGTCGCACGCGTGGCTGGCCGATCATGTGGTGGCCGGTTCGGCGGTGGTGCCGGGCTCGGCGTTCGTGGAGCTGGTGGTGCGGGCGGCCGACCAGGTGGGTTGCGCGGTGGTGGAGGAGCTGAGCGTGCGGGCGCCGCTGGTCCTGGACGGGACCGGCGCGGTGGCGGTGCAGGTGCGGGTCGGCGAGGCGGAGGAGTCGGGTCGCCGGGCGGTGAACGTGTACGCGCGTCCGTCCGAGGCCGAGGAGAGCCGGGCCTGGGTGCGGCACGCGACCGGGACGCTCGTGGCCGGTGTCGCGCAGGGGATGTCGTTCGACGCGGCGGTGTGGCCCCCGGCCGGGGCGAGCGTGATCGAGCTGGAGGGGTTGTACGAGGACCTGGCGCGGGAGGGACTGGAGTACGGTCCGGCGTTCCAGGGGCTGCGGGCGGCGTGGCGGGGAGCCGAGGGCGAGATCTTCGCCGAGGTGAACCTGCCCGAACAGGCACAGTCGAGCGCGGGCACGTTCGGGCTGCACCCGGCGCTGCTGGACGCGGCGCTGCACGCGGTGGGCTTCGCCGGGCTGGACGCGGCGGATCGTGGCCGGTCGCCGCTGTCCTGGGGCGGGGTGTGCCTGCACGCGGGCGGGGCGTCGGTGCTGCGGGTGCGGCTGGTCAGGACCGGCGGTGACACGGTGTCGCTGAGCGCGGTGGACGCGACCGGGGAGCTGGTCGTGTCGGCGGACTCGGTGGTGGTCCGGCCGGTTCCGGCCGAGTGGCTGGGGGCCGTTTCGGCCGGTCGTGGGATCAGCCGGGAGGCGCTGTTCGGGGTGGAGTGGGTCGCGCTGGGTGAGGTCCCGGCGGCCGAGCCGGTGGCGGTCGCCGTCCTGGGGGCGGCGGCGTTCGCAGCGGGTGCGGAACCGGTGTACGCGGATCTGGACTCGCTGGCCGGGGCGGCTCCGGTGCCGGACGTGGTGGTGGCCGAGGTGGTCTCCGATCGGGCCGACGGTCCGGTGGAGTCGGCGCACGCGCTGACCGGCCACGTGCTGGACCTGCTGCAGCGGTGGCTGGCGGACGAGCGGTTCGAAGCTTCGCGGCTGGTGTTCGTCACCCGGGGCGCGGTCGCGACCGGTGAGGAGGAGGTGGTCACCGATCTGGCGGCCGCGGCGGTGGGTGGCCTGGTCCGGTCGGCGCAGTCGGAGAACCCTGGCCGGTTCGTCCTGGTCGACCTGGACGTGGCCGACGACGACGGCGATGGCGGCGATGGCGGCGACGACGGCGATGGCGGCGACGCGGTGGAGCCGGGCCGGTCGGTGCCGGCGGGCACGGACGCCGCGACGGTGCCGGTCTCGGTGCTGGCTTCGGTGCTGGCGTCGGGTGAGCCGCAGGTGGCGGTGCGCGACGGTGAGATGTTGGTGCCGCGCCTGGCCCGGGTGGCCCCGGCCCGGCAGGCGGAACGGCCCTGGAACCTGGAGGGCACGGTCTTGATCACCGGTGGTACCGGTGGTCTGGGCGCGCTGTTCGCGCGGCACGTGGTGGCCGAGCGCGGCGTACGGCATCTGCTGCTGACCAGCCGCAGGGGCCCGGACGCGCCCGGCGCGACGGAGCTGCGGGCCGAGCTGATCGCGCACGGCGCCGAGGTCACGGTCGCCGCCTGCGATGTGTCGGACCGGGAGCAGGTGGCGGCGCTGCTGGCGCGGGTGGACGCCGAGCATCCGCTGACGGCGGTGATCCACACCGCCGGTGTGCTCGCCGACGGCACGATCCCGTCCCTCACCCCCGAGGGCCTGGAGGCGGTGCTGCGGCCGAAGGTGGACGCCGCCTGGCACCTGCACGAGCTCACCCAGGATGCGGATCTCGCGGCGTTCGTGGTGTTCTCCTCGTTCGCCGGGGTGATCGGCAACGCCGGGCAGGGCAACTACGCGGCGGCGAACACCTTCCTGGACGCGCTGGTCCAGGCGCGCCGCGCCCGTGGGCTGGCGGGCTTGTCGCTGGCCTGGGCGCTGTGGGCGCAGGAGACCGGGATGAGTAGCTCGCTGGGTGAGGTCGATCTGCGCAGGATGGCGCGGGCCGGGATGCCCGCGTTGTCGGCCGAGCAGGGGCTGGCGGCGTTCGAGGCGGGCCTGGTGGCGGGGCGTGCGTTGGTGGCGGTGGCGCGGTTGGACCTGTCGGTGTTGCGGGCGGCTCCGGAGGTGCCGCACCTGCTGCGCGGCCTGGTACGCACGGGCCGCCGGTCGGCGGTCTCGACCGCGGCCGGTGGGGATGTGGAGCTGGTGCGGCGCCTGGCCGGGCTGGAGCACGCCGAGCAGGTGCGGCTGGTGCTGGAGCTGGTACGCGCCCAGGCGGCGGTGGTGCTGGGACACGCCTCGGCCGAGACGGTCCAGGTGCGGCGGGAGTTCCGGGAGCTGGGCTTCGACTCCCTCACCGCCGTCGAGCTGCGCAACCGGCTCAACGCCGCCACCGGGCTGCGGCTGCCCGCGACGCTGGTGTTCGACTACCCGACACCGACGGTGCTGGCGGAGTTCGTGCTGTCGAAGCTGCTCGGCCGGCAGGACCTGGCCGTCGTGTCCGGTCCGGTGGCCGGGACGAGGACGGCGGTGACGGACGACCCCGTGGTGATCGTGGGGATGAGCTGCCGGTTCCCCGGCGGTGTGGACTCCCCGGAAGGTCTGTGGCGGTTGCTGCTCGACGGCGAGGACGCGACCTCGCCGGTCCCGGCCGACCGGGGCTGGGACCTGGGGATGCTGTCCGGGACGAGCCTCGATGTCCGGGGCGGGTTCCTGGCGGACGCGGTGGGATTCGACGCGGGGTTCTTCCGGATCTCGCCGCGTGAGGCCCTGGCGATGGACCCGCAGCAGCGGTTGCTGCTGGAGACGTCCTGGGAGGCGGTCGAGCGGGCCGGGATCGACCCGGCCTCGCTGAAGGGCAGCCACACCGGCGTCTTCGTCGGTACCAGCGGCCAGGACTACGCGAGCCTGATCGTGAGCGCCCAGGCGGACATCGGGGGGCACGGTGTCACCGGTCTGGCGGCGAGCGTGCTGTCGGGCCGGCTGTCCTACACCCTGGGCCTGGAGGGCCCGGCGGTGACGGTGGACACCGCCTGCTCCTCCTCGCTGGTCGCGATGCACATGGCCGCCCAGGCGCTGCGCTCCGGCGAGTGTGATCTGGTGCTGGCCGGTGGAGTGACCGTGATGACCACCGCGCTGGGATTCATCGGCTTCAGCGCCCAGGGCGGGCTGGCGCCCGACGGCCGGTGCAAGGCGTTCTCCGACGGCGCGGACGGCACCAGCTGGGGCGAGGGCGTCGGCATGCTGGTGCTGGAGCGGTTGTCGGACGCGCGGCGCAACGGTCACGAGGTGCTGGCGATCGTGCGTGGTTCGGCGGTGAACCAGGACGGCGCCTCCAACGGTCTGACGGCGCCGAACGGTCCGTCGCAGCAGCGGGTGATCCGCCAGGCGCTGGCGAGCGCGGGGATGACCCCCGCCGAGGTGGACGCGGTCGAGGCGCACGGCACCGGCACCCGGCTGGGTGACCCGATCGAGGCCCAGGCGCTGCTGGCCACCTACGGCCAGGACCGGAACGAGGACCGGCCTCTCCTGCTGGGGGCCGTCAAGTCGAACATCGGCCACACGCAGGCCGCTGCCGGTGTCGCCGGTGTGATCAAGATGGTGATGGCGATGCGGCACAGCGTACTGCCCAGGACCTTGCACGTCGACGAGCCGTCCTCGCACGTGGACTGGGCCTCGGGTGCGGTGGAGCTGCTGACCGAGGCGACCGAGTGGCCGAGGAACGGCCATCCGCGCCGGGCGGGGGTGTCCTCGTTCGGCATCAGCGGCACCAACGCCCACGTCATCCTGGAACAAGGACCGCAGGTCGAGGCCGCGACGGCGACACCGGACGCGGACGTGCCGCCAGTGCTGCTGTCGGCCCGTACGGCCGAGGCGTTGCGCGCGCAGGCCGGGCGGCTGGCGTCGTTCCTGGACGGCGAGCCTGACCTGAGCCTGGCCGACACCGCGTTCTCGCTGGCCACGACGCGGTCGGCGTTCGAGCACCGGGCGGTGGTCCTGGCCGGAGACCGTGACGGTGTGCTGGCCGGGCTGGGCGCGCTGGCCGAGGACCTGCCCGGCGCCGGTGTGGTACGCGGCGTCGCGGCAGCGGAACCGAAGCTGGCGGTGCTGTTCACCGGCCAGGGCAGCCAGCGGGCCGGGATGGGCCGGGAGCTCTACGACCGCTTCCCGGTGTTCGCGCAGGCGCTGGACGAGGTGATCGCCGAGTTCGACCCGCTGCTGGAGGGGTCGCTGCGGGACGTCCTGTTCGGCGACCGGGCGGAGGAGCTGGATCGGACCGGCTGGGCGCAGCCCGCGCTGTTCGCGGTGGAGACCGCCCTGTTCCGCCTCGTCTCCTCGTGGGGCATCCGGCCGGAGGCGCTGTCCGGGCATTCGGTCGGGGAGATCACCGCCGCCCATGTGGCCGGGGTGCTCTCGCTGGCCGACGCGTGCGAGCTGGTGGCCGCGAGGGCGCGGTTGATGCAGGAGTTGCCGTCGGGCGGGGCGATGGTGGCGGTGGCGGCACCGGAGGAGGAGGTCGCCGCCCTGCTGGTCGGCCGGGAGGACGAGGTGTCGGTCGCGGCGGTGAACGGCCCGTCCTCGGTGGTGATCTCCGGGGTCGAGGAGCCGGTTCTGGAGATCGCCGCCACCCTGGAGGAGCGTGGAATCAGGACGAAGCGCCTGCGGGTGTCGCACGCCTTCCACTCGCCGCTGATGGACCCGATGCTGGAGGACTTCCGGGCGGTGGCCCGCGGGCTGTCCTACGACCCGCCGAAGATCCCCGTGGTGTCCACCCTGACCGGGGAGACGGCCACGGCCGAGCAGTTGTGCTCGCCGGACCACTGGGTGGACCAAGTGCGCGGCGCGGTCCGCTTCGCCGACGGCGTCCGCACCCTGCACGCGCAGGGCGTGCGGGCGTACCTCGAACTGGGCCCCGACGGGGTGCTGACCGCGATGGCCGACGGCACGCTCGAGGCGGACGCGCACGACACCGGCGTGGTGCTGGTGCCGGTGCTTCGCAAGGATCGGGACGAGCACACGGCGGTGATGGCGGCGCTGGCCGAGCTGCACGCGCACGGGGTGCCGGTCGACTGGCGGCGGGTGCTGCCGGGTGGCCGCCGGGTCGACCTGCCCACCTACCCCTTCGAGCACCGGCGCTACTGGCCCGAGACATCCGGCCCCCGGGTGGGGAACATGGCGGCCGCCGGACTCGCGTCCACGGGGCATCCGTTGCTGGGTGCGGCGGTCGGGCTGGCCGGTTCGGACGGGGTGTTGCTGACCGGGCGTCTGTCGGTGGCCTCGCATGCGTGGCTGGCCGATCATGTGGTGGCCGGTTCGGCGGTGGTGCCGGGCTCGGCGTTCGTGGAGCTGGTGGTGCGGGCGGCCGACCAGGTGGGCTGCGCGGTGGTGGAGGAGCTGAGCGTGCGGGCGCCGCT
Organism: Streptosporangium sp. NPDC002721; assembly: GCF_042888905.1. NCBI lineage: Bacteria > Bacillati > Actinomycetota > Actinomycetes > Streptosporangiales > Streptosporangiaceae > Streptosporangium > Streptosporangium sp. NPDC002721. The sequence continues at coordinate 55,779 of NZ_JBIAQI010000041.1, forward strand.
GGTCCTGGACGGGACCGGCGCGGTGGCGGTGCAGGTGCGGGTCGGCGAGGCGGAGGAGTCGGGTCGCCGGGCGGTGAACGTGTACGCGCGTCCGGCCGAGGCCGAGGAGAGCCAGGCGTGGGTGTGCCACGCGACCGGGACGCTCGTGGCCGGTGTCGCGCAGGCGGCGCCGTTCGACGCGGCGGTGTGGCCCCCGGCCGGGACGACCGCGATCGAGCTGGACGGGCTGTATGAGGAGCTGGGATACGGTCCGGCGTTCCAGGGGCTGCGGGCGGCGTGGCGGGGAGCCGAGGGCGAGGTCTTCGCCGAGGTGAGCCTGCCCGAGCGGGCCGGTGGTGCCGCTTCGTTCGGGCTGCATCCGGCGCTGCTGGACGCGACGCTGCACGCGCTGCTGGACCCGTCGGACGGCCGGATGCCGCTGTCCTGGGGCGGGCTGTGCCTGCACGCGGGCGGGGCGTCGGAGCTACGGGTGCGACTGGTCGGGACGGGGCCGGACACGGTGTCGCTGAGCGCGGTGGACGCGACCGGGGAGCCGGTCGTGTCGGCGGACTCGGTGGTGGTCGGACCGGTTCCGGCCGAGTGGCTGGAGGCCGTTTCGGCCGATCGTGAGATCAGCCGGGAGCCGCTGTTCGGGGTGGAGTGGGTCGCGCTGGGTGAGGTCCCGGCGGCCGAGCCGGTGGCGGTCGCCGTCCTGGGGGCGGCGTCGTTCGCAGTGGGTGCGGATCTGGAGGCGCTGGCCGGGGCGGCTCCGGTGCCGGACGTGGTGGTGGCCGAGGCGGTCTCCGATCGGGGCGACGGTCCGGTGGAGTCGGCGCACGCGCTGACCGGCCACGTGCTGGACCTGCTGCAGCGGTGGCTGGCCGATGATCGTTTCGCTGACTCGCGACTGGTGGTCCTCACCCGGGGCGCGGTCGCGACCGGTGAGGATGAAGTGGTCACCGATCTGGCGGCCGCGGCGGTGGGTGGCCTGGTCCGGTCGGCGCAGTCGGAGAACCCTGGCCGGTTCGTCCTGGTCGACGTGGACGACCGGGAGTCCCCGCTCACGACGCTGCCCCGGGTCCTGGCCTCGGGCGAGCCGCAGGCGGCGGTACGCGACGGTGAGGTGTGGGCCCCGCGCCTGGCCCGGGTGGCCCCGGCCAGGCAGGCGGAACGGCCCTGGGCCCCGGAGGGCACGGTGCTGATCACCGGTGGCACCGGTGGTCTGGGCGCGCTGTTCGCGCGGCACGTGGTGGCCGAGCGCGGCGTACGGCATCTGCTGCTGACCAGCCGCAGGGGCCCGGACGCGCCCGGCGCGACGGAGCTGCGGGCCGAGCTGATCGCGCACGGCGCCGAGGTCACGATCGCGGCCTGCGACGTGGCCGACCGGGAGCAGGTGGCGGCCCTGCTGGCGCGGGTGGACGCCGAGCATCCGCTGACCGCGGTGATCCACACCGCCGGTGTGCTCGCCGACGGCACGATCCCGTCACTGACGGCTGAGGGGCTTGCCACCGTGCTGCGTCCCAAGGTGGACGCCACCTGGCACCTGCACGAGCTCACCAGGCACCTGGATCTGGCCGGCTTCGCGGTGTTCTCCTCGATGGCCGGTGTCGTGGGTGCTCCCGGGCAGGGTAACTACGCGGCGGCGAACGCCTTCCTGGACGCCCTGTCCGAGCATCGCCGGGCCGAGGGGCTGGCCGCGCTGTCGCTGGCGTGGGGCGCCTGGTCGCAGGCTCACGGAATGACCGGCACGCTGGGCGAGATCGAGATGCGCCGGATCAACCGGACCGGCATGCCCCCGCTCTCGGCCGAGCAGGGGCTGGCGATGTTCGAGGCGGCCGACGCGTCGGATCACCCGATGGTGGTGGCGGTGCCGCTGGACCTGTCGTCGCTGCGCGGCCTTCCCGAGGTGCCGCACCTGCTGCGGGGCCTGGTACGCGCGGGCCGCCGGTCGGCGGTCGCCGCCCAGGTGGGCGGGGGCGCCGATGTCGTCGAGCGGCTGGCGGGGCTGGAGAAGGCCGAACAGGTCCAGCTGGTGCTCGAACTGGTGCGGACGCAGTCGGCGGTGGTGCTGGGACACGCGTCGGTGGACGCGATCCAGGCGGGACGGGAGTTCCGGGAGCTGGGCTTCGACTCCCTCACCACCGTGGAGCTGCGCAACCGGCTCAACGTGGCGACCGGGCTGCGGCTGCCGGCGACCCTCGTCTTCGACTACCCCACCCCGGCCATCCTCGCCGAACACCTCCTGGCGGAAATCGCCCCGGGCGAGAGCAGGGCCACGGAGCTGTCGCTGCTGGCCGATCTCAACCGGTTCGAGACCGCGCTCTCCGACACCGCGCTCGACGATCTGGCCAGGAACGGCATCGCGGCCCGGCTGCGGCAGCTGCTGTCGAAGGTGAGCGAGACCGGCACGGAAACTAGTGAAATCGCGGTCGCCGGCATGCTCGAATCGGCGAGTACCAAGGACATCCTTGGCTTCATCGAAAGCGAGCTGGGCCGCCTCAAGGACTTGTGATCTCCCGGCTCATGCGCGATTACCTGGGGGGCTTCTCCTATGTCGGAAGACCTGAAGCTCGTTGAGTACCTCAAGTCGGTCGCCACCGATCTGCATGAGACTCGTCGACGGCTCGAAGAGGTGGAGTCGGGCAAGCGTGAGCCGATCGCCATCGTGTCGATGTCGTGCCGCTTCCCAGGTGGGGTCGGCTCCCCCGAGGACCTGTGGCGGTTGCTGGCCGAGGGGGAGGACGCGATCTCCTCCTTCCCGGTCGATCGGGGCTGGGACCCGGGGATGCTGTCCGGGGCGGGTCTTGACGTCCAGGGCGGGTTCCTGGCGGACGCGGCGGGGTTCGACGCGGCGTTCTTCGGGATCTCTCCGCGTGAGGCGCTGGCGATGGACCCGCAGCAGAGGTTGCTGCTGGAGACGTCCTGGGAGGCGTTCGAGCGGGCCGGGATCGACCCGGCCTCGCTGAAGGGCAGCTCCACCGGGGTGTTCGTGGGCACCAACGGCCAGGACTACATGAACCTGCTCATGAGCAACCAGGTCGACACGCAGGGCCACGGTGCCACCGGCCTGGCGGCGAGCGTGCTGTCGGGCCGCCTGTCCTACACCCTGGGCCTGGAGGGCCCGGCGGTGACGGTCGACACCGCCTGCTCCTCCTCGCTGGTCACGTTGCACCTCGCCGCGCAGGCGCTGCGGCAGGGGGAGTGCTCGCTGGCACTGGCGGGCGGCATCACGGTGATGACGTCGCCGCTGGTGTTCCTCGGCTTCAGCGCGCAGGGCGCGATGGCCCCCGACGGCCGCTGCAAGGCGTTCTCCGACGGCGCGGACGGCACCAGCTGGTCCGAGGGCGTGGGCATGCTGGTCCTGGAGCGCCTTTCGGACGCCCAGCGCAACGGTCACCGGGTGCTCGCGGTGGTGCGGGGCTCGGCGGTCAATCAGGACGGCGCGTCCAACGGTCTGACCGCGCCGAACGGTCCCTCACAGCAGCGGGTGATCCGCCAGGCGCTGGCCGGGGCCGGGCTCTCGGTGTCCGAGGTGGACGCGGTCGAGGCGCACGGCACCGGTACGGTCCTGGGCGACCCGATCGAGGCCCAGGCGCTGCTGGCGACGTACGGGCAGGACCGGGACGAGGGCCGTCCGCTGCTGCTGGGCGCGATCAAGTCCAACCTCGGCCACACCCAGGCCGCCGCCGGCGTGGCGGGTGTGATCAAGATGGTCATGGCGATGCGGCACGGCATGCTGCCCAAGACGTTGCACGTCGACGCTCCCTCCTCGCACGTGGACTGGGCCTCGGGCTCGGTGGAGCTGCTGACCGAGCCGGTGGAGTGGCCGGAGAACGGCCATCCGCGCCGGGCCGGGGTCTCGTCGTTCGGCATCAGCGGCACCAACGCCCACGTGATCCTGGAGCAGGGGCCGGTGGAGGTCGCGGGAACGGCGGTGGACGAGCCCGCGGGTGTGGTCCCGGTGCTGGTGTCGGGTCGTACGGCGGAGGCGTTGCGGGCGCAGGCCGGGCGGTTGCTCTCCCACGTGCGGGAGCGCGGTGAGGTGGCGCTGGCCGATACGGCGTTCTCGCTGGCCACGACTCGTCCGGCCTTCGAGCACCGTGCGGTGGTGCTGGCCGGGGACCGTGAGGACGCGCTGGCCGGGCTGAAAGCTGTTGTCGAGGACCGGCCGGGCGCCGGTGTGGTGCGCGGGGTGGCCGGTGGCGAGCCGAAGCTGGCGGTGCTGTTCACCGGCCAGGGCAGCCAGCGAGCCGGAATGGGTCGCGAGCTCTACGACAGCTTCCCGGTGTTCGCGCAGGCGCTGGACGAGGTGATCGCCGAGTTCGACCCTCTGCTGGAGGGGTCGCTGCGGGACGTCCTGTTCGGCGATCGGGCGGAGGCGTTGGATCGGACCGGGTGGGCGCAGCCCGCGTTGTTCGCGCTGGAGACGGCGCTGTTTCGCCTGGTCTCCTCCTGGGGTGTGAAGCCGGGGGTGCTGGCCGGGCACTCGATCGGGGAGATAGCCGCTGCGCATGTGGCCGGGGTGTTGTCGCTGAAGGACGCGTGCGTTCTGGTGGCGGCACGGGCGCGGTTGATGCAGGCGCTGCCGTCGGGCGGGGCGATGGTGGCGGTGAAGGCCTCGGAAGAGGAGCTGGCCGATCTGCTGGCAGGTCGCGAGAAGGAGGTCTCGGTCGCGGCCGTCAACGGCCCGTCCTCGGTGGTGATCTCCGGGGTGGAGGAGCCGGTCCTGGAGCTCGCCGCCACCCTGGAAGAACGCGGGATCAGGACGAGGCGGCTGCGAGTGTCGCACGCCTTCCACTCGCCGCTGATGGATCCCATGCTGGAGGGCTTCCGGGCGGTGGCCCGGACGCTGTCCTACAGCCCGCCCCGGATCCCGGTCGTCTCCACCCTGACCGGGGAGGCGGCCACGGCCGAGCAGCTGTGCTCGCCGGACTACTGGGTGGACCAGGTCCGCGGCGCGGTCCGCTTCTCCGACGGCGTACGGACGCTGTACGCACGGGGCATGCGGGCCTACCTGGAGCTGGGCCCCGGCGGGGTGCTGACCGCCATGGCCGCGGGCATCCTGGACGCCGGCCGTGACGCGGACGAGTACGACACGGACGTGGCGCTGGTGCCGATGCTGCGCGGGGATCGGGACGAGCACGTCGCGGCGATGACGGCGCTGGCCGAACTGCACGCGCACGGGGTGCCGGTGGACTGGCGGCGGGTGCTGCCGGAAGGACACCGGGTCGACCTGCCCACCTACCCCTTCGAGCACCGGCGGTACTGGCCCGAGAGCAGCGGTTCCGGTACGGGGAACGTGGCGGCGGCGGGTCTGGCCGCCGCCGGGCACCCGCTGCTGGGCGCGACGGTCGGGCTGGCCGACTCCGACGGGGTGCTGCTGACCGGCAGCCTGTCGCTGGTGTCACATCCGTGGCTGGCCGATCACGCGGTGGCCGGGATGGTCTTCTTCCCCGGAACCGGGTTCCTGGAGCTGGCGATCCGGGCCGGTGACCAGGTCGGCTGCAACCTGGTCGAGGAGCTGACCCTGGTCGCCCCCCTCGTACTGGGCGAGCGGGACGTCGTCGCGATGCAGGTGTCGGTGGGCGCCGCCCAGGAGACGGGCCATCGGAGCGTGAGCGTCTACGCCCGGCCGGCGCAGGCCGGGGAGGACGTGCCGTGGGTGCGGCACGCCACCGGCACACTGGCCACGGGCGGCGTTACGGGTGGCGGGGTCGCCGCGTCGTTCGACACGGAGGTGTGGCCCCCGGCCGGAGCGACCGCGATCGAGCTGGACGGTTTCTACGACCGGCTGGCCGAGGGGATGCTCGTCTACGGCCCGGTGTTCCAGGGGTTGCGGGCGCTCTGGCACGGTGCCGGCGGTGAGGTGTTCGCCGAGGTCGCGCTGCCCGAGCAGGCGGTGTCGAGCGCGGGTTCGTTCGGGGTCCACCCGGCCCTGCTGGACGCGGCGCTGCACGCGGTGACCTTCGCCGGGCTGGACACCGAGGCGGGTACGCGCCTGCCGTTCTCCTGGGGAGAGGCGAGCCTGCACGCCACCGGCGCGGCGATGCTGCGCGTGCGGCTGATCCGGACCGCTCCCGACTCGGTGTCGCTGGCCGCGGTGGACGTCGCCGGGGAGCCGGTGCTGTCGGTGAGGTCCCTGATCCTGCGCCCGTTCTCGCCCGACCAGCTCGCCACCGCGGGCGGGGGGCAGGCGACGGCGGGGAACGGGTTGTTCCGGCTGGAATGGGCTCCGCTGCCGGAACTCCCCACGGTCGACGCGGTACCGGTGGCGGCGGTCGGTTTCGCGGGGTTCGAGCCGGACACGCTGGGTCTCGCGGCGGTGTGGGAGCCGGTGACGGTCCATCGTGACCTGTCGGCGCTGGGCGAGGCGGGACCGGTGCCGGAGGTGGTGCTGGCCGAGGTCGTGACCGGGCGGGACGGGGACGCGGCGACCTCGGCGCACGAGGTGACGGCCGGGGTGCTGGGTCTGCTGCGGGAGTGGCTGGCCGACGAGCGGTGCGGTGGTTCACGCCTAGTGGTCGTCACGCGGGGCGCGGTCGCGGCCGGAGAGGGAGAGGCGGTCGCCGATCTGGCGGCCTCGGCGGTGTGGGGGCTGGTGCGGTCGGCCCAGTCGGAGAACCCGAGCCGGTTCGTCCTGGTCGACCTGGACGATCAGGAGTCCTCGCTCACGACTCTGCGCGACGTGCTGCTCGCGGTACCGGCCTCGGACGAACCCCAGATGGCGGTACGCGAAGGCGGGGTGCGGGCACCGAGGCTGGCGCGGATGGCGGCGGCCGATGAACCCGGGCGCCCCTGGGACCCCGACGGCACGGTGCTGATCACCGGCGGTACGGGCGGTCTGGGGGCCTTGTTCGCGCGGCACGTGGTGGCCGAGCGCGGCGTACGGCACCTGCTGCTGGCCAGTCGGCGAGGACTGGACGCTCCGGGTGCGGTGGAGCTGCGGGCGGAGCTGGTCGCGCACGGGGTCGAGGTCGAGGTCGAGGTCGCGGCGTGTGACGTGGCCGACCGGGAGCAGGTGGCGGCCCTGCTGGCCGGGGTTCCAGTCGAGCACCCGCTGACGGCAGTGGTTCACACCGCGGGAGTGCTGGACGACGGGACGATCACCTCGCTGACACCCGAGCGGCTGGACACCGTGCTGCGGCCGAAGGTGGACGCGGCCTGGCACCTGCACGAGCTCACCCGTGACGAGGACCTGGCCGACTTCGTGGTGTTCTCCTCGCTGGCCGGGGTGATGGGCGGCGGCGGCCAGGGGAACTACGCGGCGGCCAACGCCTGGCTGGACGCGCTGATGGCCCGGCGCCGGGCGCAGGGGTTGCCGGGGTTGTCGCTGGCGTGGGGGTTGTGGGCGCAGGAGACCGGGATGACCGGGGGAATGTCGCAGGCCGACGTGCAGCGGGTGACCGCGGCCGGGCTGCCGCCGATCACCACCGAGCAGGGGCTGGCACTGTTCGACGCGGCCCTGGGGTCGGACGCGCCGCTGGTGCTCCCGGTCCCGATGAACATACCGGCGATACCCGCCCAGCTGGTGCCGCCGCTGCTGCGCGGCCTGGTCCGGGGCACCCGCCGCACGGCGGCCCTGGCGCGTACGGTCGACGGAAGAGCGCTGGTGCGGCAGCTGGCCGGGCTGGCGCAGATCGACCGGACCCGGTTCGTGGCCGACCTGGTCCGTACCCAGGCCGCCGCCGTCCTCGGACACCCCGACTCCACGGCGCTGGACGTCCGGCGGGAGTTCCGCGAGCTGGGCTTCGACTCCCTCACCGCCGTCGAGCTGCGTAACCGGCTGAACACGGTGACCGGGTTGCGGCTGCCGTCCACGTTGGTGTTCGACTACCCGACGCCGAGCGTGCTGGCGGACTTCCTGCTGGCGGAGCTGTTCGGTGAGAACGCCGACGCGATCGTCTCCGCGCCTGTCGTGTCCCTGGGTGATGACCCGATCGTGATCGTGGGCATGGCCTGCCGCTACCCGGGTGGGATCAACACCCCCGAGGACCTGTGGCGGTTCGTGGCCGAGGGCGGGGACGGCATCAGCGCGTTCCCGACCACCCGAGGCTGGGACCTGGCGACCCTGCCCACCTCCGCGCTGGAGGGCCAGGGGGTCGGCTACGTGCGTGAGGGCGGTTTCCTGCATGACGCGGGGGAGTTCGATCCGGGGTTCTTCGGGATCTCTCCGCGTGAGGCGCTGGCGATGGACCCGCAGCAGCGGTTGTTGCTGGAGGCCTCCTGGGAGGCGATCGAGCGGGCGGGTATGGACCCGGTGTCGTTGCGGGGCAGTCATACGGGTGTGTTCGCGGGGTTGATGTATCACGACTACGCGATGAGCGCTGATCTGCCGCCGGAGGCGATGGGTTTCGTCAGTACCGGTACGGCGGGCAGTGTGGCGACCGGCCGGGTGTCGTACGCGCTGGGGTTGGAGGGCCCGGCGGTAACGGTGGACACCGCGTGTTCCTCCTCTCTGGTGGCGACGCACATGGCGGCCCAGGCGTTGCGCTCGGGTGAGTGTGATCTGGCGTTGGCCGGTGGGGTGACGGTGATGGCCACTCCGGGGGCGTTCATCGGTTTCAGTGCTCAGGGTGGGTTGGCCGGTGATGGGCGGTGTAAGTCGTATTCGGACGCGGCCGATGGGGTGAGCTGGTCTGAGGGTGTGGGGATGCTGGTGCTGGAGCGGCTGTCGGACGCGCGCCGCAACGGCCATCGGGTGCTGGCGGTGGTGCGGGGTTCGGCGATCAACCAGGACGGCGCCTCCAACGGGTTGACGGCGCCGAACGGCCCGTCGCAGCGGCGGGTGATCCGTCAGGCGCTGGCCGGGGCGGGGTTGTCCTTCACCGACGTCGACGCGGTGGAAGGACACGGCACCGGCACCACCTTGGGTGACCCGATCGAGGCGCAGGCGTTGCTGGCGACCTATGGCCAGGACCGGGATGAGGATCGGCCGTTGTTGCTGGGTTCGATCAAGTCCAACCTCGGTCACACGCAGGCGGCCGCGGGTGTGGCGGGTGTGATCAAGATGGTCATGGCGATGCGTCACGGCGTGCTGCCCAAGACGTTGCACGTCGACGCCCCCTCCTCGCACGTGGACTGGGCCTCCGGCGCGGTGGAGCTGCTGACCGAATCCCAGCCCTGGCCCCGGGTGGATCGGCCGTGGCGGGCCGGGGTGTCGTCGTTCGGCATCAGCGGCACGAACGCGCACGTGATCCTGGAGCAGGGGCCGGTGGAGGTCGCGGGAACGGCGGTGGACGAGCCCGCGGGTGTGGTCCCGGTGCTGGTGTCGGGTCGTACGGCCGAGGCGTTGCGGGCGCAGGCCGGGCGGTTGCTCTCCCACGTGCGGGAGCGCGGTGAGGTGGCGCTGGCCGATACGGCGTTCTCGCTGGCCACGACCCGTCCGGCCTTCGAGCACCGTGCGGTGGTGCTGGCCGGAGACCGTGACGGCGCGCTGGCCGGGCTGGGGGCGCTGGCCGAGGACCTGCCGGGTGCGGGTGTGGTGCGCGGGGTGGCCGGGAGCGAGCCGAAGCTGGCGGTGCTGTTCACCGGCCAGGGCAGCCAGCGGGCCAGGATGGGCCGCGAGCTGTACGGCCGGTTCCCAGTGTTCGCCGAGGCGCTGGACGAGGTGATCGCCGAGCTGGACCCGCTGCTCGACGGGTCGCTGCGAGAGGTGCTGTTCGCCGAGCCGGACAGTGAGCGGGCGAAGGCGCTGGACCGGACCGAGTGGGCCCAGCCCGCGTTGTTCGCTGTGGAGACGGCGCTGTTCCGGCTGATCTCCTCGTGGGGGATCCGCCCGGAGGTGCTGGCCGGGCACTCGATCGGGGAGATCACCGCTGCGCATGTGGCGGGGGTGCTGTCGCTGGCTGACGCATGTGCGCTGGTGGCGGCGCGGGCGCGGTTGATGCAGGGCTTGCCGGTCGGTGGGGCGATGGTGTCGGTACGGGCCTCGGAGGAAGAGGTCGCCGGGCTGCTGGCGGGCCGTGAGGGTGAGGTGTCGGTCGCGGCGGTGAACGGCCCGTCCTCGGTGGTGATCTCCGGGGGCGAGGAGCCGGTTCTGGAGATCGCCGCCACCCTGGAGGAGCGGGGGATCAGGACGAAGCGGCTGCGGGTGTCGCACGCCTTCCACTCGCCGCTGATGGACCCGATGCTGGAGGACTTCCGGGCGGTGGCCCGGACGCTGACCTACAGCCCGCCACGGATCCCGATCGTCTCCACCCTGACCGGAGAAGCGGCCACGGCCGAGCAGCTGTGCTCACCGGAGTACTGGATGGAGCAGGTCCGTGGCGCGGTCCGTTTCTCCGACGGGATACGGGCGCTGCACGGCCAGGGCGTGCGGGCGTATCTGGAGCTGGGCCCCGACGGGGTGCTGAGTGCCATGGCCGCCGACACCCTCACCGCAGATACGGAGGCGCACGGGCCGGAGGCCGTGTTCGTACCGATGCTGCGCAGGGACCGCGACGAGCCGATGGCGTCCATGACGGCGTTGGCCGAGCTGTTCGTGCACGGCGTGACCGTGGACTGGCGGCAGGTGCTGGCGGGCGGCCGCCGGGTCGACCTGCCCACCTACGCCTTCCAGCACCAGTGGTTCTGGCCCGGTGGTAGCGCGGGTGCCGGTACGAGGAATGTGGCGGCGGCGGGTCTGGCCGCCGCCGGGCACCCACTGCTGGGCGCGACGGTCGGGCTGGCCGATTCCGACGGGGTGGTGCTGACCGGCCGCCTGTCGCTGGCGTCGCACCAGTGGCTGGCCGATCACGCGGTGGCCGGGACGGTGCTCTTCCCGGGGACCGGGTTCCTGGAGCTGGCGATCCGGGCGGGTGACCAGGTCGGTTGCGAGGTGGTGGAGGAGCTGACGCTCGCCGCCCCGCTGGTGCTGGGTGAGGACGAGGCGGTCGTGGTCCAGATCGCGGTGGGCGCGCCGGAGGAGAGCGGTCGGCGTACCGTGAACGTCTACTCCCGGTCGGCGCAGGCCGGGGACGAGACGCCGTGGGTGCGGCACGCGACCGGCACGCTGGCCACGGGTGGCGCTACGGGTGGCGTGGTCGCCACGCCGTTCGACGCGACGGTGTGGCCCCCGGCTGGAGCGACCGCGATCGAGCTGGACGGGTTTTACGAGGAACTGGCCGTGGCCGGGCTTGGGTACGGTCCGCTCTTCCAGGGGCTGCGGGCGGCCTGGCACGGTGCCGGCGGTGAGGTCTTCGCCGAGGTCGCCCTGCCCGAGCAGGCGATGTCGAGCGCGAGTTCGTTCGGGATGCATCCGGCTCTGCTGGACGCGGCGTTGCACGGCGTGGCCTTCTCGGGGCTGGATGATTCCGAGGGTGGCCGGTTGCCGTTCTCCTGGGGAGAGGTGTGCCTGCACGCGGGTGGCGCGGCGCTGTTGCGCGTGCGGCTCGTCCGGACAGGCGCCGACTCCGTCTCGCTGACGGCGGTGGACGCCGCGGGGGAGCCGGTGCTGACGGCGCGTTCGCTGGTGTTGCGCCCGTTCTCGCCCGGTCAGCTCGCCGCCGCGAGCGGTGGCCGGGGAGCGGAGCGCGACGGGCTGTTCCGGCTGGAGTGGAGCACGCTTTCCACGCTTCTCGCGGCCGACCCGGCGCCGGTGGCGATGGTCGGCTTCGCCGGGTCCGAGCCGGACGCGCTGGGGTTTGCGAGGACGTGGGAGTCGGTTGCGGTTCATCGTGACCTGTCGGCGCTGGGCGAGGCGGGGCCGGTGCCGGACGTGGTCACGGTCGCCATCGGGTCGGCCGATGCCGAGGGTGTGCTGGAGTCGACGCACGAGCTGGTCTCCCAGGCTCTGGGCCTGTTGCAGGGGTGGCTGGCCGATGAGCGGTTCGAAGCTTCGCGCCTGGTGTTCGTGACCCGGGGTGCGGTCGCGGTCGGTGAGGGTGAGGCGGTCGCCGACCTGGCGGCCGCGGCGGTGTGGGGGTTGGTGCGGTCGGCGCAGTGGGAGAACCCGGATCGGTTCGTACTGGTCGATGTCGAGGGTGAGTTGTCCTCATCGGTGCTGGCCGGGGTGCTGGCTTCGGGTGAGTCGCAGGTGGCGGTCCGCGAGGGCTCGGTACGGGTGCCGCGTCTGGCCCGGGTGACCTCGGCCCGGCAGGAGGAACGGCCCTGGGATCTTGAAGGTACGGTGTTGATCACCGGTGGGACCGGTGGTCTGGGTGGTCATCTGGCCCGGCACCTGGTGTCCGAGCGTGGCGTGCGGCACCTGCTGCTGGCCAGCCGCCGGGGCCTGGATGCTCCTGGCGCGGTGGAGCTGCGGGCCGAGCTGATCGCCCACGGCGTCGAAGTGGAGATCGCCGCCTGTGACATGGCGGATCGTGAGCAGGTGGCGGCGCTGCTGGCGCGGGTGGACGCCGAGCACCCGCTGACCGCGGTGGTTCACACCGCCGGTGTGCTGGCCGACGGGACGATCCCGTCCCTGACGCCCGAGCGGTTGGAGACGGTGCTGCGGCCGAAGGTGGACGCGGCCTGGCACCTGCACGAGCTCACCCGGGGCTTGGACCTGGCGGCGTTTGTCGTGTACTCGTCGTTGTCGGGTGTGATGGGCTCGGCCGGGCAGGGCAACTACTCGGCGGCGAACGCGTTCCTGGACGCGCTGGCCCAATACCGGCGCGCCGAAGGGCTGCCCGCGCTGTCGCTGGCCTGGGGCGCCTGGAGCCAGGACGTCGGGATGACCGGCACGCTGGACGACGCCGACATGCGCAGGATGGCGCGTGCGGGGATGCCGTCGCTGTCGGTGGAGCAGGGCCTGGCACTGTTCGAGATCGCTGTCGCGCTTGAGAATGCGGTGCTGGTTCCGGTCAAGCTGGATCTCCCGTTGCTTCGCGCCTACGGTGAGGTACCGGCGTTGTTGCGGGGTCTGGTACGGGGTGGTCGGCGGTCGGCGGCATCCGGTGCGGTGGCCGCGACGTTGCTGGGACGGCTGGCCCCGCTGGGAGCGGCCGAGCGCATCGAGGTCCTGGTGGATCTCGTGCGAACCGAGGTGGCCATGGTGCTGGGCCACGTCTCACCCGGCACGGTCGAGGTGCGGCGGGAGTTCCGCGAGCTGGGCTTCGACTCGCTGACCGCCGTGGAGCTGCGTAACCGGTTGAACGTGGTGACCGGGTTGCGGCTGCCGTCCACGTTGGTGTTCGACTATCCGACGCCGAGCGTGCTGGCGGAGTTCCTGCTGGCGGAGCTGTTCGGCGAGGACGCCGATGTGGTCATCCCCGCCTCGGCGGTGCCGGTGACGAACGATCCGATCGTGATCGTGGGCATGGCCTGCCGTTATCCGGGTGGGATCAACACCCCCGAGGACCTGTGGCGGTTCGTGGCCGAGGGCGGCGACGGCATCTCGCCGTTCCCCACGACGCGGGGCTGGGACCTGACGGCCTTCCCCAGCCCAGGGGGTCAGGGAGTTGGCTACGAGGGCGGTTTCCTGCATGACGCGGGGGAGTTCGATCCGGGGTTCTTCGGGATCTCTCCGCGTGAGGCGCTGGCGATGGACCCGCAGCAGCGGTTGTTGCTGGAGGCATCCTGGGAGGCGATCGAGCGGGCGGGTATGGACCCGGTGTCGTTGCGGGGCAGTCATACGGGTGTGTTCGCGGGGTTGATGTATCACGACTACGCGATGAGCGCTGATCTGCCGCCGGAGGCGATGGGTTTCGTCAGTACCGGTACGGCGGGCAGTGTGGCGACCGGCCGGATCTCGTACGCGCTGGGGTTGGAGGGCCCGGCGGTAACGGTGGACACCGCGTGTTCCTCCTCCCTGGTGGCGACGCACATGGCGGCCCAGGCGTTGCGCTCGGGTGAGTGTGATCTAGCCCTGGCCGGTGGGGTGACGGTGATGGCCACTCCGGGGGCGTTCATCGGTTTCAGTGCTCAGGGTGGGTTGGCCGGTGATGGGCGGTGTAAGTCGTATTCGGACGCGGCCGATGGGGTGAGCTGGTCTGAGGGTGTGGGGATGCTGGTGCTGGAGCGGCTGTCGGACGCGCGGCGCAACGGCCATCGGGTGCTGGCGATCGTCCGTGGCTCGGCGATCAACCAGGACGGCGCCTCCAACGGGTTGACGGCGCCGAACGGCCCGTCGCAGCGGCGGGTGATCCGTCAGGCGCTGGCCGGGGCGGGGTTGTCCTTCACCGACGTCGACGCGGTGGAAGGGCACGGCACCGGCACCACCTTGGGTGACCCGATCGAGGCGCAGGCGTTGCTGGCGACCTATGGCCAGGACCGGGATGAGGATCGGCCGTTGTTGCTGGGTTCGATCAAGTCCAACCTCGGTCACACGCAGGCGGCCGCGGGTGTGGCGGGTGTGATCAAGATGGTCATGGCGATGCGGCACGGCACGCTGCCCAAGACGTTGCACATCGACGCCCCCTCCTCGCACGTGGACTGGGCCTCCGGCGCGGTGGAGCTGCTGACCGAGCCGGTCGAGTGGCCGGAGAACGGCCATCCGCGCCGGGCAGGTGTGTCGTCATTCGGCATCAGCGGCACCAACGCGCACGTGATCCTGGAGCAGGGCCCGGAGACCCCGCGTGCCGAGGCGGAGACGCCGGCCACGGACATGCTGCCGGTGGTGGTGTCGGCCAAGACGGGTCAGGCGTTGCGGGCGCAGGCCGGGCGGCTCGTGGCGCACCTGGAGGGTGAGCCCGGTCTCGGGCTGGCCGATGTCGCGTTCTCGCTGGCGACGTCGCGGTCGGTGTTCGAGCATCGCGCGGTGGTGGTCGGGAGTGACCGTGAGGGCCTGCTGGCGGGTGTGGGCGCGCTGAGCGCGGGTGACCCCGGGGTCGGTGTGGTGACCGGCGTGGCGAACGTCGACGGCAGGTCGGTGTGGGTGTTCCCTGGTCAGGGTGCGCAGTGGGTGGGGATGGGGGCTGCTCTGCTGGAGGAGTCGGCGGTGTTCGCGGGCCGGATGGCGGAGTGCGCCGCAGCACTGGAGCCGTTCGTGGACTGGTCGTTGCTGGAGGTGGTGCGGGGGGCTTCGGGGCTGGATCGGGTGGATGTGGTGCAGCCGGTGTCGTTCGCGGTGATGGTGTCGCTGGCGGCGGTGTGGGAGTCGCTGGGGGTCCGCCCGGATGCGGTGGTGGGGCATTCGCAGGGGGAGATCGCTGCGGCGGTGGTCGCGGGCGGGTTGTCGTTGCAGGATGGTGCGCGGGTGGTGGCGCTGCGTAGCCGTTTGATCGGGGAGAGGTTGGCCGGGCTGGGGGCGATGGCGTCGGTGGCGTTGCCGGTGGAGGGGGTGCGTGAGCGGGTGGCGGCGTGGGAGGGTCGGGTGTCGGTGGCGGCGGTCAACGGCCCGGCCTCGGTGGTGGTGTCGGGTGAGGTCCGCGCGGTCGAGGAGCTGGTCGAGCGGTTGGCTGGGGAGGGGGTGCGGGTCCGGCGGATCGCGGTGGACTACGCCTCGCATTCGGCGCAGGTGGATCTGATCGGTGAGGAGTTGGCACAGGTCCTGGCGGAGGTGGCGCCTCGCGCGGTGCGGGTGCCGATGTTGTCGACGGTGACCGGTCAGTGGCTGGAAGGGCCGGAGCTGGGAGCCGGGTATTGGTGTGAGAATCTGCGGCGCACGGTCGGTTTCGCCTC
The DNA here is from genome assembly GCF_042888905.1 of Streptosporangium sp. NPDC002721. Lineage (NCBI taxonomy): Bacteria > Bacillati > Actinomycetota > Actinomycetes > Streptosporangiales > Streptosporangiaceae > Streptosporangium > Streptosporangium sp. NPDC002721. The sequence continues at coordinate 71,295 of NZ_JBIAQI010000041.1, forward strand.
GGCGGTGGAGACGTTGCTGGAGCAGCGCCACCGTGCGTTCGTGGAGGTGAGTCCGCATCCGGTGCTGACGGTCGGCGTCGGGGAGTGCGTGGACGCGGCCGAGGTGGAGGCCGTGATCGCCGGGACGTTGCGTCGTGACGACGGCGGCCTGGAGCGGGTGCTGACCTCGGCGGCCGAGTTGTTCGTGCGTGGCGTGACCGTGGACTGGCGGCAGGTGCTGCCGGGCGGTCGCCGGGTCGACCTGCCGACCTACGCCTTCCAGCACCAGTGGTACTGGCCCGTAGGAGCAGGTTCTCAGGTGGGGAACGTGGCCGCGGCGGGTCTGGCCGCGACGGATCACCCGCTGCTGGGCGCGGCGGTGGGCCTGGCCGACTCGGACGGCGTGGTGCTGACCGGCCGGTTGTCACTGCGGTCGCACCCCTGGCTGGCCGACCACGCGGTGGCCGGGGTGGTGATCTTCCCGGGGACCGGGTTCCTGGAGTTGGCGGTCCGGGCCGGTGACCAGGTCGGTTGTGAGCTGCTGGAGGAGTTGACGCTGGCCGCCCCGCTGGTGCTGGGTGAGGATGACGCGGTCGTGGTCCAGATCGCGGTGGGTGCGCCGGAGGAGAGCGGTCGCCGGACCTTGAGTGTCTACTCCCGGTCGGCGCAGGCCGGGGAGGACGTGCCGTGGGTGCGGCACGCGACCGGCACCCTGGCCACGGGCACAGGGACCGCCGTGCCGTTCGACGCGACGGTGTGGCCCCCGCAGGGCGCGACCGCGATCGAGCTGGACGGGCTGTATGACGAGCTGGCCGTTCGGGGGCTGGGGTACGGCCCGGTGTTCCAGGGGCTGCGGGCGGCCTGGCAGCGCGATGGGGAGATCTTCGCTGAGGTGGCGTTGCCCGAGCAGGTGGTGTCGGAGGCGGGTTTGTTCGGGGTGCACCCGGCGTTGCTGGATGCGGTGTTGCATGCGGTGGCCTTCATCGGGCTGGATGCGGCGGCGGGTACGCGGTTGCCGTTCTCGTGGCAGGAGGTGAGTTTGCACGCTGCCGGGGCGTCGGTGTTGCGGGTGCGGTTGGTCCGGGCGGGTGCCGACTCGATCACCTTGACGGCGGTGGATGCGGCTGGGGAGTTGGTGGTGTCGGCGCGGTCGCTGGTGTTGCGTCCGTTCTCGCCTGAGCAGTTGGTAGGTGTTGGGGGTGGTGTGGAGCGGGATTCGCTGTTCGGGGTGGACTGGGTCGCGCTGCCGGAGGTGTCGGGCGCGAGGGCCGGCGCGAGCGTAGTCGAGCTGAGCGGGGATCTCGCCTCGCTGGATCCGGTGCCGGATGTGGTCACGTTCACCGTGGGATCGGCGGACGCCGGGAGCGTGGTGGAGTCGACGCACGAGCTGGTCGCCCGCGTTCTGGGCCTGCTGCAGGAGTGGCTGGCCGACGAGCGGTTCGGGGCCTCGCGCCTGGTGTTCGTCACCCGGGGCGCGGTCGAGGCGCGGGAAGGTGATGTGGTCGCCGATCTGGCGGCCGCGGCGGTGTGGGGCCTGGTCCGCTCGGCGCAGTGGGAGAATCCGGACCGGTTCGTGCTGATCGATGCTGATGCGGAGCTGCTCCCGTCGTCGCTGGCGATGGTGCTGGCTTCGGGTGAGTCGCAGGCGGCGGTGCGTGAGGACGGGGTACGGGTGCCCCGTCTGGCCCGGGTGGCACCGGCCCAGCGGCCAGAGTGGTCGTGGAACCCTGAGGGCACGGTGTTGATCACTGGTGGGACCGGTGGTCTGGGTGGTCATCTGGCCCGGCATCTGGTGTCCGAACGAGGCGTACGGCATCTGCTGCTGACCAGCCGCAGGGGCCCGGACGCGCCCGGCGCGGTGGAGTTGCGGGCCGAGCTGATCGCCCACGGTGTCGAGGTCACGGTCGCCGCCTGTGACATGTCCGACCGGGAGGCGGTGGCGGCTCTGTTGGCGGGAGTGGACGCCGAGCACCCGCTGACGGCGGTGGTTCACACCGCGGGTGTGCTGGCCGACGGCACGATTCCGTCGCTGACGCCCGAGCGGTTGGAGACGGTGCTGCGGCCGAAGGTCGACGCGGCCTGGCACCTGCACGAGCTCACCCGCGATCTGGATCTCGCGGCGTTCGTCGTGTACTCGTCCTTGTCGGGGGTGATGGGCTCGGCCGGGCAGGGCAACTACGCGGCCGCGAACGCGTTCGTGGACGCGCTGGCTCAATACCGGCGCGCTGAAGGGCTGCCCGCGCTGTCGCTGGCGTGGGGTGCCTGGAGTCAGGACGTCGGATTGACCGGCACGCTGAGCGACGCCGACATGCGGCGGATCACCCGGACGGGCATGCCGCCGCTGTCGGTGGAGCAGGGCCTGGCGCTGTTCGAGGCCGCTGTCGGGTGTGAGCGCGCGGTGCTGGTGCCGGTCCGGCTGGATCTGCCGTTGATGCGCGGCCATGGCGAGGTTCCGGCGTTGTTGCGGGGTCTGGTGCGGGGTGGTCGTCGCTCGGCGGCGTCGGGCTCGGCGGTGGCCGCGACGTTGCTGCAGAAGCTGGCCCCGCTGGGGGCGACCGAGCGCACCGAGGCTCTGGTGGATCTGGTACGGGCCGAGGTGGCGGTGGTGCTCGGGCACGCGTCGCCGGAGGCGGTGGAGGTGCGGCGGGAGTTCCGCGAGCTGGGTTTCGACTCCCTCACCGCGGTGGAGCTGCGTAACCGGCTGAACGTGGTGACCGGGTTGCGGTTGTCGGCGACGTTGGTGTTCGACTATCCGACGCCGAGCGTGCTGGCGGAGTTCCTGCTGGCGGAGCTGTTCGGCGAGGACGCCGATGTGGTGGTTCCCGCCGGGATCCGTCCGGTGGCCGATGACCCGATCGTGATCGTGGGGATGGCCTGCCGCTATCCGGGTGGGATCGCCTCTCCTGAGGACCTGTGGCGGTTGGTGGCCGAGGGCGGGGACGGGATCGGTGAGTTCCCGACGACGCGGGGCTGGGATCTGGCGACGTTGTACAGCCCGGATCGGGAGAGCCAGGGCACCAGCTATGTTCGCGAGGGTGGCTTCCTGGAGAGCGCCGGGCAGTTCGACCCGGGCTTCTTCGGGATCTCGCCGCGTGAGGCGCTGGCGATGGATCCGCAGCAGCGGCTGCTGCTGGAAGCCTCATGGGAGGCTTTCGAACGGGCCGGGATCGACCCGACCTCCCTGCGCGGCAGTCACACGGGTGTGTTCGCCGGTGTGATGTATGGCGACTACGGGATGAGCGTCGACCTCCCCCCGGAGGCGATGAGCTTCATCGGCACCGGTACGGCGGGAAGCGTCGCGACCGGCCGGATCTCCTACGCGCTGGGGCTGGAGGGCCCGGCGGTGACGGTGGACACCGCCTGTTCCTCCTCTCTGGTGGCGACGCACATGGCGGCCCAAGCCCTGCGGTCGGGGGAGTGCTCGCTGGCGTTGGCCGGTGGGGTGACGGTGATGGCCACCCCGGGAGTGTTCATCGGTTTCAGCGCGCAGGGTGGGCTGGCCGGTGACGGGCGGTGCAAGTCCTTCGCCGACGCGGCCGACGGCACGAGCTATTCCGAGGGTGTGGGCATGCTGGTGCTGGAGCGGCTGTCGGACGCGCGCCGCAACGGCCACCAGGTGCTGGCGGTCGTGCGTGGGTCAGCGATCAACCAGGACGGCGCCTCCAACGGCCTTACCGCGCCGAACGGTCCGTCGCAGCGGCGGGTGATCCGCCAGGCTCTGGCCAGTGCGGGGATGACCCCCGCCGAGGTGGACGCGGTCGAGGCGCACGGTACCGGCACGGTCCTGGGTGACCCGATCGAGGCGCAGGCGTTGCTGGCGACCTACGGCCAGGATCGGGATGAGGATCGGCCGTTGTTGCTGGGTTCGATCAAGTCGAACCTCGGTCACACGCAGGCGGCGGCGGGTGTGGCGGGTGTGATCAAGATGGTCATGGCTCTCCGACATGGCGTGCTGCCGAAGACGTTGCATGTGGACGAGCCGTCCTCGCATGTGGACTGGACTTCTGGCGCGGTGGAGGTGCTGACCGAGCCGGTGGAGTGGCCGGAGACGGGTCGTCCGCGTCGGGCGGGTGTGTCGTCGTTCGGGATCAGCGGCACCAACGCCCACGTGATCCTGGAGCAGGGCCCGGAATCATCGGAGGGTCCGCGGGATCTGGTGCCGGTCGAGGGTGTGGTGCCGGTGCTGGTGTCGGCCAAGACGGGTCAGGCGCTGCGGGCGCAGGCCGGGCGACTGGCGTCGTTCCTGCAGGGCGAGCCTGACTTGAGCCTGGCCGACATCGCGTTCTCGCTGGCCACGACGCGGTCGGTGTTCGAGCATCGGGCGGTGGTGCTGGCCGACGGTCGCGAGAGCGTGCTGGCCGGGCTGGGTGCGCTGGCCGAGGACCTGCCGGGGGCGGGTGTGGTGCGTGGCGTCGCGGCAGCGGAACCGAGGCTGGCGGTGTTGTTCACCGGTCAGGGC
>NZ_JBIAQI010000042.1:0-67006 GCF_042888905.1 Streptosporangium sp. NPDC002721
TACAGAAGGTCTTCACACAATGGCCACGATGCCACCGCAATAACGTTCCGTCATCCCATCACGAAAATCTTGCCAGATCCCACTTCTCCACCAAGAGCCGCTACTACTCCACCACCCTCGGCGAGCTACGCCGGACCCGTGCCGACTACCGGGCCGCGCAAGCTCGGGTGCTCCTCGGCCTGCCCGATCCTGCCGAAGAGACCACGCTCACCCTGTCGGAGTGGCGCTACGCCGGAAGCGGCCACCGACACGGCGAACCCTTCTGGGCTGAGCTGGCTCGACAACGCATCGCGACTGCCCGCACGATCGCTAAAGAACGGGCGGCACCATGAGGCCCATTGTCACGCGGCGGGCGGTGGGGATTCGGGGGAAATCATGGATTGCAGGTGTTCGCGTGCCTGCCGTATCTCTGGGGTCGCGTTCCATTTGAGAGACGCTCGGAGTATTTCATGAGCCCGTTTGTTGACTCTCGCCGAAGCGACAAACGGGAGCGCTCGTGCCAGTTCGTTCATCCGATCGGCTGCAAAAGACGGATCGGAAGCCCTTAGTGCCGTTTGTATCTGCCGTCCCAGGTATTGCGCTCGGAAAAGCGGCGACCATTGCCCGATCGTGCTGGCTGCTTCATTCAGCAGTGTTCCAGCTTCCCCGTACTCGCGAAGGTGGCTCAGTCCTATACCGACGTCACCCGCCAAGGCGGCTTCTCCGAAGGGGGAAAGCCCTCCGACATTGAGCGCACGATCAAGCGCATTCCGGGACGCCGCTTTCTGCTCCGGTATGAGCGCCAGGGAACGCCCAAGCCTCATGCTCAAAGATGCCTGCTGGCTGCTGGTGATGTCCGGGACCTGTAGTCCTCGCTGAGCGTAGGTGACCCCTCGGGCGTGATCGCCTCGATAGAGGCTGACCCGGCTCAGGCTGTCGTACGCGCGGGCCTGGCTCTTGAAGTCCTGGGCTCGGAGTGCGAGGTCAAGCGCTATGCCGCCGGTCCGGTCGGCTTGGGCAAGCCTCCCCGCGTCGTACAGAACGAGGGTGACCTGATACATAAGCTCAGAAACCGCTTTTTGTAGAGGCCGCCCGCTGACGTCTTTCAATATTCGATCGATGTGTTGCATATGGCTTGACGCACGCGACATGAGCGGAATTCCGCCAAGCTCGTACCGGCTGCGAGCAAGTGACGTGGCCAATGTGTTCACATAATTGGCGTCTTGATAGGGATTCGCGCTAGTAGAGGGAACGAAGATAACGGATGCGGCTGCTGCCAGGAATTCCCTGCGTTCCACAGACTCCTCCACTTTGGGCGATATGCGTATTTCCCAGCCTACGCGCGCCAGTAGGTTGATGGCCTTGGCCATGCCGGTGTCCTTCTGACCTCGGGACACCTCGGAGACCCATGCCTGGGAAACACCTAGCTCACGGGCGAGATCGGTTTGGGTCCACCCTTGCTGCTCCATGATCGCTTTAAGGGCCTCTGGGAAAGTCCGCACATCCACCGAACGAGCGTATCGCTGTGAGCGATCTTTCCCCTAGCACTCCTATCGCTGTAAGCGATGCCCTTGCTGGTGCTCTCAGAAACGGGTCGGAACCATGAGGGCCCCAAAGAGCGCGCACCTGTGAGAGGAAAGGCGGGTGTTATGAGAGTGACGCAAGGCGAAACAGAGGGGCAGAGCGAAAGTCAGGGTGGCGACGAGTGCGGCGAGGTGATCACCGACGCTGCAGCGGAAAGCCAGGATAGGGCTCTGGCCGTCGTGCAACGGCTTCTCACCGAGCACGGCATTCGTGCCCACCGCCACAACACGATCAGCCTCGGACTGTACGGCAACCACGTAGACCTCCCCACCTGGCCCAACCGACCTGACTCCCGGACATGGATGAAGCGGCACCCGCCCGAACTCGCGGTGATCGGTCCCCAAGGCTGGCGCGATATCACGGTGACCGTAGGACCGCGCTCGGGGTGCTACCTGGTGTCCATTCGCAATGGTCCCGAGCTTGAAGCTGTTGGGCAGGAACAACCGGAAAAGGTGGTTGACCTGATCCTGGCTGCTCGGGAGATGTGAGCGTGTACGGCTGGGTCATCCTGGGCGATGCGGCCACGAAGAGGGTCAACGGCCAAGAGATCATCATCACTGCTGGGAAGTCGGGTGACCTCGGGGCAGCCATTAGGGCTTGGGAGGACAAGGAACGTCACCGGATGGCATACGAGCTGGGGAACCTCGGTCGCTTGGTCAATGACGCGTTGGACCGGCTACGGCAGGCCAGGGACATCTGATGGCCGCGGGGGTAGGTCATTCTCGCTGTTGGTAACCATGTCATCCGGTGGCAACCCGACCCGAAGCACAGGGCCACCAGGCCCGAGCATCGGAAGCGGGGCGGCAGAGGTGTTTCCCCACCATTTGAGCGTTCCTGATGAGCACGAGCGGAGCGGCCGGCGCAATCCGAAGGACCCCGTAGGGGCCGCGTAGCGGTTGGGCCGGTGGTCGAAGCGGGCGGCAGTGCGTTCACGGTCGGCGCGATATTCAGTACGGCGGGCGGCGGGGTCCGGCCGTCCGCACGAGTGAACGGCACGTCCCAGGCCGATGGGCTGGCGCCCTGGTCAAATGGTTGATGCGGGTCGGTGGCGTGTGATCGCTCAAGGCGGAGTTGCTGTATTCCACTGCTGTAACGGCCTTGGGTCCTGCCCCCCTGACACCGCCTGCCGCTCCCAGTCGATGAGCCGGATACCTTGGACCTTCTATACGGAGAAATGGAGACACGCCGGATGGGAGCCTGGGGTCCTGCCCTGTTCTCGGACGACTTAGCTTGCGACGTCCGTGACGACTATCGCGAGCTCATCGAAGACGGGATAACCGACGAGGACGCCCAGCGTCGCATCCTGGAGTCCTACACCGAAGTATTAGCCGATCCCGACGAGGGCCCGGTGGTCTGGCTTGCCCTCGCCGTCACGCAGTCGAAGATCGGCCGATTGGACGTGACGGTGCGCGACAGGGCGCTTTCGATTATTGAGCAGGGCGAAGACCTATCCCGCTGGGCAGATGAGGGGGCCAAGGCCCTAGCTGGTCGGCAAGCCGCCCTCCTTAAAGTTCAGGCCCAACTCACGGGCCCGCAACCGGAACGCAGGCGCCTGCGCCGCCCGTGGCGCCACGTCACCGACCTGACACCTGGAGCGGTGCTGGCATACCGGGTCCCATCTGGGGACGTTGTTCTCCTGCGTGTCGCCCGCATTGACGATGACCGGGTTGGCTGCGCCCCGATTCTCTCTCTGATGGGCTATCTGGGGGATCGGCTTCCTTCACAGCAGGAACTCGATGGGATCCCGGATGCCGTGGACGGCTCCTGCCCTTTGGGCGTCTCCATCGACGCGGTGATGAAGATGACGGTCTTCCGCGTGGCGGTACACCGAAAAAAGGACCCTGACTACCGTGACCTTGGCTTCGAGTGTCCAGCAGGTCTGGTCCGGGCGCGCCCGGGTGACGACGTGCTCAATCCGGAGGCATACACGCATTGGCAAGGGCTCGCAGAAACCATGGAATGGTACGCGGGATGCCGTTGACGGCCTCGGTGTTCAGTGCAAGCGGTGACCGCTCAACCTGCTCGAAACAGCCTCAGGTGATTCGATGGCAAGAACCCGGAACGCAGGGCCGTTAAGACCCGAGTACAGGAAGCGGCGCGGCAGCCTTGCGGAGGGATCGCCGCGCTCGCCGAGAGGCTTTCCTGGCTCAGGCGTTCGCCCGGTGAATCTGGCGTGTGGGCGGCGTGGCCGCGACCGGCCGAAGAGCCGCAGCGCGGCCAACGACCGCCCGACGCGCGCAGGCCGCCGCAGGCGGACTGCCTTGAACCAAGTAATGAAAATCCTCGCGGATCGACCCGCTAACGCGATCTCGATCATGTAACTCAGGGACCTACATGGCCGGTTGCCCAGACGTCCTGGCAGCTCAGAGTATTGATCACCTCAATGAGCCGCTACACTGAGCGCCCTCCAACGAATAGTTGCCTTTGCGGTCGAACTAGTGGTAGTTGGTGTCGAACCACTTGGTCATCTCCAGCGGCGCCACCCCCTCGGCGCCCCGCGCCATCGCGAAGTACGGATCGGCCGCCCCGGCGAACCGCTCGGGAACCGCGCCCACCAGCGCGATCGCATCCAGCACGTGGTCATACAGCGAGAAGGTGTTGGACGGCACCGCGTCCAGCCCCGCCCCCGACAGCTCCCGCCACGCCCGCTCCCGCAGACCGGCCGCCGTCTCCTGAAGGCCGGCGGCGTCAACCCGCCCGGCCCAGTAATCCTCCGTCGCCCGCTTCAACTCGCGACGGCCCCCGATACGGGGATAACCCAAAACGGTCGTGGTGACCTTGCTCATGGCGTCCTTCCCTCGGCTCATGCCATGCCGACCCACGGCCACGCGGAAGGAACGCACGGGAAAGACGCATCCCAGGCCCTCCCACGAGGCCACGGATCACCGCGCACCGGACGGCACACGGGCGGCTGGCAGGTCTTCGGACTCGCGGGCATCACACACAACTCCTACTGACCGTCGCTTCCCAGATGACACGCACCCAGTGCCGATGACGGCGTTCGTTCCCACTCACCGCTGCGGGGCAGTCCCGGAATCACACCGGGTTCCCTCTTACGACTCCCGACACCAACACGACACCGGAAGAACCAACCGCGCCCCGAGCATAACCCGCTCCTGCCGAAGAGCCCGCGCTCACCCTGTCCGAGTGGCCCCACGCCGGAAGCAGTTACCGACACGACGACCTCCTCTGGGCTGAGCTGACTCGGCAAAGTGTCGCCACTGCCTGCGAGATCGTCAGAGAACGGGTCATCGTGAAATGAAGTGCTTCGTGCCCCATAAGGACGCACTCCGGTCACCCAAAAGCCGCCTTCACTCTTCCGTACCGGATCCGGGGAAGTGACCTAGGCTTGGCCGCATGACCGACTACCTCCAGGTTTCGACCACAGTGGACAGCCGCGATGCGGCGATGAATCTTCTCAGATCTGCCGTCCGCGCGAAATTGGCAGCATCGGGCCAAGTCTTCGGGCCTGCGCAGTCCGTTTTCTGGCATGAGGGAAAAATGGGAGAAGGGGAAGAGTGGCAGATCTTCCTGAGGACAACTGCGGAGCGCTACCCGGAATTGGAAGCATATTTGATATCCGAGCATCCGTGGAACAACCCTGAAGTGACCTTCACATCGATTGACGGTGGGTCGGCTCCGTACTTGGGATGGCTGAGCAAGACGACGGCGTAGCCATGCGGTCGAAGAGTTCAGTAACGGATGGCAGCGACCTGTGATCCTCAAGTCGCTCAAGAACGGCGCCGGCGCGCTGACGCGGGCGAATTGACGCAACATCTACGGAGAGGCTCAACGACTGACTCATAACGGCGGATGCGCGTTCGATCTCCCCGGCGTCTAGATACGCTTCCGAAAGCCAGGTCATATATAGGGACTTGTCTCGGGCATGGGTGTCTTCGTACTTCGAGAGAGCATCCTCAAGAACGGCAATGGCCTTAACGGGTTGATTCAGCGCGACCCAGCACCGTCCCGTCATGATCTGAAGTTCGAGCCGGTCAACCCAGAGTGCCCAATCCGGATTCGGCTCGCCACTGCTCTCCTCAAGTGCCCTACCGGCTTCTTCGAGGGCTCTTTCGACCTCAACCTGGTATCTCTGCCCTTCAGATGCATACGCCCATGCCGCCCGCTCCAGTAGGAGTGCCCTGACCGCAGGGGGAGTCCCTCGCTCCGCAACCCGGCACGAAGCATCCGCTTCCCGAATTCCCGGAGAGCCGTAACTCACTTTCTGATAAGCCAAGAATGCCAGCGAGTTGGCAAGAAGGGCGGTGTCCCCGGCATCGGTGGCGGCCGACAGGCTTTTCTTGAAAAGCTGCCTCGCCCTCTTGGCCCATCCTGCGTCGAAGGCAGCCCATCCTGCCTGCTGTGCTTGCTCGCTGACTACGCTTAGAAGCGCTCTGCCCGTCTTCTCCGTATAACTGGCCTCGTTGACGAGTGTGCTCGTTCTCTCAAGCTCGGCAGCATAGAGAGGATAGGTTTCGGCGCCACCTAGATAATCGTCGATTCGACGTAGACGTGCGATGCGCTTGCGAAGCGAAACGACAAGCTCATCATTGACACGTCGCCCCTGAGGAAGACTCTCAAACGGTACTGGAATAGCGGCAATTCCCACAGTCGCCACGGACGCACCGAGAAATTCTCTGCGTAACACATCATCCTCCGGCTCAGTGCGTGACGTGCTTTCCGCGCCGAACAGTTCATTCTCGTCCAGGTCGAAAGCGCGACAATAAAGCAGCCGGTATGGATCCCTCGGCTTATGCCTGCCCGCTTCCCAGTCTTTGATCATGCGGGTGACGGAATCCCGTCCCGGCATACGGCTACGCGTGCGTTCGTCGGCCAGATCGGTCAACGCTCGGGCCATTTCCCGCTGAGTCCACAGCCAGTTACGCCGTTCGGCGCGTAGCCGTCGCGCCCAAGCTGGAACGTCGCGCATCGCGTTACCTCTGGAGATAGGGGTCTGCGTCTCTCCCTCAGTCTCCCCTATTCCCCTTCAGCTGAGCCTGTTACTCCTCTTCTCTCCCCTGGTCTCCCCTGTCCCGCCCTATCTCCACGTGCTGGTGGGGCGCTGTCATGGGAGGACCGCGAAAAAGCGGAACCCCCAGGCGCGGTCACGCCGTACGGGTTCCTTGATCGCACACTGGAGGTGCGACCCATGGACAACTGTAGAGCCGTCCCACCCGCCGTTGACGAGGCGACAGTGGAGAGCCAAGACAAGGCGCTGGCCGTGGTTCAGCGGCTTCTCACCGAGCGGGGAATCCGTGCTCACCGCCATCACACGATCAGCCTGGGGCTGTTCGCCAACAGGGCGGCGCCCTGGCCCGACCAGCCTCCGCTTCGGTCGTGGATGGAGCGACACCCGCCGGAGTTGACCGTGAAGGGTCCGCAGGGCTGGCGCGTAGCCACGGTGACCATGGGTCCACGCTCAGGCTGCTACCTGGTGTCCATCCGCAACGGCGCCGACCTTCAGACCGTCAGGCAGGAACAGCCGGAAAAGGTCGTTGACCTGATCCTGGCCGTTCGGGAGACGTGACCGTGTACGGCTGGGTCATCCTGGGCGATGCGGCCACGAAGCGCGTCAACGGCCAAGAGATCATCATCAGTGCCGGTAAGTCGGGAAACCTTGGGGCGGCCATCAAGGCTTGGGAGGACAAGGAACGTCACCGGATGGTGCACGAGCTGGGAAACCTCGGTCGCCTGGTCAACGAGGCGTTGGACCGGCTACGGCAGGCCAGGGACACGTGATGGCGGCTCGGGTAGGTCACTCTCGCTGTTGGTGACCATGTCATCCGGTGGCAACCCGACCCGAAGCACAGGGCCGTCAGGCCCGCGCATCGGAAGCGGGGCAGCAGAGGTGTCACTCCTACCATTCGGGCGTTTCTGATGGATACGAGCGGAGCGGCCGACGCGATCCGAAGGACCCCGTAGGGGCCGCGTAGCGGTTGGGCCGGTGGTCGGAGCGGGCGGCAGCGCGTTCACGGTCGGCGCGGTGTTCGGTACGGCGGGCGGACTGGTGCGGCGGGGTCCGGCCGTCCGCACCGGGCGGGCGCGGGACGGGACCGGCCTCCAGGCCGCATGCCCGGCCCCGATGTCCGTCCGGCGCGGACGGGCGTGCCGCGCCGGACGACGGCGCGGAGCACTGACGCTCTAATGATGCAGATGAACCTGTGGCCTCTTCATCCCGAAGCAATCAGAGTGTGATCGAGGTTGAACCGTCAGCACGAACACCTACGAAGCGGTTCGCAGAAAACCACTGAAGTTCACTACGGTTCTCCAGGTGGCGCTACCCTCGGTGATGTAACACCATTGGGCCCAGTCGAAAATATCCGACTACAGCCTAGTGCGATCACGGTAATCACCTAGGCAATGGAGATTTCCCTATGGCTACGATCAACGCTATCAAACCGAAGCGCATGAGCACATTAAGAATATTTACAACAACCATTCTATGCGCGACACTTGTTATTTCAGGTTGCGGCCTATTACATACAACTCTGAAGGTAGACCCAGCCACTGTAGCCGAAGTGCGGGCTATCGGCAAGGTAATCGCACACACTACAACGAGTGGCACCTGGGAAGACACTACCCAGGTGGACGATTTTTTACTGGTTGATCTTGGAGCTGTCGACTACGAGGCAGCACGCAATAAGGCGCGCAATCAGCTGCAAGGGATTGGCTGGAAAACCTCAGGTAGCGGCCACCTCTGGATTCACATGAAGTCGACAAAGTGGGCAAATACCGTTCTAAAAATTGACTCGTTTGAGAATTACGAGGCGCATGGCGAACCCCTAGAGTCAAAAGTAGAAAAGGCTCTAATGACTGAACCCGCCAAGACTCAAACATATATAATTCTGACATTAACTCGCACAGCATAACGCCACTGCTCCATGGAAGTTAAGACAAAAGCACGTTTTTGCAAGGGCGCGTCCAATCAAACACCGTTCTTCTGATCACCTCGCACGCTGTCGACCCATCGCGTAGGGGAAGCCGGTCTACTGGGCCTGTCCGGGTCGATGGCGGGCAAGATGATCAGATTCCCCCCTGTCATCCCACTGATCCGCCCGAAGCGCGGTGATCACCTTAGGACCTGAGCACCTCCGCTGAAAGTGTGATCCAGCCTCCGCTGGCTGCGCGGGTGCGTTTCGCAGCAGACCGTACCCGTGACGACCTTCGATCGGTTCACGTTGTTCGTCGTGGCGGCCCGGCGCGTGAGCGGCGCTGGCCGCGCCCCCGGCCGGAGAGCCGCAGCGCGGCTAGCGACCGCCCGACGCGCGCAGGCCGCCGCAGACGGACTGCCTTGAACCAAGTAACGAAAATCCTCGCGGATCGACCCGCTAACGCGATCTCGATCATGTAACTCAGGGACCTACATGGCCGGTTGCCCAGACGTCCTGGCAGCTCAGAGTATTGATCACCTCAATGAGCCGCTACACTGAGCGCCCTCCAACGAATAGTTGCCTTTGCGGTCGAACTAGTGATAGTTGGTGTCGAACCACTTGGTCATCTCCAGCGGCGCCACCCCCTCTGCGCCCCGCGCCATCGCGAAGTACGGATCGGCCACCCCGGCGAACCGCTCCGGCACCGCACCCACCAGGGCGACGGTGTCCAAAACGTGGTCGTACAGGGAAAACGTGTCGGACGGCACCGCGTCCAGCCCCGCCTCCGACAGTTCCCGCCACACCCCTTGCCGCAACCCCGCGGCCGCCTCCTGCAAGCCGGCGGCATCGACGCGCCCGGCCCAGTAATCCTCCGTCGCCCGCTTCAACTCGCGACGGCCCCCGATACGCGGGCATCACACACAATCCCTACTGACCGTCGCTTCCCAGGTGACACACACCCAGTGCCGATGACGGCGTTCGTTCCCACTCACCGCTGCGGGGCAGTCCCGGACTCACACCGGGTTCCCTCTTACGACTCCCGACACCGAAAACGACACCGGAAGAACCAACCGCACCACGAACACATGCCAAACACCGCCCCCCTCCAGCAGACCGACCAGCCGGCCGGGGATCCCGCCAGTGACAAGCCGGCAGCACAGGCGATCTCCTCGGCCTGCCCCATCCTGCCGAAGCGACCACCATCACCCTGATTACCAGCGTTGTGTCTCCGACGGGAATCAGTCATGTCGAGAGCCGCACACCCCTGGCGCACCTTCCTTCCCCTCTGCTTAGGGCCGCCTACGTGGCAGACCTGGCGGAACGGGGTCATGACACGGTTCGGCAGCCGGCTGGTCATGCTCTGGAATCCGGCCCGGGCGGGAAGAGTTCGCAATCGTTTCGTCACCAAGTGGATCACCGGAACAGGCCGTCCAGGTTTACAGTGCCTCCAGTCAAGGGGGCGCGATGAAGTTCGGGATACTAGGTCCGCTGACGGTGTGGCAAGAGGGTGAGCAGCTCGATCTCGGCACGCCCAAGGCGCGGGTGCTGCTGGCGGTTCTGCTGTGCCGAGCGGGTAATCCTGTTTCGGAAGATCAACTGGCTTCGGCACTGTGGGGGAACACCCCTCCGAAGAGCGCCACCAAGAACATGCAGACCTACGTCCACCGGCTCCGGCGGCACCTGGGCGACCCGGCTCGCGTCGTGCGGCACGGCTCCGGCTATCTGGTGCCGGTGGTCCGGGACGAGCTGGATGCGGCGAGGTTCGAGAACCTGGCCGGCTCAGGGCAGGCGGTGGAGGCTGCCGGTGAACCGGAGGAAGCGACTCACCGCCTGCACGAGGCGCTGAGTCTCTGGCGCGGGCCCGCGTTCGTCGGCATGACCGATGTCCCGATGCTGGCCGCGGAGGCCACGCGGCTGGACGAGGTCCGCCTGTCGGTCTTGCAGTCGCGGATCGCCGTGGACCTGAGGCTGGGACGCCACGCCGGGCTGTTGGGCGAGCTGACCGCGCTCACCAACGAGTATCCGCTGCGGGAGCGGCTGCGCGCGCAGCTGATGCTGGCTCTGTACCGCTGTGGCCGGCGGGCGGACGCGCTCGCCGAATACGCGCGTGCCCGCAAGACCCTGATCGAGGAGACCGGTCTGGACCCGGCCGAAGAGCTGCGCGACATGCATCAGAGAATCCTCACTCAGGACCCCTCACTCGACCTCGTTCCTCGCGTCATGGCGACGATCACGGGCGCCCCTGTGGGGCCGGGCCCGTACAGGCCGGCCCACCGTGACACTCCTGCGCGCCTGTCGGACGAACCGGGCGTCGAGCCGAGCGAGCACATGCGTGCCCTGTCCGCCGACCGTCCCGTCCCTGCCACGGCCTCGACGCCTGAACCTCAAGCGGCCCCCACCCCCGCCGAGTTGCCGCCGGACATCGCGGATTTCACGGGCAGGGACGGCGAGGTGGCAGAACTCACCGACGTCCTCACCAAGCCGCGGCCGGGCACCGTCGCCATGGCCAGCATCGCGGGCCTGGGGGGCCTGGGCAAGACCACGCTCGCCGTACACGTCGCGCACCGGATCGCGGGCCGCTTCCCCGACGGCCAGCTCTACGCGGACCTGCGCGGTGCCTCCGCCGACCCTGCCCGCCCGGAGGACGTGCTCAGCCGGTTCCTGTTCGCACTGGGCATCAGCGCCACCGGCATACCCGAATCCCTGGAAGAACGCGTGGCGTTCTTCCGGAGCTGCCTGGCCGGACGCAGAATACTCATCCTGCTCGACAATGTCGCCGGAGAGGAGCAGGTACGGCCGCTCCTGCCCGGGGCCCCCGGCACGGCCGTGCTCCTCACCGGACGTGTCCGGCTGGTCGGTCTCGAGGGCACGAACCTGCTGGAACTCGACGTCCTGCCGTCGGCCCAGGCGATGGACCTGCTGAGAAGGATCGTCGGGGACGAACGCGTCCAGGACGACCCGGACGCGGCTCTGGAGATCACCCGGCTGTGCGGCCGGGTTCCGCTGGCGGTCCGCATCTCGGCGGCCAGGCTCCTCGGCAGAAGGCAGTGGAGTCTGTCCCACCTCGCCGGTGTCCTTGGGGAGGAACGGCACCGGCTGGACGAACTCGTGGCGGGCGACCTCGACATCCGCGCGGGATTCGAGATGAGCTACCGGACGCTTCCCGCGGGTGCGCAGCGGGCCTTCCGGCTGGCCGGACTGCTCGACGCGCCCGATTTCGCCCCCTGGGCGATGGCGGCCCTCCTGGACGTGCCGGTACGGCAGGCGGAACACGAGATCGAAACCCTGATCGACGCTCATCTGCTGAACCTAACCGGGACGGACGAGACGGGCGGGCTCAGGTATCGGTTCCACGACCTGATCCGGTTGTACGCGCGTGAGCGGGCGCAGCGCGAGGATTCCGAGTCCGAGCGCCGGGCCGCGCTCGGGCGGGCCCTGGGGGCGTGGCTGGCGCTGGCGGAGGTCGCGGCGGAGCACGTCCAGGGCCCCTGCTACGCGCTCATGCACAGCTCTGCTCCGCGCTGGCGGCTGCCGGCGGCGGTTTCCGGCCCGCTGCTGGCCGATCCGATGGCCTGGTTCGGCGCGGAGCACGCCGCGCTGATGGCGGGGGTCGCCCAGGCGTGCGAGGCGCGCCTGACCCAGCTCGCATGGGATCTCGCGGGGTCCACCGAGACGTACCTCAACGTGCGTGGCTTGTACGACGGCTGGCAGCGCATGCACGAGCAGGCGCTCGCGCTCTGCCGGGAGGCCAGCGACAAGCGCGGCGAGGCCGTGCTGATGCGCGGCCTCCTGGAGGTCACCACCTGGAGCTCACCGGCGGGTCCCGGACCGGCGATGACACGGATGCGGACCGGCGCTTCGCAGCTCCTCGATCTGTTCACCATGCTGGACGATCCGGTCGGAATGGCCGACGCCCTGGCGACCCTGGCCTGGAGCATGACGGCCGACGGAAACGGTGGTGCACAAGCGCTCGCCCTGGCGGAGCACGCTCTGCGGACGGCCGCCGACGCGAACTACCTCGGCGGCCAGGCGCGGGCCTACCACGTGATGGCGATCATCTACGGCGAGGACGACCCTCAAGGGGCGCTCAAGGTCCTGGAGCAGGCGACGAAGGTCGCCGAGGCGCTCGGCAACGCTCACTACACCACGACGATCACCCAGTTCCTCGGTGCGGCGAAATCGTTCTGCGGTGACATCACGGGCGGCCAGGAACTGCTGGAGAGCTCCTTGGGAATGGCACGGCGGTTGAACTACCGCTATCTGGAGACGTTCTCGCTGCTCTACCTCTCGAAACTGTTCGCCGCGGTCGGGGACGAGCGGGCCAGGGCGACCGCCGAACTTACGCTGGCCCACAGCGAGGACGGCAACTTCGGCCATTATCTCGCCGACGCGCTCAGCGTGCTCGGGCAGTTGAACCTGGCCGAAGGAGACCTGCCCGCCGCCGTCGCCACCCTCGAACGCTCGGTCCGGGTGTGGCGGACCCGCGGCTCGATCCCCTACCTGGCGCGGACGCTCCGCGCCCTCGGCGACGCCCACGCCGCCGCCGGCGACCACCGTACGGCCAGAGCCGTCTGGGAGGAGGCCCGTGAACTGTTCCGCGGGATCTCGCACGAGAACGGCGTGAGAACGCTGGACTCCCGCCTCGGGTGAAGGGCGGCCAGGCTCTCGGCGACACTCGCCGTGGGCGACCGCCATCAGACGGCCGGCGGTCTCGGAGAGCCGGGTGCCGCCTGCCGAGGATCAGGATCTGACAATGTCCGTGCCCTCTTCGGGACCGTCACACTCCATCGCGGGCAGGGCCGAGACCCGGGTTTCGAACCGGCGGTGCCGTCGAGCTCAAGTGACCGGGCGTATTCCGCGCGTATTCCACAGTGCGACCGCCGGGTGCAACGATCACTCCAACGAACTCCGGCCCGTCAGAGGGATTCGAGCATGACGAATCCTCGTTAGAGGCCATATTTCGCCCTTTAATACCAGGCGCCCCGAAGGGTTGATCTCCGTCCGAGAAGGAGGAACGATGAATCCGCTCAAAACGGTCACCGTCGGCGTCGCTGTCGCGGTAGCGAGTGTCATCCTCGCACAGCCGGCCTTGGCGGCGAGCTTTCAACGGGAGGTCGGAGACGGAATCGTCCGCTACGCCGACCCCACCAACGAGTTGTGCGTCCGGGCGGACGACACCACAGGAACGGCCTGGGTGGAGGTGACCCTGACCCGCCCAGGTGTGATCGGAAGACCCATCGTCATCAGAGACGACAACATCCGGCACCCGGGCGCCACCTGTGCGGTACTCACCGCCTTCGAGGACGTCACCTACCGGGCCGATTACGAGAGCTACTGGAGCGGGCGAGGCACCGTCCTGCGCGGGACGTTCCAATTCGGGATCTGACGCTCGGACAGGGCCCTCCACGCCGTCAATTGCAGTTCTCATCTCGATTCACCAGGAGGCGACATCTCGCACGTCCTCCGATCGCGAAGGGTTTTCCATGAACAAATGCATAAGGGTCGCCCTCGTGGCAACGATCGCCGCGGGATCCCTGTTCGTCGGAGCGCTGCCGGCACAGGCCGCCAACCGTGACAACTGCCGCGGGCAGGTCTCCGGCATCTCCACGAGCGGCTCTGCCGTCGTCGCCTCGTACGTCGTCGTATGCAACCGGGTCCAGAACCGCATCATCGTCTCGGCGGACGTCAACCGCCACAACAACCCGATGAAAACCGCGCGCAAGACGAAGGTCTGTAACAACGCCACCAGGTGTAGCGTCCATCCACGGATCTCCAATCCCGCCGGCAGGCAGTTGTTCTCCGGAGCGGTCTTCGCCGCGATCGCCGCGCGAGGTAGCTACATAGCAGGATGTGGGTATGTGGAAGGGGTGCTGGACGGGGGCCTGGCCCTGGACGCGATCATGACCTGCAGAGCCTCGGACGAGTTCCACTGACCGACCCACTCGCTGACGTCGCGCTGAGGGCCGCGACGCGTTGCGCCGTCCAAGGCCGGTAAGTCGGAGGGCGGATCCTGCGGCACCGACCGGTCGCCGCACGACTGCTGGTCGTGGTGTTCTTCCACATGCCGCTGAAGATGGTGCTCGCCCCGTACGTGCGACCCCACCTCGGCGTGATCGTGTTCGGCCTGGGCGACCTGGTGTGGGCGCCGTTCACGCCTATCGCCCACAGCTTCCCGCAGTCGTGTGTCGAGCCGGAGGAGCAGCAGGTCGTCACCCTCTGGACGACCGGCTCGACGCCGACCACGCGCGGGCCGCCGATCGAGCCGGCCGGGAGCACCGGAGAGCCCGTGCTCTCCGGTGCTCCCGGTCATGCCGCCGCTCCCGATCGCGGTTCTCGCGGTACTCGGAAAAGGTCAGGCCGAGAAGTGAGCTCAGCGCTTTGCGATGTTGTACTGGATGGTGTACTGCCGCGCTCCGCAGCAGCCGGGGTGACTCGGGTTGGGAGTCCGGATCCAGAGCTGCCCGAGGTTGCTGCGGCCCTGCACTCGGACCGTCCTCATGACCGAATACGCCTTGGAGCCGCCGTCGCAGATCTTGCCGTATGTACCCCGCTGGGCCTTCCAGTCGTTCGCGTTCGCGAGGTAAAGATCCGGAAAGATGCATTCGCCCCTGGGGAAGCCGTTCTCGCGGATCACGATGGACCGCAGCTGCGCGGACTTGGAGGACTTGTAGGCCCAGGTGGTGGTCACCTTGATCGGGTACTGCCGGCCACGGTGGTCCTTGATCGCGACATGGGTGATCACGGACTGGATCGGCTTGACTCGCTTGACGTAGCTGATTCTTTGGTCGGGCGCGGCGTGCGCAGCGGGCGCCATGAACAGCCCGGCTCCGAGGGTGGCGGTGAGAGCCACTCCGATCGTGGGAAGCCGGAGTCGCGTGAGGGGTCGCACTGGTTCTCCTTTGCCATGCGAGGCATTCCTGGACAGATGATCATCTGGCCGTTCGGAAGATACTTTCGAGGAGCGCGGTAAGACCGAAGAGTGAACGTCGAACCGGGTGAGGGTGGAGCCGGTCGGCTGCGCGGGCGCCGAGCACGTGACCCTCGCACATCCGCATCTCCGTGCCGCCCCGGCAACGACGCCAACCGAAACGCAGAGAACAGACCCAACGCCTGCGATCCTCTTCTGCTTTCCGGTTATTTAAACCCCTTTCTTTCCAGACGTTTTTCAAGTTTTGTTCCGACCGAACTCTATATGACCTCGGTATATTCAGAGAATATGATCGGCATACAGGCGCTGGATTTCTCAGGGCCCTGCGCACCAGGTAACAACGGCGCGGACATGGTCGGACCCGCACCTGGATCAACGAGTGAAATCCAATCTCGACTGAATCCGCACCTGGTCCTACGGCAGGTTCAAGCAGGCCTGCCGCGAGCCGGTGAACTGGGAGGTCGGCCGGCCGTTCCTTTCCGAACCCACGGTGGCCGTGCCTCCCGACGTCAAGGTGGCCCGAATTAAAACCGTGTCTCATTTGGCGAGTAAGCGGTAGCGGATGAGGGCGGCGAAGGAGCCGAAGTCATTGGATCGGCGTTCGTAGCGGCGATGTAATCGGCGGGTGCCGGTCAGCCAGGAGGAAGGGCCGTTCCACCGCCCAGCGGTGCCGGCCGAGTCGCTGGAAGGGAACAACGGAGGCCGCGCACGCGTACCTTCGTGCTGACCATTCGACACAAACACGCGCGAAGGAGCCCGTCAGGTGACCAGCACTCTGACCTTGCAAGCACTGCGGCGACTGAGGACCACCCCTGGCGGGCAGCTCGACTGCCGGATCAGCTTCTCCGACGGACCAGGACCTTCGCGGCCGGTCGCTTATGTGGAACGCGAGGTGCTGCCCAACGGCATATCCGCCTACCTTGCGGCTCGGAAGAGCGGAGCCCGCTCCTTCGTCCTGTGGGCGGACGAGCATCGCCAGGCGCGGGTCGCCACCCTGGTCACCGTCTCCACGGGCAGCGGGCGGGCACAGTTCGAGGTGCTCGACCCGCACGGCGAACCGCTCGGCATGTTCACGCGTGACAAGGCGTTCAGCCAGGGACTGCGCACACGCTGGACTGTGAGCCGCGCCGGCAGCCCCGACGCGGTGGGATACAAGGGCCGACTGTTCTGGTGGTGCGTGTGGTGGCTCTGCTCGCCCCTGCTGCCGCTCATCCTCGTGGCCGCCCTGTTCGGCGGCGGCGGTGGCGACTTCCCGCGAGGCCCACGCCGCATCAAGTGGCGCTCCGGCGGACAGGTCCCGCTTGAGTTCAAGTCGTCCGGGGACACGGTACGTCTGTACGCACCGGAGCTGGACTGGCGGCTCGGAGCCGCCCTCGTGGCCCTAATTCCCTCCTTCGACAGCTGGATCGGCGACCCCTGGGACAGCAGGAAGGACTGACGGGCAGGCGGCGCGCCCGTGATGCGGCGGCGGGAGACGCGAACGGTGGATTCGGAGCGCGGAGGCCGTGTGATCAGGATCTCGGCGAAGGGCCGGCCCGGGACGTGCGCCGGTGGAGGGTGTCCCGCGCCACGGGGTGCTCGCCGCCCCCCGCGTGCATGTGCTTCGTCAGGATGTCGGCGATCTCCTCGCCGGGGTAGCGGCTGTCGAGAAGGTCGTGGATGCCCCCGCGTGAACACCTTCTCCTCCTTACTGCCTGGATATCATCGCCGACCAGACCGGCCTGCCCATCTCGGTCGCGATCAGCGCCGCCAATACCCCCGACAGCAAGGTGTTGGAACCGCTCGTGCGTGGCACCCCGCCGATCCGTTCCCGGCGCGGGCCACGTCGCCGCCGTCCGGCCAAGCTGCACGGCGACAAGGGGTATGACTACCCGCACCTGCGCGTGTTCCCGCGCGGACGCGGAATCGTCCCACGCATCGCCCGGCGCGGCATCGAGTCCAGCCGGCGACACAGCCGGCACCGCTGGGTGGTCGGGCGAACGCGTCGGCAATCGCCGATTACACCGCCGCTACGAACGCCGGGCCGATCACTTCGGTTCCTTCGTCGCCCTCGCCGCCGCCCTCATTTGCTACCGCCGACTCGCCACATGAGACGACGTCCAGGGCCTACGCTCAAGTAGGTGCCGGCACCGGATTTCGTGAAAACTTCAACACACATGTGTTCCGACATCCGGCAGTCGTGCGGGTGGTGTGCCACTTCAGGAACAACACTCGGACGAGGGTAACGCCAGCAAAGATCAAAGTGTTTTATACGAGTGGTTTCGAGTTGAGGAAGACCGCCACTTAGGATGAAAAACACTCCCGGTACGATGGGCCGAGCCGGCACGCGGGACTCTGTCGGAGATATGCTTTCCGCGTGGCCTGCCGTGGCTGGTGATGCTCTTGTCTTGTCTGAGATTGTTCACATGGTGGCGTTGGCGCGTGACCGATGCCGGCCGCGACCGGCCGAAGAGCCGCAGCGCGGCCAGTGACCGCCCGACGCGCGGAGGGCCGCAGAGCGGACCACCTTCGACCATGTGATGAGAATCCTCGCGATCGACCCTCTGAAGCTTTATGGACCCTCTGAAGCTTTACACGCTCGTCAAAGCAATCTCGATCATGTAATTCAGAGACCTACATGGCCGGTTGCCCAGACGTCCTGGCAGCTCAGAGTATTGATCGCCTCAATGAGCCAGGCGTACGGCGTGGCTCAGGCCTGGCTGAAGGCTTTCGCCTGCTTGACGGAGGGGCCCGCCCTCTGCGCCAAGATGATCACTGCGTCATCCCCCGGCGGTTCAGTTGAGGTCGCCTTACGCCACGTCTCCGCGAACTCCGAAGGGTTCTGCTGACAGAGGTTGCGGAGGAGCGTTATTGCCACGCGGCCGAGATAAGGAAGAGCCCGCTCTACAGCGATCTGAATGCCTTCCACAATTAATGCAAGGCCCTCCTCAAGTTGTTTCGATTCATTTGGCAACTGGCCATTGACAACGCGGCTGGTGGCCACGTCCACCGAGTGGGTCGCGGGGTTGGCATGAGCAAGCGTGCGCCTGACGTCCTTCGAACGCCGACTACCGGCGACCGGGCTCGCGCTCGACATGCGGCCGAGGGTCTGCCTCCCCTTGCGGTAAGCGGCGTGACCGGTTGCCGCGATCCATCACCGTGGCCGCGACCGTCGACGGCCTACGCCGGTGTCGAGATGAACCGTCGATTCGACATACTCGAATCCCCGATGAGGAATCCGCCGATCAGCCAGGAAAGTCCACGAATCGAAACCCTTGACAAGGTGTCTCGCATTTATCAAGGCTGTGATCAGGTACCAAATCGAAGAGGATTCGAGTTATTCGAATGGCGACGACAGAAATGCCGACGATGAGGAAGTCGTCAAGTACGACCAAGGCGTTCGAGCCCCTGGAGACGGTGGCGTCCGAGTGAACCGAATCAGCGCACATCGGCACCCGTGACGGGGGCCGCGCCTCACGCGCGGCCCCGAGGCTCGGAGCGGCACGAACGGACGCCTTGCTCAACGAAGAAGGAAGCGCAATGAGAGCAACAACTCGCAATCGCAGACGTCGCTCGGCCGTGGCGGCCCTGAGCGTGGTCACCCTGGGGGCGTCTCTGCTCCTCGCCGCGACACCGACCGCCGCAACGTCGGCCGCCGCGACATCGGCCGCCGCGGACGAGCCCAGCGCCTCGATCGTCTTGGGCGAGGTCAACGAGGAGAACGGTCTCCGCCAGATCGAGGAGGGTGACGGCGCGACCGCACCCGTGACGGTCGGCGGGCGGAGCGCACGCAAGACCGTGCAGACCTCGGCACCGGCGCAGCACATGTACTTCCAGGTCGACGACGCGGTCGCCTTCGACGGCGCGTTCGTCGCGTGCCTGCAGGTCGAGTACTTCGACGAGGGCGGGGCCACGTTCCGCGTCCAGTACGACTCGACCGGCAGCGCGTACGGCTCGACGGGGTCGGTGAACCGCACCGGGTCGAACACGTGGAAGACGGCGGGCTTCGAGCTGATGGACGCCCGGTTCGCCAACCGCGAGAACGGCGGCGCCGACTTCCGCGTCGAGGCGGGCACGGCCGGGGTGACCTTCCACAGCGTGAAGTTGACGATCATCCAGGACGACGACGGCGTGACCCCGCCGTGCGCGGCCGCCGATCCCGACCCGGAACCCACCCCCGTCCGCTGGCGGCTCAAATATGACGAGCCGTTCAACAAGAAGATCCGCACCGAGGCCAGCCCGTGGGTGCGCGACGACTACAGCGAGCCGGTCGACGACTTCAACGACGACAACGGCGACCTCTACCGCCTTCAGCTCGGTCCGAAGTTCGACGCGGCGATGGCGACCATGCGGACCTACCGTCAGGAGACCGAGTTCGGCCGGGACGGCTGGCTCACGGCGTCCCTCTCCACACGCGAGAGCGGCGGGCGGGTCGACGACAGCTATACCGACACCGCCGAACGTCCGTCGATCAAGACGGAGAAGCTGGAGACCGCGGGCGCCGTCGCCAAGATCACCGTGCCTCACTACACAGGTGGCGCGATCATCCGCAACACCGAGCCGCTGCCGAAGTACTACCGCATCGAGTACGACCTCAAGACGCTCGACTTCGGCGGCTTGCGTAACGGCTCGCTGTTCTACGACGGCAAGTACAACGGGTACGCCCTCGGGGAGTGCAAGACGTTCTACCCCTGGGTCGGCGACCCGAACGACATCGACCCGGCCGACCCCTGCGCCACCCGCTCCGTGCGGGAGGACAGCAACGAGGCGTACAACGCGTTCCACTTCATGTCGATCCTGGACTTCCCGGCGATGCCCCGGAACCTGGCGATGTACCACTGGCACCGCAAGGTGCTCATGGACCAGTTCAGCCCGGCCCCGTCCCGGAACACGAACGGCTACGACGTCTGCAACTCGCTGACCGGTGAGAAGTACCCCTGGGACACGAGCAACCGCACCACGGTGAACATGCTCTACTTCACGGGTTCGCTCGGCCAGTCGCAGACGTTCGTGACGAGCTGCGACCGCCGGCCGGTTTCCGGCGTGCAGAAGTCGGCCGTGGAACTGCAGCCCGAGCTGATGCCCCACAAGGACTACACGTTCGCCATCGAGCGCACCGAGGCGGGTTACACGCTCGAGGTGAGCGGCGTCTTCAAGAACGTCGGCAAGCAGACCTACCGGTTCACCCGGGGCTTCATCGACGACGACGCCGGCGTGGTCGGGGCGAACGTCCCGATCTTCCACTACAACGTGGACGCCGAGGAGTACAACGGCCAGTTCAACACCTCGCACACCGCGCAGGGCGCGTTCGGCTCCAAGACGTGGGGCAACCAGTGGCCGGCCGGCTCGGCCTACCCCGACTACTTCGTCATCGGTGAGCCGTACACGAACGTCGGTGAGGGCCAGGCCCGCATCGACAACATCCGGCTGTACGTGCCGAAGAAGTAGGCACGGGAAGGTCGCGGTCTAACTGACGCGGCCGCGCCCCCGGGACCTCAGACCGCACCCGGGGGCGCGGCCCGCGCTCCGAATTCACGCGATGGCGTCCAGGTACGCTTCCGAAAGCCAGGTCGTATGGAGGGACTTGTCTCGGGCGTGGGTGTCCTCGTATTCCGAGAGGGCATCCTCAAGAACGGCGACGGCCTTAACGGGTCGATTCAGCGCGACCCAGCACCGTCCCGTCATGATCTGAGGTTCGAGCCGGTCAACCCGGAGTGCCCAACCCGGGTTCGGCTCACCACTGCTCTCCTCAAGCGCCCTGCCGGCTTCCTCAAGGGCTCTTTCGGCCTCAATCTGGTATCTCTGCCTTTCAGAGGCGTACGCCCATGCCGCCCGCTCCAGCAGGAGTGCCCTGACCGCAGGGGGAGCCCCTCGCTCCGCCACCCGGCACGAAGGATCCGCTTCCTGAACCCCCGGAGAGCCGTAAGTCACTTTCCGATAAGCCGGGAACGCCGGCGGCGGGGTCCGGCCGTCCGCGCCGGGCGGGCGCGGGACGGGACCGGCCCCGAGGCCGCATGCCCGGTCCCGATGTCCGTCCGGCGCGGACGGGCGCGCCGCGCCGGACGACGGCGCGGAGCACTGCCGCCTTGACGATGCAGATGAACCTGTGACCTCTATTCCTTCGTGATCACAGATGACGGCAACGGACAGT
The DNA here is from genome assembly GCF_042888905.1 of Streptosporangium sp. NPDC002721. Lineage (NCBI taxonomy): Bacteria > Bacillati > Actinomycetota > Actinomycetes > Streptosporangiales > Streptosporangiaceae > Streptosporangium > Streptosporangium sp. NPDC002721. The sequence continues at coordinate 21,494 of NZ_JBIAQI010000042.1, forward strand.
TCACACTAAACGGCACCCAGCGGGCAAATTACATATTTACGGCTATATGCCAGACTTCGGAAATCAACCGTGAAATGGATAAAATCCAATCATTCCCGACAGTCTAACACGGTCATCCGCCCATCGTTCTGGGCGGACGGAACTCCGTCCGGTCAGGCGGGCAGGACGTTCTCCGCGAAAGCGCCTTGCATGTTCCCGCGCTCCTCGAAGACGAACACGATGTACGTCTCGAAGTATTCGCTGCCCTGCCCCGCGACGCGTCCGATTCCGACTTTGGTGCTGGACTTCCAGACGAGCTGGGTGAAGTGGCCGGCGCCGGCCGAGAACTGGGCCGCGGCGAAATCGTAGGCGCCGATCTCGCTGTACCAGCGGTTGACCGCGTCCGATCCCGGCAGAGCTTCGGAGCCACCGCCCCAGAAGATGTTCTCCCCCGTCTGCGGGCGCAGATCGGCGTGACCCGCCTTGAGTTTCTCCTGCTCGGAGCGGGAGGCCGCCCGCGCCTGGGCGTAGGCGTTGAGCTCGGGGTCCATGACCAGCGGCGGGGCGTGGTGCTTGGCGCGGAAGGCGTTCGCCTCGGCGAGGGCCTCTTCCTGGAATTCAGGGGTGGTGGCGTCGGGGAGGGCGGGGCGGGTTCCCGGCATGGGTCATCTCCCAAATGGCGCTCTGAGCGCCCTCTGGCATCACGATCACTGTTAATCGCGATTTCTCGCCCAATCTTTAACCGCATCCCACATGTCCGTCAAATATCCATTTGAGAATGAATCCGAATTGGGATAACCGTAATAGATTCGCATGGCGCGATATGATATGTCGCTCCTCAAGCGAACCATCAGAAAAATACGCGCGAGAAAGAACACCTGGGCGGAGAGCGAGGCGAGAAGACCTCGAATCCGCGCATCGGGAACGCCGCGCATCCGCACCCGATCACGCCACTTCGATACCCGCTTATTGGGTGATAAGAGGTCTTGAGTGGAACACGACAGCGTGTGCCCGGCAATCCTTATGGCCGCTTTCGGTCACTTAGGGCTCTTCGGGATGCGCCGTCCGTCACATCCACCGGGGATTCCGCGGATGAGCGACAGACGATCGCCGCTCGCGGCCGTGGCCCGACCGGGCTTCGACGACTCCATCGGACACACCGCGACGGGTCGGCCCGAAGAGTTGGAAATCGGTCCGGTCATCTCATCCGGAAGTCGCGTTCACTCCTCCGCACCGGATCCGGAGAGGTGATCCAAGCCTGACCGCGTAACCGGCCACCTTCGGCGTCTTACCGCCGTTCTCGGGTTCTGACACTTTGTTCGTCGTGTCCACCGACCTACCGGCCGAAACACCGAGCACGCCTCAGGAGTCTTCGCGATCTCCTGGGCCCTTCCCGCCCTTTGCGCCGGCTCCCGTCCGGTCGCGCCGAACGGCCGGTCGTGTGTCCCGGACCAGCGGCTACGTCCTCGCCCTGGTCGTCCACCTTCTGGCACCGGCCTTCCTCGTCACCGGCGTGTACCTGGTCACCCGCCTGACGGTGGTCGGCATCCTGTTCGCCCTCCTGGCCCACGAGATGGCCCACTCCCGGAACGGCGACGCCAGACACGGCCTCGTCGTCGGCAGTGCCCTGCACTCGCTCCACGAGCTCCGCGTCGTCACCGGCTTCGGGTGGCAACCCGGTGACGGTGTGTCCGCCCTCATCACCGCGTGCCTCCTCGCGATCCTGGGCATTCCCGTCCGCGTCCTGATCTTCCTGCTGGAACTCCTGCTGAACCGCTCCTCCCAGCACGCCGAGTACCGTGCTGACGAGATGCAAGCCCAGGTGGCCGGCTCCGCGGCCGCCGCTTCGCTGCTGGACGTCCTGATCACCCGGACGCACTCGGTCAGCGGCTTCCTCGCATCCAGCGCGGTGGCCGTCGGAACCGGGAACCTGTGGACGGCTCTCCGGTCCCATCTGGACGCCGTCACCGAAACCGAGCTCGAACGACACCGCGAGCTTGCCCGCGTCGAGAAGACGGGGGTCGACACGACCCATCCGCCGACGTACCTGCGTATACGGCGCGTGCCGGCACTGCCGTACCTGACGCCCAGGGTGTCCGCCGCGGGATCGGAGCAGATCGAAGGGGAGCTCGACAAGGCGGCCGGACGCGTGGCGCGGCGTTTGAGGGAGATGCCCAGTCCGCCCGCTATCGGTGAACCTGACGGGCAAGAATCCGCCGACCGTCACCAACGCGGCGAAGCACTCCCCGGGCGCACCGGTCGGCATCCGCCTCACCGTGGAGGGCGACGCCCAGCTGGTCACCGTGGCCACGGCGGGGGACGCGGGCGAGGACACCGGCGGCTGGTCCGGGCTGGCCCGGCTGGAACGGCGCGTGCGGGCCCTCAACGGCGAGCTGTCGGTCCGCGGTGCCGACGGCACACGCGTGACGTTCGCCCGCATCCCCTTCCCCGGCTCGTCGTACGACAACGCGCCGCCGGCAGACGACGCGCCGGCCCGGCGGCCCGGCGCCGCCACGCTGCGCTGGGTGCTCTTGCCGGCGCTCGGCGCCGTCTGCGTGCTGCTCGCCTTCCACACCTGGGCGACGTACGCGACGGTGGTCGAACGGGACCGGTTCGCCGGCCTGGCGGCCGGACAGCCGGTCGCCTCCGCGAGGGACCTGCCGCAACGGCAGGCGCCGGTCCGTCTTCTCATCCCGGCCGACCCGATCCCCGCGTCCTGGCGTTGCCGCTACTTCACCGACGGGAACTTCCCACTGGGCATCGCCACGTTCCAGATCTGCGACGACGGTGAAACCCTCACCCGCGTGCACGACCTGCGCAGAGGGCCCTGGCGATGATCCGGGTGCTCGTCGTGGACGACGATCCCGACGTCCGGGCCGGACTCCGGACGATCCTGACCAGCGACGGTTCGGTACAGCTCGTGGGCGAGGCGGCCGACGGGCACCAAGCCGTGGAACAGGTGGACCGCTGCGTACCGGACGTCGTCCTGCTCGACATCCGGATGCCCCGCGGTGACGGCCTCACGGCCGCGGCCGAGATCCGCCGCCGGTGGCCGGGGCAGCGCATCATCGTGCTCACGACCTTCGGAGAGACCGAATACGTCCGTCGCGCCATAAGTCTGGGGGTGAACCGGGTTCCTCCTGAAGGTAGGGGATCCGCGCGACCTGCTCGCCGGTCTGCGGCCGGTCATGGTGGGCGGGGCGTGCCTGGCGCCGACCGTCGCCGCCATGGTCATCGGCGATGCCCGGTCGGCCGCGGACCGGCGCGAGGTCGTGAACACCGCCGGGCGGATCCTCGCGAGCCTGCCCCCACGGGAACGCGACGTCCTCTACCTGGTCGCCGAAGGACACTCCAACGCGGAGATCGGGGAAACGCTGCACCTCAGCGAAGCAACGGTCAAGGGCTACCTGAGCTCGGCCTTCGCACGGCTCGGCGTGCGAAACCGGGTCGAGGCGGCCTTGCTCGTCTGGCAGGCCAGGTGAGGCGGCGGGTGAGGTTCCCCCGAGGCGGGCCGGCTGATCTGGACCACCGACGTCCTGCCGCACGCGCTCGCGGCCGAGATCCGGATTCGCGTCGAACGCGGCGCGGTGGAGATGAAGCGGGCGATCGAAGCGGCGGCAGGCGACTGAACCGCCGACCGGCACGCCGATCACCTCTGCGCCTACACCCCGTATCCGGCTCTGGCGGGACGCCCCGGGCTGCCTTCGCTAGAGGGTGTTAACCTGGGGAAACGCGCGGAGCGCGAGCGGGGGTGATGCCGATGACAAGTGCCCGGCAGCTCAAGGACAAGATCATTGAAGCCTTCAACGAGCACGATGTGGAGGGCATCGTGCGCCACTTCGCCCGGGAGGCCATCATGGTCTCGCCCACGGGGATCATAGAGGGGCGAGAGCAGGTCAGCTGGTACTACGCGCACCTGTTCGAGGGGTTTCCGGACATGAGGTTCACCGCCTGGAACAAACCCATGCTCGACGATCCGGCGGTCACCGAGTACATGCTCACCGGCACGCACAACGGGCCCTTCCTGCTCGCCAACGGCCACGTGCTGCAGGCCACGGGCCGGCACATCGCGGTGCGCGGCGTCGCGGTGGCCAGCATCGAGAACGGGTTGATCGTCACCGACCGTGACTACTACGACCAGCTGGAGTGGTACACCCAGCTCGGCCTGCCGGTCGCGGTGAACGCTCCGCTCTGACCTCTCTCCGGCAGGTGCCGCGGATCCGCCGCACCGGCCCTGTCGTACGACACCGGTCCTGCCGTACGACCGCGGACGCGGCGCGAGCGCGTCTGGGCACGCCGCGTGCGTGGAGCCCGCCGGACGGGGGCGAGCCGACGAGGGTCACTTCCCGGTCGTGCCGGGTTTCCCGCTGACGGACTCCTGGTAGATGTCCGCGTAGGTGCGCGAGTCCTTGACCAGGTCGTCGCAGAAGGCGGCGACGTCGTCGCCGATGAGTTCCAGGACTCCCTTGCCGGTCGCGGCGCCCTCCTCGAAGAAGTCGACGATCCCCGGGAGCAGGGACCCGTCGAGCAGGTCGACCGGTCCGATCTTGAAGAAGTATCTCTGGATCTCCTTGTAGACGATCTGGTAGTCCGGCGGGAGCGCCCTGACCCGCGCCGTGTGCGCCCGCCACTGCTTCTTGCCCTCGATGATGTCCCGGATGCCCACGTCAGCCTCCCAGCCGGTTCAGTTTCCTCGCGACGTTCCTGTTCAACTGCTCGCGCCACCGGTCGCGATAGGTCCGGCCACCTTCCTCGCCGGCCAGCGCCGCGCAGAAGCCCTTGATGTCGTCACCCAGCACCTCGTGGACGCTCTGCCCGTCGGCCGCCGTCTCTTCGAGCAGCCCCAGAGCGCCGTCGAGGATCGGCATCAGGTTCCGGCCCGTGAAGTCCCCGTAGGGAAAGAGGTGGGCCTTGATCTCCTCCCAGGCCGCCCGGTAGTCGGCCGGCAGTGCCCCGGCCCGGACCTCGAACGCCTTCCATTCCCTGGTGAGATCACTGCCCGTGATGGTCTCCCAGAAGCTCATCTCCCGCCCTCCTTGAGCTTGTCGATCCGTGATGTGACGTACTCCCATTTCGCCCAGAACGTCGCGAGCTGGTCGCGTCCCGCGTCGTTGAGCGCGTAGAACTTGCGGGGCGGGCCCACCCCGGAGGGTCGTTTCGTCACCTGGACGAGCCCGTTCTTCTCCAGCCGCAGCAAGATGGTGTACACCGTCCCCTCGACGACGTCGGTGAAGCCGAGTTCGTTCAGCCGGCGCGTGATGGCGTACCCGTAGGTCTCCTCGCTGGCGATGATCTCCAGCACGCAGCCCTCGAGCGTGCCCTTCAGCATCTCCGTCAGGTCGTCCATCGCGGGTCCTTTTCGCTCTTCCTACTACTCCGTAGCACCGAGTACCACTACACAGTATCACAAAGTAGTGAACCGCCGTCCAGCGAGTGGCGAGCGCGGACCATGGGAAACGATCCGAACCGACGTGGGCCGCCCCGGCTTCGGCGCGGTCATCGCCGCGTGATGAGAGCGATCACGTCCCCTTGCGGAGCAGGCGGGTGACTTTCAGGCCGACGTCGCGGCTGAAGGGGGCACCCGGTTCGAGCAGGTCCAGTTCGGTGGCCAGGACCTTCGCGTTCAGGTCGGCCGCGGCTTCGACCAGGTCGGCATAACCGGCCACGGCGGCGCGCGTACGGTGCCAGCCGGTCAGCGCGGTCGCGAGTCCCGCCACCGCGGACGGCCACCAGATGGCGCCGAGAGCCGTGTACAGCAGGCCCCAGCCGACCAGGCCCCCGGCGCGCTCGAAGGTCTCGCGCGCGGCGACGATCTCCGTACGGGTCGAGTCGGGGACGACCAGCCACAGGCGCGGCCAGGCCGAGCCGAGGTCGATGCCGTGGGCGTGCCAGACCCGGATGTCCACGCTGCGGGCCCGGTCGGCGATCCAGACCGGGCGGGCGGGATAGGCGAGCGAGATGCCGTTCCGCACCGCGGCGAGCTCGTCCCGGCGTACGGGATCGTCCCGGCGCGCGGGATCGTCCCTGGTCTCGGCGAGGTGGTCGGCGAGCGCGTCGTCGGCCGCCGTCCAGCGCGCCCGCCGCCGCTCGACGAGGCGGCGGGCCAGCGGCCCGCGCCACTGCCGCAACCAGAGCCACTGGACCAGGGAACCGCACCCGCGGGCGGCGAGCGCCGCCGCGGACGCGGCCGTCAGCGTCATCACGACCACCAGGATCACGGACGCGGCCCCGCTCCTGCCGAGCTCGGCGGTCGCGGCCCGGGTCCTGGCGAGCAGGAGGTGTACGTCGAGGGCGTGCTCGTGCGGGAGCGCGAAGGCGACCAGGACGGCTCCCGCGAACAGCAGGCCGGGCAGGACCAGCGTCGTCAGCCACTTCTCCGCGATCTTGCCGCCCAGCCCGGAGAGGAACGACTCCACCGGCTACTCCCTGACCAGGACGGCATCGGTGATCGCGCATCGCGGAGGCGCGCCCTTGCCCGGGACGTTCAGCCACGTTCGCGAGCACAGTCCGGCCGGGCACACGTAGAGGTCGGGCTCGGTGTGCCCGCCGTCCAGCCCGAACACCCCGGTGATGGTCCGGCCGCGGGGCGGGTCGGACACGCCGAGGCGTTCGGCGAGGGCCGCCCGGCCCTCCTCGATGTCCGCTCCGTCCCTGGCGGCCGTCACCAGGGCCTCCAGCGCGGCCACGTCCGGGGCGGCCACCGCACTCGCCCGCAACCGCGCGAACTGCTGGCACAGCCGCCGAACGCTGGACCTTCGTTCAGGCACGCTCGTACAGTAAGTCAAATCCACTTGGGGTGGTAGATGGATCCGGACTCGGCGCGACAGCACCTCGTCGGCATGATCAGGGGCGGTGAGGCCCCGGCGGCGGTCCTCGCCGCGGCGGACGAGCTCCTCGGTGAGATCGACTGGGATGCCGCACTGTTCTCCGACGTCGGGGCCTACGCCAGCGACGAGGGTGTGCTAAACACGGCGATCCGCTGCTTCGAGACGGCTGCCGACCTCGAACCGGAACACCCTCTTCACCACTACGACCTCGGGGTGGCGCTGCTGCGCCAGGAGGAGTTCGCCCTCGCCCGGCGGTCACTGGAGCGGGCGGTCGCGCTCCAGCCCTTCTACACCGGCGCGTTCGTCAACCTTCTCTGGGCCTATCTCGCCACCGGCGAACCGGTGGCCGCCTACTTCGTCTCGACCCGTCTCATGGCCTTCTACGCCGGGCAGCCGAGACCGGAGAACGTGGAAGCCCTGCTCGGGCTCGTCGGCGAATGGCTCCGGACGGACGGGCTGGAGCTGCCACGGCTGCTCACGGCCGCGATGGAACCCCTGAACGAGGGCGACCTCGTCAGCGCGCACGAGCGCGTGGGAGCGCTCGCCGGCGGCCTGGAGCCGGGGACCGCGAGCCAGGCGATCTGCGCGGAGTTCGCGGCCACCCTCGCCTTCCACCTCGACCTGCACACCGAGTACCTCACCGGGATGCGGCAGCGCCGCGAGGTGGTGCCGTGCGCGCAGGCCTTCATGCCCTCGCTCGCCGTGAGCATCATGGAGGCGGGCATGCGCAAGGACGCCGACAGGGTCTGCCACGAGCTGGTCCGCGAGCTCGACCCCGGACACGTCCCGGCAGGTCCCGTCATGGTCACGCAGGTCATCGGCCCGACCGGTGCTGGGGCGCCGGTCTTCTCGGTTCTGGGAGGCGCGGGTTTCCATGAGATCGTCCCGATCGGCAATGAGATCACCGTCCGCGCCCCGAGCGGCGAGGAGCGTCGCTTCATCGACTACCATGGCGACCACAGCGCGCTCTACACCTCATGACCGCCTTTGACGCCGCGCTGCGGGCGGGACGGGTGGAGGAGGCCCTTCGCCTGGCCGAGGCCTCGGTCGCCCGCGGGGGGCCGGAGGTCGCCGGGGCGCTCCGCGACCTGGCCCGCGCCCGGATCCGCGCGGGCCGCCTGCCCGCGGCGGTGGCGGCCGCCGAGAAGGGCCTCGTCAGCGACACCGGCCCGTACGAGGCGGAACTCAGGATGGTCCTCGCCGACGCCTACGAACGGCTCGGCGAGTTCGCCCGCGCCGAGGCGCTGTGCGTGCAGGTCTCCGCGTCCCTCGTCGATCTGGAAGGCCTGGAACGGTTCACGACCCTGGTCCACCGCAACGTGGCCACCGCGCGGCTGAACGAGCGGCGGGGCCAGCTGCTGCGGGCCGAGTACCTGCTCAAGGCGACGCTGATCGCGGGGCGGCAGGCCGCCCTTCCCGCCGGTCCCGCGACGCCGGCGCGAGCGACGGCCGTCGCGTTCTTCGGCGAGATCGAGCACCTCGTACACCTGCATCTCGGCCGGGTGGCCCGCAAGCTCGCCGACGTCGGGCAGGCCCGCACCGAACTGGCCGCGGCGCTCACCGGCGCGCGGGACAACGGTGACGCCGAGGCCGTGACGAACGCGCACGTCGAGTTCGCCCTGCTGGCGGACGACCCGGCGGAGGCGCTCAACCACCTGCTCGAAGCGCTCTGGTGGTACGAGTCCCCGCAGGCCACCATCCGTGACGACGAGCTCCGGGCGGCGGTGCGCTCCTCGCGGGAGGAGCTCTACCAGCACGCGATCGACCACGCCTTCGACTTCGGGGCGGGGGGCATGGTGTGGCGGCTGAGCGAGCACGCCCGGGCCAGGGTCTTCCTCGCCAGGATGGGCGTCAGGCGCCCCGCCGCTCCGCCGGACGCGGGCGAGAGGCGGGCCAGGGCCTCCCGCGAGGTCACCGCCGCCGCCCGCAAATACGCCTCCCGCCCCACGTCGCGGCGGCACGACCGCCTGGTCCAGGCCCTGGAGGGCAAGGAACGGATCGTGCTGGGAGACTCGCCCGGTCCGCTCGGCCCCCGGCCCTGGGGCGCGCGCACCGGGGTGCTGGAGTTCTTCGTGAGCGGGTCGCGGCTGTACTCGTTCCTGACCACCGAGACCGAGGCGCGGCTGTTCAGCCTCCCGGTCGGTCCCGGTGTCCTGGACAGGAAGGTCACCCACCTGCGCCGGCTCCTGGAGGAACGCGACGGTGACGTCACCCGGCCGGCGGAGCAACTGCACCACTGGCTCGTCGAACCGGCCGGGGAGGCCATCGACCGGCTGGAGCGCCTCGTGATCATCCCGTACGGCGTCCTCACCTACCTGCCGTTCGCGATGCTCGGTGGCGGGCGGCCGCTCGCGGAGCGGGTCGAGCTCGCCTACGCGCCGAGCGCGGCCATCCTGGACCGGCTGCTCGGCGGGGCGCCCGCGCGGCTGCGCAACATGATGATCATGGCGAACCCGCATCCGGACGACGACCGGCTCGCCCTGCCGTACAGCGAGCACGAGACCTGGCGAATCGCCGCCCTGACCGGCGCGGAGGCGGCGGTCGGCGGGGCCGCGACCACCGAGGCCTTCCGCACCGCTCTCGCCACCCACGACATCGTCCATCTCGCCTGCCACGCGTGGTTCGACCCGCACGCGCCCCGCGACTCCGCCCTGCTCCTGGCCGACCCCGGCGACCCGCGCCGTCCCGGCCGCGTCACGGTCGCGGAGCTCAACGAGCAGCGCGCGCGGGCCCGGCTGGTCGTCCTCAGCGGGTGCCAGACCGGGCTGGCCGACCTCGCGCCGGGCGGGGAGCTGGACGGTCTGGTCCGGGCGTTCCTGACGGCGGGGGTGCCCAGCGTGGTCGCCTCGCTGTGGAGGGTCGACGACCAGGCGACCGCCGGGCTCATGTCGAGCCTGTACGAAGGGCTGTCCGCCGGCCTGGGCGTCGGGGCCGCGCTCCGTCAGGCCCAGCTCACGGTCCGGGCCGGCACGCCGCACCCCTACTACTGGGCGGCCTTCTGCCAGTACGGCAGCTGGCTGACGAGGATGGGCTGACCGTCAGGCGGTGACGGCACCGGTGTTCGGAGGACGGGCATTCTCCGGACAACGCCCGTCCTCGGTCACCGGTAATGTGCGGGGATGACGACGAAGGCGTACGCGGCGCTCCTCCGGGGCGTCAACGTGAGCGGCCACAAGAAGGTCCCGATGGCCGAGTTGCGAGCGCTGCTCACCGAGCTCGGCCACGGCGACGTACGCACCTACCTGCAGAGCGGCAACGCTGTCTTCACCGGTGCCGTGGGCGACGAGAAGGCGCTCGCGGCGCGGTTGGAGCAGGCCATCGAGGAACGCTTCGGCTTCGGCGTCGACGTCCTGGTGCGGGATCACGCGTATTTGAGGGCGGTGGCCGACACCTGCCCGTTCCCCGCGGATTCGCTCGAGGGCAGGCAGTTGCACGTCACGTACTTCTCCGAGCCGGTCGCCGCGTCGCGCCTGGCGTCCCTCGACGCGGCGAGATACCTGCCCGAGGAGTTCCGGCTCGGCGACCGTGCGCTCTACCTCTACACTCCGGACGGCCTGGGCCGCTCCAAGCTCGCGGAGGTCCTGGCGAAGGCGGCGCCCGCCGATGGTGTCATCGCCACCAGCCGCAACTGGAACACCGTCGCCAAGCTGGTGGAGCTCACCCGGCCCGCCTGACCTTCGCTCGGCGTTGGACTCTCCCCCTGTGGGAGGCCTCATGCTGCTCCCGGCGGTCCCCGTTCTTCGATCATGAAGGTGTCAGGGACGTGGACCGCGTGACCGTTCGCCGCGTCAACCCGAGGAGAGCGACGCATGACCATCCTGAAGGACGTCGAGGCCCGTGGCACGCACCACTGCGAGACGACGGCGCTGGGGGTGCTGTTGCGGCACGAGGGGCTCGACCTGTCCGAACCCATGCTGTTCGGGCTGGGCTCGGGCCTGTCCTTCGTCTACTGGGACGGTAAGGGCATGGCGTTCCCCTTCCTCGGAGGCCGCGTCAGGCCTTTCGAGCTCACCAGGAACCTGGCCGCCAGGCTGGGGCTGACGTTGACGGTCAAGGAGACCACCTCGGCGCGCAGGGCGTGGGAGAACGTGGCCGCCCCCATCGACGCGGGCCGGCCGGTCGGCCTCCAGCTCGACTGCTACCACCTGGACTACTTCCGCTCCAAGGTGCACTTCGGCGGCCATGTCGTCGCCATGTACGGCTACGACGAGCACGAGGCCCACCTCGTGGACACCGATCAGCAGGGAGGGGCGGTGCGCACCGGCCGGGCCGGCCTCGCCCTGGCGCGCGCCGAACGCGGCCCGATGACCGCGAGGAACCGGTCCTTCACCATCGCCCTGCCGGCTCGCCCGCTTCCCTGGCAGGACCAGGTCATTCCCGCCATCAGGGACTGCGCCGACGCCTTCCTCTCCGCTCCCATCGCGAACCTGGGCCACCGCGGCATCGAGAAGGCCGGCGCGAAGGTGCCCGGATGGCTGTCGCGCGCCGCCGAGCCTCGGCGGGACCTGCCGCAGGCCGCTCTCCTCATGGAGAGCGGCGGCACCGGCGGCGCCCTGTTCCGTGCCCTCTACCGCGACTTCCTCGACGAGTGCACCCGGCTGGTCGACGACCAGACCCTCCGCACCGGCCACAGGCTGTACGCCGAGGCCGCCGTCCTGTGGACGGACGTGTCCGCCCTGATCGCGAAGGCCGGGGAGAGCGGCGACGCGGCGCACCTCGAACGGGCCGGTGCCATCCTCCACGACCTTTCGCGCGTCGAGCGGGCCGCCATGCGGGCGCTGCGCCGGCTGTAGCCCGAAGCCGCGGTTCCGGCGCGGTTCCTCCCGTCACCGTCCCCGCCACCGCGCCCGTCCCGCGCCCGCAAGGGACTTCTACCGGTCGGCCGGGTTGTGACTTCTGGCCGATCGTACTATCTTTTGGCCATGCGGCCAGAAAATCAGCCGGATGGCCAGAAGAAGCCTTCGTTCATCAAGGAGGCCCGTCGCGCGCAGATCATCGAGAGCGCCATCGAGACCTTGACGGAGCTGGGCTACGCCAACACCTCGCTGGCGCACATCGCCGAGCGCGCCGGCATCAGCAAGGGCGTCATCTCGTACCACTTCACCGGCAAGACCGAGCTGATGGAGCGGATCGTCGAGCAGGTCTACCTCGACATCGCCCAGTTCGTCGTGCCCCGGACGGAGGGGGAGACCACGGCGGCCCGCGCGCTGCGGGCGAACATCCGCGCGGTCGCCGAGTACATGCGAGGCCACCGCGCCCAGCTGCTCGCCCTCGGAGAGATCTTCAACAACCTCCGCTCCCCCGACGGCAGGTCGCGCTACGGCGCCGTCTTCAACGAGCCGATCTACAAGGACCGGGAGACGCTGTTCCGCCTCGGCCAGCAGAACGGCGAGTTCCGCTCCTTCGACCCCCGCGTGATGTCCGTCACCGTGCAGGCCGCGATCGACTCCATGTTCGCCTACTGGGTGGCCCACCCCGAGCACGACCTGGAAGCGCACGCGGACGAGCTGGCGGACCTGTTCGAGCACGCCGCCCGGGCCGCACCCCCTGCATGAGCCGATCCCCTGGAGAAACGGCGAACCGATGACACAGCCCGTCAACCGGCCGACCGCGCCGACCACGCCGACAGTGCCACTCACGCCACCCACGCCACCCCCGCCATCATCCACCGCCTCCCCGCGTCTCCTCCACGTCGACAACCTGCGCACCGCCCTGATGGCGCTCGTGGTGATCCACCACTCCGCGATCGCCTACAGCAACGTCTCGCGCTGGTACTACATGGAACCGCCGAGCGACCCGTCGGGAACGTTCCTGGACGTCCTGCTGGTGCTCAACCAGGCGTTCTTCATGGGTGCCTTCTTCCTCGTCTCGGGCCTCTTCGTGCCGGGTTCCTACGACCGCAAGGGAGCCGGACGATTCCTGAGGGAGCGGCTGCTGCGCCTGGGAGTCCCGCTGCTGCTCTGGCTGCTGGTGCTCCGCCCCATGGTGACCATCGGCGGATACGCCGCCGCGAGCGACGCCGCCGCCCAGCAGGGGGCCGAGCTGCCCTACTGGCGGTTCTACCTGCTCTCGTTCAACCCCGGGCCGATGTGGTTCGTCGAGGTGCTGCTGGTGTTCAGCGCGCTCTACGTCCTCTGGCGGCGCCTGACCGCCGGGAGGCGGCCCGCCTCCGGCCCCGTTCCAACCCCGGTCACGGGCCGGGCGCCCGGCGCCGTCGCGATCGTCGGGTTCGCCGCCGGGCTGGCTCTGGTGACCTACCTGTGGCGCGTCGTGGTGCCGATGGGTGATTCGATCCTGGGGTTGCCCACCCCCGCCTACCTGCCGCAGTACGCGTCGCTGTTCGTCGTCGGGCTGGTCGCGGCCCGGCGCGGCTGGCTGGAGGGCCTGTCCAGAACGGCCGGCCGGATCGGGTTCGCCACCGCGGCCGTCGCCGCGGTCGCGCTCTTCCTCGTCCTGGCCTCCGACGAGGAGGCGATCCTGGGTCACGGGACCCTGCCGTCCCTGGCGGCGGCGATCTGCGAGTCGGCGCTCGCCGTCGGCGTCATCCTCGGTCTCCTGGTGCTGTTCCGGGAGCGCCTCGGCCACCAGGGGCGCCGCCGCCGGTTCCTGTCGGCGCACGCCTACGCCGTCTACGTCACCCACCCGGTCGTGCTGGTCGCCCTGGGCTACGCCCTCCACGACGTGCAGGCGCCCGCGGTCGCGAAGTTCGCGCTGGTCGCCGCCCTCGGGCTGCCGCTGTGCTGGGCGACGGCGTACCTGGTACGCGCCCTGCCGGGTGCCCGGAAGGTGCTCTAGACCGTACGGGTGCCCGGCAGCCACGAGCCGTGACGCGGCGCGGGCCAGTCCTCGAAGACCGGCGTGGGGCCACTGTCGAGCCTGGTGGACCGCAGGTTCACGAACGCGTACGTGGTCACCGGCAACCGGGACGGGGTCGGTGGCGACGGCACAGGCGTCGTCTACTCGAACGGCAGCACGCTTGAGTGGAATCTCCGCAACGACCCCGATCCGGGTTCCCCGGAATACAGTTTCCAATACGGCCAGGTGCGGTAAGGGCGAACCGTAAATCCCGTAAATCGGGCCGGCGATCGTCACCCCGGTTTCCGGCACGCGAAGGCCGAACCCCGAACGGCGACGCGAAACCGGGCCGCCGTCTTCGGGGATCGTTCGCCGGACGCCATCGGCCCGGGAAAGACAGGCCGATGGCGTCCGCGCCGGACCGGCGCGGATCGCGGATCGCCGTTCGCCGGTTGTGATCGTGCCGAGCGCGCCCGGGGCGGGGCAGGCACGCTAGGCGATTCACCAGCCGATCAGGCAGGTGACCTGCCGATCGGGCAGGTGGAAGGCGATTCACCGGCCGGTCAGGCACGCGAGAGGGCGATTCGTCGGCGGGGCGGCGACGGGCTGTCCGGTCAGGGCTTCCACTCCTGGCCGGATGCCGTCTTACTGGGCTCCCGCTCTCGTGTCAACTTACCTCGATGCGCCTTTCCAATGACCCGAACCATCACCTTGACAACTTTTTACCGGAACCTTCGTATTTCGATTTCCGGTGAACCGGCGACGCTTTTACGCCTGATGACAAATCCCCGCCCCGTCGGCCCGTATTTTGTTTGCGACAAAGATGAGCGGCGATATTGAAAGTCCGGCCGCGGCGGCACACACTCGGCGTTGAGAAGGCCCACCCCCCAGCCTTTGGAGCCACAATGGACCGATCCGTAACCGGAATTCACGGGCGCGGGAAACCGATGCTGCGGCGCCTCGCGTCGGCCGTCGTCGCGATGCTCGCCGTGGCGTTCCTCTGCGTGCCGCCCGCCAGCGCCCTCGCGCTGCCGACACCGAAGGATCTGACCGCCTACCTCGACCTCGAATGCTTCAAGACCAGCCCGTACCAGCCGCCCGCCGCCACGCTCACGCTGCGGCACCTCAACCCGGTGCTCGGCAACCTGCCGACCGAGACCGTCGTCCTCGGCCAGCGCGAGCAACTGTGCGTCCCGGTGGCCAAGAACAACCAGCAGCCGCCGTCGACCGTGCTGAACTTCATCAGGTTCATCGACCTGGCCTGCTACAGGATCTCCGGCACCACGGTGAACACGGGCCTCGTGCTCAGCCACCTCAACCCGCTGTTCCAGGGCCTGCCGCGCACGCAGGTCTCCATGAACACCCCGCAGCAACTGTGCGTGCCGGTCATCAAGAACAACGTGACCCCGCCCGCCGAGGTGCTGTCGCTCGTCCGTCACATCGACCTCAAGTGCTACGGCATCACCCCCAACACCCCGCTGAACCAGCAGCTGTCCCTGCGCCAGCTCAACCCCGTCCTGACCCCGATCATCCCCACGCACGGCGCGGTGGTCCTCAACGCCCGCCAGCTGTGCGTCCCGGTGCAGAAGGCCGGTGACGTCATCCCGGACGACGTGCTCAAGATCGTCCGCTGGATCGACCTGGAGAAGTTCGACATCTCCGCCCCCGCCCTGCCCTCGGTCTCGCTGACCCTGCGGCACATCAACCCCGTCCTCGCCGGTCTCCCGCCGGAGCCGGCCGTTCTCAGCGGCGCCAGCCAGCTGGCCCTGCCGGTCGCCAAGAACGGCAACTTCCCGCCGGGCTGACCTTCTGACCACTTGACCCCTGACCCCCGAGCCCCTTCACCGGATACCGGTGGAGGGGCTCGCCGGTGTGTGATCGAATACGTCCCCATGGACGACATGGCGCTGGGGACACTCGCGCGGCGGCTGGCGGAGATCCCCGGGGTGGTCGCGGTGGCTCTCGGCGGCAGCCGGGCCCGTGGCACGCACCGCCCGGATTCGGACATCGACCTGGGGCTGTACTACCGGGGCGACCTGGACGTGACGGCGCTGCGGGCACTGGCCGTACAGGAGAGCGGGGAGCGGACCGAGCTGACCGAGCCGGGCGGCTGGGGTCCCTGGGTCGACGGCGGCGGCTGGCTCACCATCGGCGGCCGGCAGGTCGACTGGATCTACCGTGACCTGGACCGGGTCCACCGGATCTGGGCCGACTGCCGGGAAGGCCGCTACGAGGTCGGGGTCCAGGCCGGACATCCGCTGGGCTTCCACTCCCACGCCTACGCCGGCGAGGTGGCGCTGTGCCGGGTGCTGGCCGACCCCACCGGAGAACTCACCGACCTGCGGGAACGCACCTCCGTCTACCCCGAGGCGCTGGGCGCCGCGCTCGTGGGCGGCCTGTGGGAGGCGGACTTCTCCGTGGCACTGGCACGGTACGGGGCGGCCGGCGACGATCCCGCCTACGCGGCCGGGTGCCTGTTCCGCGCCGTCGGCGTCGCCTGCCAGGCCCTGCACGGCCACGCGGGCCGGTGGCTGATCAACGAGAAGGGCATGGTGGCCTCCGCCGGCCGGCTGCCCCTCGCCCCACGGGACTTCGCCGTACGGGCGCAGGGACTTCTCGGCCACGTCGGCGAGTCGGCGCGGCGGATCGAGCAGGCCGTGGCCGACGCGGCCGTCCTGACGGACGAGGTACGGGCGGTCGTGT
The DNA here is from genome assembly GCF_042888905.1 of Streptosporangium sp. NPDC002721. Lineage (NCBI taxonomy): Bacteria > Bacillati > Actinomycetota > Actinomycetes > Streptosporangiales > Streptosporangiaceae > Streptosporangium > Streptosporangium sp. NPDC002721. The sequence continues at coordinate 37,798 of NZ_JBIAQI010000042.1, forward strand.
CACCTGACACCCCCCGGGTCCGGTGGAGCCGGTTCGGCTGATTCCCCCACCGGCGCGGCTCGGCCCGCCGCCCTCGTCGTCCACACCGACCGGCACGTACCGGCCCGGCCGGTCCGGCGTGAGAACGTCGTGACGTCCCCGCGTCCGGAGGCGAGGATCGCCCTGGCGGGTCGTTCCACGGGCGGCCCGGCCGTGACAAGCCTCTGATCCCAGCTGCCCTGCCCGCGAGACCGACCGTTCAGGTCCGGCCGGGGAGCGTGAACGCGGCGCCCCTGTCGAGGGTGGCCATGACCGCCGGTCGTCCCTTCGCGGCCATCGCCGGAGCCCCGTCCGGGTGTCACGGTCCGTGGCCGGGCGCCGAGACGCCTGCCGGCCTCGATCCGCCCAGGTGGGAGCGGTCGGGGGGCCACGCGTACCGAGATGGGGGTTGGTATTACTATACCGGTAGGTGCTAGAGTCACTGGTATAACTATACCGACACCCTGTAGCGCGAGGTACTCGTGATTGAACTGAAGACGCCTGCGGAGATCCAACGCATGCACGTGGCCGGGCGTTTCGTCGCCGAGGTGCTCTCCGAGGTCGGCCGGATCGCCGACGTGGGCGTCAACCTCCTGGACCTCGAACACTACGTGCGCGGCATGATCAAGCAGTCGAGGGCGGAGTCGTGCTACTGGGACTACGCGCCCTCCTTCGGACGCGGCCCGTTCCGCAACGTCATCTGCCTGTCGGTCAACGACGCCGTCCTGCACGGCCTCCCCCACGACTACACGCTGCGTGACGGCGACGTGCTCAGCGCGGACATCGCGGTCAGCGTAGACGGCTGGGCGGCCGACTCGGCGCGTACGGTCGTCGTCGGCACCGCCGCCGAGGAGGACCTGCGGATCATCCGTGCCACCGAGGAGGCGCTGGAGGCGGCGATCGCGGTGGCACGTCCGGGCAACCGCCTGGGTGATGTCTCGGCGGCCATCGGGGCGGTGGCCCACGACTACGGCTATCCGGTCAACACCGAGTTCGGCGGTCACGGCATCGGCCGCACCATGCACGAGGGACCCCACGTCGCGAACAAGGGCCGGGCGGGGCGCGGCCTCGTGCTCCGGCCGGGCCTGGCCCTCGCGCTCGAACCCTGGTTCGCCCGCACGACCGACCGGATCGTCTACGACCCCGACGGCTGGACCATCCGGTCGGCGGACGGCTCACGCACGGCCCACTCCGAGCACACGGTCGCCATCACCGAGGACGCCCCCCTGGTGCTCACCCGGCGTGAGTCGGAGGCCCCCGCACCGAGGGGCGGTTCCGTGGCGGGTCGGGAACAGGCACGAACCGGCGACTGGAGGGATGCCCCCGCCGGTCGTTAGGATCGTCCGCGTGGATCTGGCCGACACCGCCGCCCGGCTCGGGGTGCCCGTCGAGGAGGTCGACCGCGTGCACCGGCTCGCCGGTGACCGGCCGTCGGCTCCGCTGCCCGCCAGGGCCGACGCGCCCGCGATCCTCGACCGGCTCGCGGTGCGGCCGGACGACGCCGCCGAGATCATGGCGGGCTGGCCCGACCCCGGCTCCCCGCTGTGGACCCCGGAGCTGCGCTGGCTGCTCGACCGCTCGATCGCCCTGGTCCGCGCCGACCTCGGGGGCCACACCTGGCTCTCGCCCGGCCCGGAGCTGCCGCGCGATCGGGGCCCCGCCTGGCGGCATCTCTACGTGTACGCGTACCTCGCCCTCGTCGGCGTCGCCACGGGATACCACCGCGACCACGGCGTCGCCGACGCCGTGTCGTGGACGACCCTCGCGGACCTGGGCCGCAACCTCGCGATCGACCGGCGCATGCGCCGCGAGGGCTGGCCGGTCATGCAGAGCTGGCTGACGCTGCACGCGCGCGGCGCCCTCTACGAGCTGGGCCGGCTGCAGTACCACCGCGGCGACACCGCCATCGACCTGCACATCCCCGAGTCGGGGCCGATGACCCCGCAGGCGGTCGCGGCGTCGCTCGACGAGGCCCGCGCGTTCTTCCCGCGCCACTTTCCCGACGAGCGCCACACGGCGTTCGCCTGCGGCTCGTGGCTGCTCGACCCGCAGCTGCTGGAGTACCTGCCCGAAGACTCCAACATCGTCCGGTTCCAGCGGAGGTTCGAGCTGGAGCCCTACGAGGAGCCGGAAGGGCTGGACGCCGACGTCGAGGTGCTGCGGTTCGTGTTCCGCACCCTGACCACGCCGCTCGACCGCCTGCCGCGCCGCACCGCCCTCCAGCGCGCGATCGTCGACCACCTGAAAGCGGGCCGCCACTGGCGGATCCGCCGTGGCCACTTCCCGATCTAGCCACCCCCCGGCGGCCGGGGAGGTATTCGGGAGCGGAGGGCCGGCTCAGGACGGCGGTGGTGTGATGCCGTGACCGGCTGCCGTTCTGGCGAACCGGCGAGAGAGGTGTTCGAAGGCTTCGGTGAGCTCGCCGGGGCCGATGACCTCGATGTCCGCGTCGTAGCGGGCGACGGCGGCGGCGAGGCCGGTCCAGGACCAGGATCCGAGGGTGAGCCGGCAGCGGTGTGGGCCGATCTCCTCGACGAGCCCGTCGCGGGTGTAGAGGGCCACGGTGGCGGCGGGCAGGTCGAGGATCACCGTGCCCTGGCAGGGCCAGTCGCCCAAGCCGTCGCCGGAGCCGCGGAAGGTGCCGGTGACGAAGGTGGCGACGTCTCCTCCGGGCAGTACGCGCGGGGCGAACCGGGGCCCGCCGGGGGTGCGCGGGGTGATCCGGTCGACGCGGAAGGTGCGCCAGCCGTCGCGGCCGAGGTCCCAGGCGACGAGATACCAGCGCCCGTTCCAGGTGACGACGTGGTGGGGTTCGACGCGGCGCGGGGGTTCGTCCGTGGCCTCGCCGCCGTAGCCGCCGTAGTCGAAGCGCAGGATCTCGCGGGCGTGGACGGCGGCGCTGACGGTCAGGAGCACGTCGCCGTCGACCGGGGTGGCCGGCCGGGTGACGGGTGGTTCGACGGCGGTGACGCGCAGCGCGTCGACGCGGTGGCGGAGCCGGGAGGGCATGATCCGCCGGATGGCGTTCAGTGCCCGTTCGGCGGGTTCGGCGAGGCCGTTGCCGGGGGTGGTGGCGGCGACCTGCAGGGCGACGGTGAGGGCGACGGCCTGTTCGTCGTCGAACAGCAGCGGGGGCAGCTCGGTGCCGGCGCCGAGCCGGTAGCCGCCGTCGGGGCCCTTGACGGCGGCGATGGGGTAGCCGAGCTCGCGAAGCCGGTCGACGTCGCGGCGCACGGTGCGCAGGCTGACGTCCAGGCGATCGGCCAGCACCGTGCCGGACCAGTCCCGGCGGGTCTGCAGCAGCGACAGCAGGGCGAGCAGCCGGGCGGAGGTTTTCGGCATGAACCCGATTCTGCCCAAATTAGGTGCCACACCCTGTCACCTACCCCTGCGAATCTTCGTCTTGAGCCGGTCAACCACCCCTTCCCCGGCTCTCTCAGACGAGATTTACCGACCCATATCGGGCGTACCGCGTCCGGAAAATTGACAGGGAGTCACCAGCATGGCCATCTCCACCACCACCCACCTGAACTTCCGGGGTGACGCCCGCGCGGCGCTGGAGTTCTACCAGACCGTGTTCGGCGGGCATCTCACCACCGTCACCTACGGCGACTTCGGCATGCCGAAGGACCTGCCCGACGCCGACAAGATCGTCTTCGGCCAGGTCACGGCCGACAACGGCTTCGGCATCATGGCCTACGACGTGCCCGGTCAGGCACCGGCCGCCGCCGCGCCCGCCGCCACCACGCGCGAGCACGGCATGACGCTGACCGGCGAGCGGTTCTTCGTCTCCGTCCGCGGCGAAACCGCCGAGGAAGTCGGCGCGCTGTGGGACAGGCTCGCCGACGGCGCCGACCTGATCGAGAAGTACGGCCCGTCGCGGTGGGCCCCGGGCTTCGGGATGCTGACCGACCGCTTCGGCGTCACCTGGATCCTCGACGTCGCCGCCCCGCACGCCGGCTGACCAACGACGCCACCCGTCCGCGACCGGGGGTTCCGACGACCGGACGCCGAGCCGCGGCCAGGGTCATCCGCGGGGCAGGCCGGTGCGGCGCAGCCACGCCTCGATGCCGGGACCGGCCCCGGTGACCTCTTCTCCGCGCACGGCGAGGCCCTCGCCGATGGTGGCGCCGGGGCAGGAGGCGGCGTAGTCGCGTTCGATGGCGCCCAGGCCGCTCACGGCGTAGGTGGCGAGGGGGTGGATGGTTTTGCCGGTGAAGTCGAGTCTCTCGGTGAACGTCGTCATGATCATGGGGGCGCGGACGTTCCAGATGGGGCCGGCCAGCAGGATCGTGTCGTAGCGGCCGAGATCGGGCAGGGCGCCGGCGATGGCGGGACGGGCGCCGGCGTCCTGCTCCCGGACGTTGCGGGCGACGGTCTGGTCGTAGTCGTCGGGGTAGGGGTCGGCGGCCCGGATGCGGTGGAGGTCGCAGTCGAGACGCTCGCCGATCATCCGGGCGAGGACCTGGGTGTTGCCGACCTTCAGGTTCCGGCGGCCGCCGTAGTGGTAGTTCTCGCCCGGCCGCGAGAAGTAGGCCAGCAGGACGGACGTCGCGGCCGGGCCGGACCGTACGGGCCGGTCTGCTGACACGGAGCCAGACGGGCCAGACGGGCCAGACGGGCCAGACGGGCCAGACGGGCCGGGCGGCCTGGACGGACTGGACGCAGAGGAGGCGCAACCGAGGATCGGGACGCCGGCCATCACGGCCCCTCCGGCCAGGAACGTGTTACGCAGGAACGAGCGCCGTGCCGGCGCGGCGGTGCGGTCGTCGCCGGGGTTCGTCATCACATGCTCCGATGGGGTGAGTGGGCGAGGCTGGGCAACGTACGGGCGGACCACCGCCCCACACGGCGGACCACCGCCCCACACGGCGAACTACCGCTTCACGCGGCGAACGCGCGAGCGGACCGCCGCTTGGCGCGGCGCGGGAGCCGCACCGGCGCGGCGGGCCCGTGGCGGGCCGGCGGCGGAGCCCGCTTCCGGCCGGGTCGGTCGCTGACGCGCACCCGGCCGAGCCGTCTGACCACGGCCGGGTCCCTGCCCCTCGCGGTTGAGGTCCCGCATGGCGCCCCACCGGCTGTGGACGTCGCCGAAGGGGCCGGTGCGTCAGATACCGGCCGAGGTGGTCCAGGCCGAGCCTGCGCGGCGAGGGCACTCCCGGTTGGCTCTCGGGTCAGCGCTCCATCATCCGCAGGCCGGATTCGGGGTGGGTGTCTCCCGCGGCCGGGGGGAGGCCGGAGAGCCGGTCGATCTGCCGGGTGGTCAGGTGGACGCCGTCGGCGGCGGTGTTCTCCTCCACCCGGCTGACCCGCTTGGTGCCGGGGATGGGCGCGATGTCGTCACCCTGGGCGAGCAGCCAGGCCAACGCGACCTGGGCGGGGGTGGCACCGGCCTCGGCGGCCACGGCCTCGACCTCGTCGGCGATGCGCAGGTTGGCCCGGAAGTTCTCGCCGGTGAAACGCGGGTTGCCGCGGCGGAAGTCGTCCTCGGCGAAGCCGTCGGTGGAGCGGACCTTCCCGGTCAGGAAGCCGCGCCCCAGCGGCGAGAACGGCACCAGGCCGATGCCCAGCTCGCGCAGCACCGGCAGCCAGGCGATCGGCGGCATGGTGGGCGGCATCGGCGCGGCCCTGCTGGAGCACACCCTCACCGACCCCCGCGACGGCCGGATCGTCAACGCCAACCTGGCCGACTACCTGGTCCCGGTCAACGCCGACGTACCCGCCCTCAAGGCGATCCACCTCGACGGCCGCGACGAGGTCGCCGATCCCATCGGCGCCAAGGGCCTGGGCGAGGTCGTCCTGGTCGGCATGGCACCGGCCATCGCCAACGCCGTCTTCCACGCCACCGGCCGCCGCGTCCGCTCGCTGCCCATCACCGCCGACGCCCTGCTCTGAAGGTACGAGACAGCTTCCGCCCCGGCTGAGGTGCCCACCCGGGGGGATGGACGACCGCAGCGAGGTCCGGGCGTTCCTCGGCCCTACACCGGGCGAGGGTCCTCCGGACCGAGCGGGTGTCCACGCCCACGGCCCCCGCCGGGTCGCGGCACGGTGTGGGCCGTGCCCGCGGGCGGTCCCCGATCTCGCCGTGGTCCGGCCGCGAGATGTCCGACCGCGAGCCCGTGGAGGCGACTCCCGTCCTGCCGCACGCAAACTTTTTCCCCGGAGGGCGCGTCTCATCCTTGTGGGAATGTTGTTTCGCGGCACCGCCGCAGCCGTCGCCCTGTTCGTCGCCGCCGGGCCGGCCGCCGCCGACGCCGTGGCACCGGCCGGTCGGTGGAGCGTCGTCCATGACCACAGCCGTGACTCCTACGACGCGGTGACGGTGACGCCGGGTGGAGCGGTCTGGGTGGCCGGGACGAGGCGCCCGGATCGCGGATCGGGTCGCGCCGAGCCGCTCCTGCTCAGGGGCGGCCCTTCCGCCTTCAAGCGGGTCACCGGGCCGGGCTTCCGGGTGAAGCGGCTGGCGTCGGCGTCCGACACCAGGGTCTGGGCGTTCGGCGCGTCGCGGTACGCCCGGTGGGACGGCAGGCGCTGGCAGGTCAAGCGATGGAGCCACGGCCGGGTCGATCGGGCGTACGCCATCGGCAGGAACCTGTGGGTCATCGAGAACGCGAACGCGTTCTCCGCGGCCGGTGCCGCCGGGTGGAAGGCGCGGTCCACGCTGCGGCGCCTGACCGGGTCGGTGTGGCGCAGGGTCGACACGCCGATCGTGGTCAAGGGACTCGACGGCAAGTGGGCGGCGGGCTCGGTGCGGGGCAGGGCGGCGCTGGCCCGCTGGAGCGGCACGGCCTGGCGCGCGGTCGCGCTTCCCGCGATCCCGTCCGCGCGGCCGGGCCAGCTCTCGGAGCTGACGGACGTCGCGGTCGACGGCGAGACCGGCCGGGTGACGGCCGTCGGCTGGGCCGCCTGGCCGTGCGGCACCGCGAAGCGCTCCTTCTGCGGTGAGACCCTGCTGCTGTCGGGCTATCTGAACGGCTTCACCTTCGAGGTCCGCGGCGAACCGGGCATCCAGCCGCGCGCCCAGGCGGAGCCCGACGGCAGGGGCGGGGCCTGGATCGTCTACGACGCCAAGGGCGGGGGTGGCAAGTTCCTGCACGTCGGCGAGGGCGGTGTCGAGGCGGGCGCCTTCCCGGCCCCGCCGAACCGGAAGGCGTTCGTCCGTGACCTCGCCATCCGGCTCGGGAGCGGTTCCGTCTGGGCGGTCGGCGGGGCGTCTTCCGGCCGCGGCGGTCTGATCTGGGCCCACGGCCGCTGAGCCGGCTGGGGCCGCTACATCGCCTACCCGGCCCGATCCGCCTCCTGGCGAAGAGGAAGCGCGTCGTCCGGGGCGGCGATCTCGCCGAGGCGGCGTGGCGGAGCGGCTGGACCCACCGCGGCTAGACCCGCTTCTCGTGCCAGGTGTAGTAGAGGTAGGTGCTGCCGGGCCCGGTCAGCGTGCCGTAGACCTGCCAGAAACTGTTCGGGGCGAGCGAGAAGCGGAAGACCTTGTCGCCGGGCCGGTCGTCCACGAAGGCGGTCTGTGTGCCGTTGTTCCAGATCCGCACTTCGATCGTGAACGTGGAGGTGTCCGGGATGTCGAGGCAGATCTCGTAGTCGTACGACAACGAGCCGCCGATGTTGTAGCTGCGCCCGTCGATGGCCCCTCGCTCCATGTTGGAGGGGATGTAGCTGTTGTACACCCGCGTGTACCCGCCAGTGGAACAGTCGACCGCGGAGGTGGCCGCGGACGCGGGATTGATACCGGTGAGCATGGCGCCGAGGACGCCGATGAGAACGAAGATGGTGCGCTTCATACCTCTCCTCATCCGTACAGGTGAGCCTCCGGCCAATTAGTTGAAGGCTAAATTGATTCTGATGAGATCGCCGCAGCCCGACAAGGCCGAGCGGGGATTCCCATGGATTCGAATCAAACAGGCCACGTTGAGCTGCGCCGATGAATCCGCCCTGACTCCCTTCGGCTGAAATTAAGGTGAAAGCCGCATGTCAGGGGGGTCGGAGGTGGCCTTTGCCCTCGCGTCCGGTGGTCACGGTCGCCCGCCGGAAACCGGCAGGCCCGCAGGCGCGCCGTCATGAGATCCCGGCCTGGAAGTCGCTTCCAACGCCGCGAACCACTGGCCGGTTCCCACTACCTGGGCCGCGATCAGCGCAGGTCGGCGGCGCGTCAACACCTCAAGCATCGGCCGTCGCGCGTGGACGAGCTTGTCATTCACCGCACTCGTCCTGATCCGCGAGATCGGTCGATCGCGAACACTCCCGCCAACGATCGCGCCGCATCGCAACGGGGCAGGTGCGCGTATGCGTGACAGGCCATACGGTCGACCAACCGGCCCCGTCCCGGCTGCGGCTCGCCCACCAACGTCAAACGCCGAGGGATGCTGAACCCTTTGTCGTACACGCGGCCACCGCCATCACCAAATTGCCCACTGCCAGGACCCCAGACAAACCAGGTGTCTGGGGCCATCGAACTTGACAGCGGGGTGCCGCTCCCACCTGGACACTGTCAACTAGATGGCTGTCCAACCAGGGCGACCGAACGTCATTCAAGGTGACAGTACGAGCCGACCTCGGTTCGGTCGCCCCTTCGACTGTTTCTCCGGCATCTCTGCTGAGAGAGGGGAATCGCGGTTGGTGTGTTGCCGGGCGTAGTGGGACGTTTTTGGTAGCGGAGAACCAGGGAAGCGCCCTTCGTTATACGCGCGCCCGGGAGCGGTGGGTGTTGAGGTGGACGGCGAGTTTGCGGGTGAGGTGGTGGGCATCGCGGCCCACGCCGCGCAGGGTGTTGGAGGCGGGGGTGCGCTGCCATTCCAGGCCGAGGAAGCCCAGCCCGGGATGGGTGGTGGACAGGCCCCGGTCATGGCGCGGGTGGCCGCACTCATCCAAGGCGCCGAGCCCGTTCAAATAGTCGAGGTTGGGCCGGTAGCCGGTGGCCAGCAGCACGACATCGACCGGTTCGCGGCTGCCGTCGGCCCACACCACGTCGCCTTCGTCGAGACGGGTGAACATCGGGCGCCGATCGAGTCGGCCTTCGCGTAGCGCTTGGCGGTAGGTGCCCTCGTCCAGGACGGGGACGGTGGGCGGGGTGGTGACCAGGCGGGCGGGCAGGCGGTCGAAGCCGGTGACGGTGAACCAGAAGTGCAGGTCCTTGCCCAGGGGGCGTTGGTCGACGAAGCTGATCGGCGTACGGCTGGCCAGGGTCACCGTGGTGGTCTCGGCGAGTTCGCAGGCGATCTGCACGGCGGAGTTGCCGGCGCCGACCACGACGACGCGCCGGCCCGCGTACGGCAGGGGGTCGGTGTAGGCGGCGGCGTGCAGGATCTGGCCGGTGAAGCCGTCGCGGCCCGGCAGGACGGGCAGGTGAGGGCGGTTGAAGGAGCCGCTGGCGGCGATCACGGTGGGCGCGTTCAGTGTGCTGCCGTCGGCGAGGTGTACGGCGAAGCCAGCGCCTCGGGCACCGCGATGGGTGTCGGCTTCGACGGCGGTGACGCGGGCGCCGGTGCGGATCTCGGCGCCCCCGCGGCCGAGATCGCGGGCGTAGCGGGTCAGGTAGTCCACGACCTCGTCGCGGTGCGGGTAGCGATCACCGTCGCCGCCGAAAGGAAGGCCGGGCAAGGAGCTGTAGCGGGCGGGCGAGAACAGGGTGAGGCTGTCGTAGTAGTGCCTCCAGGAGCCGGTGGTCTGGTCTGTTGCCTCCAAGAGCACCGGGGTCAGTCCGGCGTCCAGAAGAGTTCGGGTGGCGGCCAGTCCGGCTTGGCCGCCACCGATGACGATGGTGTTCATGCGCCGCATCGTATCGTCAAATCAAGAAATGACAATATGAGGAGTAGAGTCGGCTCCATGGAGACGGGAAGCACCGACATCGAGCTGACCGAGGCCGCGCGCGGCTTCCTCAAGGCGATGGCCAGCGACACCCGCCAGCAGATCTTGATGCTGTTCGCCGGCGGGATCGAGCTGACAGTGGGCGAGGTCGCCGAACGGATGGCGCTGGCGCAGTCGGCCGCCTCCACCCATCTGGCGACGTTGCGCGACGGCGGGGTGCTGAGCGCCCGGCGGGAGTGGAAGACGGTCTACTACCGGGCCGACCCCGCCCGGATCGGCCAGGCGCTGAGCGATCTGCAGACCAGCCTGCAGGCCTGCTGCCCGCCCGACATCTGCACCCCAGGCGCCACCTGCGGGTGAACCTCCCTCGCCGGTCGACCCGCGCCACCCGATCTGCTGATTTGACAATCCTCTAATCAGCGAGGCACTCTCTTTACTACTTAGATGCTTTTCTAAACAGAGGGTGGGTGGTGCGCGTCCGGTTGCGCCGGTTGCGCTCCCCTGCCCTGCTCAGTTGCTGAAATCCAGCGATCACAGGTCGCACGAATGGCAGGAGAGGCCCTCATGAGTGACGGATGCTGCGGCACCACTACTTCCACCACCGCCGCTGTGGAGGTCGAGCAGGTCGCGACGCACGCCGCGCCCCGCGCACCCGGTGCCCTGCCGGTCGTGGTCATCGGCGCCGGCCCGGTCGGCTTGGCCGCCGCCGCGCACCTGGCGGCGCGCGGCCTGGACTTCGTTGTGTTGGAGGCGGGGCAGCAGGTCGGCGCGTCGGTCGCACAGTGGGCTCACGTGCGGGTCTTCAGCCCGTGGCGCTACAACATCGACGGCGCCGCCCGCCGGCTGCTGGAGGCCGACGGCTGGAGCGCCCCGGATTCGGACTGGCTGCCCACCGGCGCCGAGCTGATCGCCGACTACCTCGCTCCGCTGGCGAAGCTGTTCGGCGACAAGGTCCGCCTGGGCGCGAAGGTGACCGCGATCAGCCGCCTGGGTTTCGACCGGGTCCGCAGCACCGGCCGAGACGACGTCCCCTTCCTGCTGCGGCTGTCCGATGGTGAAGAGCTGCGGGCCAGAGCGGTCATCGACGCTTCCGGCACCTACACCACCCCCAGCGTGCTGGGCGCGAGCGGCCTGCCCGCCTACGGCGAGCACGAGGCGTCCGCGTGCATCGACCACGCGCTGCCCGATGTGCTGGGCGCCGACCGCGACACCTACCGGGGCAAGCACACCCTGGTCGTCGGGGCGGGCCACTCGGCGGCCACCACCTTGCTGGCCCTGGCCGAGCTGGAGGACACCCCCATCACGTGGGCGATCCGCGCCACCAACGCCGACCGCACCTACGGCGGCGGCGAGGCCGATGCCCTTCCGGCGCGTGGGGCGCTCGGCACCCGGCTGCGGGCGCACGTCGATTCGGGCCGCATCTCGCTGGTCACCGGCTTCTACACCCACTCGATCACCGAGAACGACGACCAGGTGACGGTGACCAGCCGCGACCCCTCCGGCGCCGAGCAGTCGGTCACGGCTGAGCGCATCGTGGCCGCCACCGGCTACCGGCCCGACCACTCCATCGCCGCCGAGCTGCGCCTGGACCTGGACGCGATCCTCGGCTCCACCCGCGCCCTGGCCCCGCTGATCGACCCCAACGCCCACTCGTGCGGCACCGTCCCCGCGCACGGCGTCGACGAACTGGCCCACCCGGAGTCCGGCTACTACGCGGTCGGCGTCAAGAGCTACGGTCGCGCCCCGACGTTCCTGATGGCCACCGGATACGAGCAGGTCCGCTCCGTCGTCGCCGCGCTGGCCGGCGACTGGGAAGCCGCCCGCGACGTACAGCTGGACCTGCCGGAGACCGGCGTGTGCTCCTCGGGACTGGTCGAGGCGCAAGAGCGTAGGGTCGGCCTGGCCACCGGCATCAGCGGCGGCCTGCTGACCGCCCCGCTCCCGCTGGTCACCGTCGGCGGCGATGGCGACGGTGGCGGCGGCTGCTGCGGCTGACCACCGGCCATCGACCAGCGCCGAAGCCGCACCGACAAGGAGCCTCAGATGTCTGAGGAATACCCCACCGCCGCCCAGAAGGAAGTCCTGCGCCTGATCTGCGAGCACGGGCCGATCGACACCCACCGGTTGGGAGAGCGCCTGGTCGCCGCCCGCGGGCCGAGCAGCAACCCCACGTTCGCCCCGGCGATCGCCCGGACGGCCGGCCCCTTGGCCTGGCGGCTGCACGTCCAGGGGTTCATCGCCGAAGACCCATCACCTGGCCGCTGGATGACCACGGCCGATGGACGCCGGCTGATCGGCTGCGCCGGGACGCGCGAGTGAGCTCCGCCGCTGAACCCGCCACCCAGGCCGCCGCCCCCGTTCTCGGGGGCGGCCGGCCGCGTTCGGGGCGCGGCTGGCGGATCGTCGCCGCCCTGGCCGTCACCCAGACCATCGGCTACGGCGTGCTCTACTACGCCTTCTCGGTCTTCCTCACCCCCATGGCGGCCGACTTGCACGCCGGCGGCGCCCAGATCGCGGCCGCGCTGACCGGCTCGATCCTGATCGCCGCGTTGTGCGCCCCACTGGTCGGCCGCCTGCTGGACGCCCGCGGCGGCCGGGGCCTGATGACCGCCGGGTCGGTCATCGGCGCGCTCGCCGTCCTGGCCTGGTCGCGGGTCGAGAACCTGGCCCAGCTGTACGCGGTCTTCGCCGCGATCGGCATCGCCTCGGCGATGGTGCTGTACGAAAGCGCCTTCGCCGTCATCGTCAGCTGGTTCGACGGTCCCGGCAACGGCCGGGCCAACGCGCTGCTCGCGCTCACCGTCGTCGCCGGGTTCGCCTCCACCATCTTCCTGCCGCTGACCGGCCTGCTGGTCGACGTCTACGGCTGGCGCACCGCCCTGGTGGTCCTGGCCGTGATCTACGGCGCGGCGGCGATCCCGCTGCACGCGCTCGTCGTGCGCCGCCCCGCCCACACCGGCCGCCAGGCGGCCACGACCCACGAGCGGGCCCGGATCGTCAAGGACGCCACCCGGGCGCGGCCGTTCTGGCTGCTGGTGGTCGCCTTCACCGCCAACGGCGGCGCGGTGGCGGTGATGGCCGTCCTGCTCATCACCTACCTCATCCACCTGGGCCACTCACCCGTTCTGGCCGCCACGCTGGCCGGGCTGCTGGGGGTGTTGTCGGTGACCGGCCGCCTGCTCACCACCGGCCTGCAACGCCGCCTGCCCGCCGCTCTCATCGCCGCCGCGATCTTCACCCTGCAGGGCGTCGCCGCCGCGCTGTTCCCGCTGGCCGGGCGCACGGTGCCGGGCGCCATCGGCTGCGTGCTGGGGTTCGGGCTCGGCTTCGGCATCGCCTCCATCACCCTGCCGCACCTGCTCCTGCGGCGTTACGGCAGCAGCGCCTACGCCTCGCTGTCGGGCCGCATCGCGGCCTTCTCCGTCGCCGACAAGGCCCTGGCGCCGCTGGGCGCGGTCGCGTTAGCCCAGGCGGCCGGTTACACGTGGGTGATGGCGGCCGTGGCGGTGGCCTGCGCCGTCGCCGCGCTCGCGCTGGTCGCCTACCACCGCGTATGATTTAGACGAATGTCGAAGCAAGGGAGTTGCCGTATGACCGCCACCACCGTCCAGTGCTGCGCGCCGATCGCCCGCGAGCCACTGTCGGAGGATGACGCGGCCGACCTGGCGGTGATGCTCAAAGCCGTCGCCGACCCGGTCCGGCTGCGCCTGCTGTCGATGATCGGCTCACACGCGGGCGGCGAGGCGTGCGTGTGCGACCTGACCCCCGCCTTCGACCTGAGCGGCCCCACCATCTCCCACCACCTCAAAGTGCTGCGGATGGCCGGGCTGATCGATTCCGAGCGCCGCGGCACCTGGGTCTACTACTGGATCATCCCGGCCGCCGTGGCGCGGCTGGGTGCGCTGTTCACTCCGCTGGCCGACTTCGCGAGCGCGTGAGCCCGCCAGCGCGTCAGGGAAAGCGGCCGGTCGGCCGAGGGGGGCCGCACCCGACGGTGCGGCCCGCCGCTTTAGTGTTCGCCCCGCGGCGAGCGGCGCCTCACCGCCGACGGCCCCGCAGCACTCCCAGCCCCGGTGTCGGTGTCTGCAGTGGTGCCAGTGGTCTCGGTGTTGGTGACGCCGTCATCGCGGTGTGAGCCGGGGCGTGCGCGCCGGGAGGCGGCCACGCCGCTGTACAGGCCGACGCCCGCGGTGGCCGGCTGAAGCGCGGTGAGGAGGAAGTCCAGGATGCGCATCAAGCTCTTTCTCTGAACACGAGGCGAGTTCTCTGAACACGAGGCGAGCGCGTTGTCGCGGCGCCGCCAGGTGGCCGAGGAATCGGCCAATGAGATCGCCGCCAAAGCCCGCCCTCAGCTGGAGATGGTCATCCGCAACCATGTGGATGGCGCCGCTCCTCAGGCTGCCCGCGACGCTGTCAAGGACATCGCCCGCGATCTGTTGTGAAAGCCTCAAGGGAGGATCGGTCCGGATTGTGGCGCGTGAGGGCTTGCATCCGGTACCTAGGTACAGGCTTACCGTCGAGGCATGAGCCAGGACATCGCCCTTAACCAAGAATGGGTGCCCTCGGCGTGCACGCTGCCGACCGCCGAGCAGCCGCTGCGGGTGGCCGAGTTCGACGCCTTGTTCGCCGACGCGGTGCAGGCCATCACACGCCCGGAGCGGACGAGGCTGCGGCTGGAGCTCGTCTTCAGCCCCGGGCATGCCGCCCGCGCCGCTGAGCTGACGGCCCGGGAGAACGGCTGCTGCTCCTTCTTCGCCTTCACCCTGACCATCGCCGACGCCGGCCTGGCCCTGGAGGTCGCAGTGCCGACCGAGCAGGCCGAGGTGCTGGACGCCCTGCAAACCCGCGTCTCAGCGGCCGCCGGAGCGGGTCCATCGTCGCGGCAACCGTAGGGAAAGGAGAAGCCGATGCCGCGCATCACGCCCGAAGAACTGGCCGAGCTGCTGGAGCGCGGAAGCGGGCAACTGGTGGAGACTCTGCCGGTCGACGCCTTCGCCGCCGAGCACATCCCCGGCGCTCGCAACGTATCCGATCAGGTTACCGCCGAGCTCGCCGAGCAAGTGGCGCCCGAGTGGGCCTTCACGGTGGTGCTCTTCTGCTCGGAACCGTACTGCAACCGCTCCACGATCGCCGCCGCCAGGTCCGCCCGGCTCGGCTACACCGACGTGCGCATCTACGCGGGCGGTAAGCAGGACTGGGCCTAGGCTGGGCTGGCCTTGGAGGGCAGCCGCGCGAATACGGTGTCAGCGGGGTGGCCGCTATGAAGCAGGACGTCGTGCTGCAGGGCTCCGGCGGGCCGTATCTGCGCAGCGGGCAGGTGGCCGAGGCGGCCGGGGTCAACCCGCAGACGCTGCGCTACTACGAACGCCGCGGGCTGATCGCCGAACCGGCGCGCAGCCCCGGCGGACACCGCGCCTACCCGCCCGAGACCGTCACCCTGCTCGCGGTGATCAAAGCCGCCCAGCGGCTCGGTTTCACCCTGGAGGAGGTCGCCGAGCTTCTTGACACCGGCCGGCGCGGCCACCCCACCCCCGATCTGCGCGCTCGCGCCCAGGCGAAGATCGCCGAAGTGGAGGCGAAGATCGCTGACCTGACCACCATCCGGGGGGCGCTGAACGCGGTGGTCTTGGCGGGTTGCGACAGCCTGATCCACTGCACCTGCCCCGACTGTCCCCTGCCTTTTGCCGACCTGGCCGACGCACGTGCCCCCAAAGAGAGCTGACCGAAGTGAGCACTCATCACGAACTTCGGCCGCATCCTGGCCACCTACGGCGGCGTGTTCGTCGCCGGATCCCTGGCCTGGGGCATGGTCGTCGACGGTTTTCGCCCCGACCGCTGGGACATCATCGGCGCGCTGGTCTACCTGGCCGGAGTCGTCGTAATCATGTACGCGCCGCGGGGCTGAACCCGAGGCCAGCTTTCTGGCAAAGCAGAGGACTTCACCGGCGGGGCAGGCACGTTAGGGCGCTTGACCGGGCCAAAGAGAAACTTCACTATTTAGATATCCTTCTAACTTGACGCTTCTCTAATCAAGATGGGCATGCCCGGCTACCAGCCCCCCGCCGAAACCCCTGAACGCGTCGAGCCGGACACGCTGCTGGCCGCCGCGCGATTGCTGGTGGCCACCGTGTGGCTGCCGGCCGGATCGCCACACGCTTAAGGCAGGCGCCGGCCGAGACCCGGCCACCCCGCCCGGCCAGGCTGGGCCAGGGCGGGGTGGCGGGCGGTGGTTACCTGGCGTCGAGTTCGGCGATGAGTTTCTCGATGCGGGCGCGGATCTCGTCGCGGATGCCCCGGACGGCCTCGATGCCCTGGCCGGCCGGGTCGTCCAGCTTCCAGTCCTCATAGCGTTTTCCGGGGAAGAACGGGCAGGCATCCCCGCAGCCCATGGTGATGACCACGTCGGAGTCCTGCACGGCCTCGGTAGTGAGGATCTTCGGCCTCTGGCCGGTGATGTCGATGCCGACCTCGGCCATCGCCGCCACGGCGGCCGGATTGATCTGCTCGACGGGCTCCGAGCCTGCGGAGCGGACCTCGATGCGATCTCCGGCCAGGTGGGTGAGCCAGCCGGCGGCCATCTGGGAGCGTCCGGCGTTGTGCACGCAGACGAACAGGACGCTGGGCGTGTCAGGCATGAACCGATCCCTCAGAGGTGGTGGAAGTGGTGGTGAACAGGCGGCGGCCCCAGAGGCTGACGTAGACCAGCGCCACCAGGACGGGTACTTCGATGAGCGGGCCGACCACCCCGGCCAGGGCCTGGCCGGAGGTGACGCCGAACACGCCGACCGCGACCGCGATGGCCAGCTCGAAGTTGTTGCCCGCCGCGGTGAAGGCGAGCGTGGTGGTGCGCTCATAGTTCAGGCCGATCGCCCGGCCGGCCAGGAAGGAGCCGCCCCACATGAGGGCGAAGTAGGCCAGCAGCGGCAGCGCGATGCGGGCCACGTCTCCGGGCTGGGAGGTGATCGTCTCGCCCTGCAAGGCGAACAGGATGACGATGGTGAACAGCAACCCGTACAGGGCGATGGGCCCGATTTTCGGAAGGAAGCGCTCCTCGTACCAGTCGCGGCTCCGGGCGCGTTCGCCGAGCTGGCGCGACAGGTATCCGGCGGCCAGGGGGATGCCGAGGAAGATGAGCACGTACTGGGCGATGTCCCAGGCCGAGACCCGCAGCGCGGTGCCTTCGCCCAGGCCCAGCCAGCCGGGCAGGACCTCCAGGTAGAACCAGCCGAGCACGCCGAAGGCGATCACCTGGAAGACAGAGTTGACGGCGACCAGGACGGCGGCGGCCTCGCGGTCGCCGCAGGCCAGGTCGTTCCAGATGAGGACCATGGCGATGCATCGGGCCAGGCCGACGATGATCAGGCCGGTGCGGTATTCGGGCAGGTCGGGCAGCAGCAGCCAGGCCAGCGCGAACATCAGCGCCGGGCCCAGCACCCAGTTCAGCGCCAGGGAGGCGAAAAGCAGGCGGCGGTCGCCGGTGACGGTGCCCAGGCGGTCGTAGCGGACCTTGGCCAGCACCGGGTACATCATCAGCAGCAGGCCCAGCGCGATCGGCAGCGAGATCTCGCCGATCTTGACCGCCTCCAGCGCGGAGTTCAGGCCGGGCACCAGTCGCCCCAGCAGCAGTCCGGCGGCCATCGCCAGGCCGATCCACACCGGCAGGAACCGATCCAGGGTGGACAGGGCGCCCATCACGCCGCTCTGGCCCGCGGCGGCCGGGGTCGGGGACGGGGTTGAGGACATGGATCTTCCCTAACGGTGCAATGGTGCGAGGTCAGACGGTGGCGGGGGTGTTCAGCAGGGCCGACAGCTCGGTCAGGGTCTCGGGGACCAGGCGGTAGTAGACCCAGGAGGCGCGCCGCTCGGAGGTCAGGAGCCCGACCTCTTTGAGCACCTTGAGGTGGTGGCTGATGGTGGGCTGGGACAGCTCGAAGGCGCCGGTGATGTCGCACACGCACACCTCACCGCCCGAATGGCTGGCCACGATCGACAGGATCCGCAGCCGGACCGGATCGCCCAGGGCCTTGAACACCGGCGCGATCCCGGCGGCCTGCCCGGCGTCCAGGGGCTCGCGGACCAGCGGCGGGCTGCACTCAAGGATCTGCAGCAGCTCCATCAGACCTCCGCATATAGACACTCATCGAAGTCATGCACTGTCTATATTGACAGATGTCTATGAGTGCCCGGTGTGCGGGGGTCAGCTGACCGGCACGCCGAGCTCGCCGAGGAGGGTGCGCACCCGGCGCTCGATCTCGTCGCGGATCGGGCGCACCTCCTCGGCGCTCTTGCCCGCCGGGTCTTCCAGTTCCCAGTCCAGGTAGCGCTTGCCGGGAAAGATCGGGCAGGTGTCCCCGCAGCCCATGGTGATCACCACGTCGGCGGCCCGGACGATTTCCTCGGTCCACGGCTTGGGGAACTCCCGGGAGATGTCGATGCCGCGCTCGGCCATCGCGGTGATCGCGGCCGGGTTGATCTCCGTGGCGAACTCCGAGCCGCCCGACCAGCCGTAGGCGAGTAACCGGTCGGTCCTGAGAGGATTCGGGCGTGGCCGTTACCTACCCCAAAGAGCGGCTGCGCGACCTTGCCGAGGCCGCGCTGGATAACGCGCGTGATCTTCTGGACAACGCGCGGCTGTTGCAGCAGTCCGGCTCGGCGGGGATCGCGCGCTCGTTGGCGGTGCTGTCCATCGAGGAGTCGGGCAAGGCACTCATCGCCCGGGATGTGTCCGAGGGTGAGGGGGCGGACTTCGAGGAACGCGTCAAGGTCTTGAACGAGTAGGGCTCGCGCAAAACCGTGCCCAGGCCGTGGACGCCACGGCCTGGGCGCGTCGTGCGGGCACTGGGGCCTGGCCGCGGCTTCGAAGGTTTTCAGGGCTTGACCTGGACGGAGCCTGGGACGGTCAGGGGCGGCGCGTTTGAGGAGTTCGTGCAGGAGGGCGACCACCTCGCCGGGGGTGAAGTCCATCGCGTTCTCACCGACGGTCACCTCGAAGCTGCACCGGGAGGGATCGGGCCCGGATCGCACGCGGCCGTACAACTGGATGCCGTGCTCGGCGAGTATGGCCGCGCCGGCCTGCTCGACGGCCCGCCGTGGGGCCGGCAGGTGGACGTGGAAGATTGGCGTTTGCGGAGGGTCGGGATGGACGCGGGCGGCGCCGTCGGCGTTGACGGTCGCGGCGATCGCGATGGCGTGCTCGCGGTAGGCGGGCATCCGCTCGGCGATCGTGTCCAGGCCCACCAGGGCCGACAGGGCGAGCGGCCACGCGTCCCGGATGCCGCCGCCCAGGCGTTGCCGCCAGGTCTTGGCGGTGGCAACCGTAGCGGCGTCGGCGGCGAGCACCGCGCCACGGGTGCCGAGCAGGCTCTTGTAGAGCGAGACGTATACGGTGTCGAACAGCGCGGCGATCTCCTTCAGCGGCCGCCGGTAGTAGGTCTGGGCCTCCCAGATCCGGGCGCCGTCGAGGTGTGCCGCGGCGCCGCGGGCCCGCGCGATCGCGATCTGGTCGCGTAGGTCATCCCATTCGGGCAGGAGCCCGCCGAGATCGCGCTGCGGCAGTTCCCACACCACCGCGGCGAGCGGTTCGCCGATGGCCACCAGGTCGTCGGCGGCCATCGGCTCGAACGGGTCGCCGGCCCGGTGGAACCACAAACCGTGGACGGCGTTGTAGCCCTGCTCCTCCCATAGGTCGAGGTGGGTTTGGGGGTGGGCGGCAAAAGCCCGCCGTCCGCTGCGCGGCCACGTTGGTCTCGGCCACCTCCCAGCGGATCACCGTGCCGTCGGCGGCCTCGGCGATGGCGCGCATCAGCAGCTCTCCCACGCCGTTGCCGCGTTCGGCGCCGATCACGTACAGGTCATCCAGGTGGAGGTAATCCTGGCCGGACCAGAAGCTGACGCGCTGCAGCCAGGAGACGTAGCCGATGGCCGCGCCGTCCCGCTCGGCGATCAGATAGCCGACCTGCGGACGGGCCAGCAGCCGCTTCAGGTCCTCGACGCTCACCGTAAGACCCCAGGCCTGATCTTGATGTGTGGCCAGGCCGTGGATGAGGGCGTGCACGTCGGCGGCGTCATCGCAGGTGGCACGTCGGATAGTGATCATGGCGGTCCTTTCCACGGAGAGGTTCGAAGAGGAGCAAGGGGTGGTTGTCCTCGCCCCGACGGCCGCTGGGGCGAGGACAGACCGGGCCATGATGGCGGACCCCGGTGGACGTCTTTTCACCCGGTGCCGGCTCGGCCGGGTGTCAGGACGGCGGCCACGAGGGCCGCGACGCCTGCGGCGACCGCGGCGAGGATGTAGCCGCTGGTGAACCCCGAGAGCGTGTTCCCGATCAGGCTGGCCGCCGCGACGCTGGAGACGGCGGCGGCCCCGATGGAGGCGCCGAACTCATGGAAGGTGCTGACGATACCGGCGGCGATGCCGGATTCGTGCGGGGCCACCTGGCCCAAAGCGGTCGCCGAGGCGACGACGAACAGCGCGCCGGTCCCGGCGGCCGCGAACGCCGTGCCCGCCACCACGCTCACGGTGTGCATCGAGAAGGCAGGCACGGCCATGCCGATCGCGGCGACGAGCAGCCCGGCCACGGCGAGCCGGCGCGCTCCGGCCCGGACGATGGCCCGGCCGGTGAGGTTGGCCCCCAGCATCGTCGCCACCGCGACCGGCAGGAACAGCAGACCGGTCTGCAAAGCGCCGAAGCCCTGGGCGTGCTGGAAGTAGAACGTGCCGAGGAAGAACACCGCGATCATCAGCGCCGTCGCCATCACGATGAGGAACGTGCCGGTGGCCACCGGGCGCCGAGCCAGCAGCGTGACGTCCATCAGGGGCGAGGCGGCGCTCTTCTGCCTGGCGGCGAACGCCAGGTAGCCCAGCGTGGCCGCCAGCAGAAGCCACCCGGTCGTGGCGGTGAGCCACCCGTGCTCCCCGGCGCGAGTGGTCGCGTAAATCACGGCGCCGGAGGAGGCGGTGACCAGCAGCGCGCCGAGCACATCAAGCCGGGGCCTGGGCGCGGCCACCGCGTGGTGGGGCAGCATTCGGGCAAGAGCGGCGAGGATCACCAGCCCGATGGGCACGTTGACGTAGAAGACCCATGGCCAGCCCGGGCCGGCGGTGAGCAGTCCTCCCAGCAGCACGCCGAGGGCCGCGCCGCCTCCGCCGAGCGCGGACCAGATGCCGAGCGCCTTGTTGCGCTCCTCTCCGTCGAACAGGGTCACCAGCAGTGACAGGGCTGAGGGAGACAGCAGCGCCGCTCCCACTCCTTGGGCGATGCGGCCGCCCAGCAGCAGGCCGGCGGAGTCGGCGAACCCGGTCACCAGGGATGCCACTGTGAAGATCAGCAGACCGGCGAGGACCACTCGCCTGGCTCCGATCAGGTCGGCGAGCCGTCCGCCCAGCAGCATCAGGCCGCCGAACGTCAAGGTGTACGCGCTGACCGTCCAGGTCAGCGCCTCCCGGCTCAGGCCCAGGTCGGTCTCGATATGCGGGAGCGCGATGGCCACGACGGTGACGTCGAGGATCAACATCAGCTGGGCCACCCCGAGGAAGCCCAGGATGCGCCATCGCGAGGGATGGGCCGAACTGTGTGGCGGCGATGGTTCCTGAGTTTCGTGCTGTGTCATCGGGAGTCTCCAGCTAATTCGTATGCCAACGTACGACTTCGAGTGGCGAGAGTAACACGTATACCTCTGTACGAGTTAGAGTGGTGGCATGTCTACCGTCTCTGCCGGTCCGCGTCGGCGCGCGGACGCCGAACGCAGCATCGCCCGCATCGTCGCCGCGGCACGCACCAGCCTGAGCGGCGATCCGGACGCGAGTGTCGACGACATCGCCAAGGCCGCCGGAGTGGGCCGGATGACGCTGTACGGCCACTTCCGCACCCGGGCCGAACTCGTCGAGGCCGCACTGGCCGACGCACTGCGCGCCGGCGAGGAGGCATTGGCATCCGTCGATCTCACCGGGGACGCACGAGAAGCCCTGGCCCGCTTGCTCGACTCCAGCTGGTCCCTCGTGGCCGAGTCCATGGCGTTGTCGAGCGCCGCCCAGAAGGCTCTTCCCGCAGGACGTGTTCGTGAGTTGCACGCCGCCCCCGCGCGACGTGTCGAAGAGCTCATCCGCCGTGGCCAAAACGACGGCGTGTTCCGCACCGACCTGCCGATCTCCTGGCTGATCAACGTCTTGCACTACATCTTGAAAGGCGCCGCGGAGGAGAGTCGCGCCGAGCGCATGGAGGCTGGAGAGGTCGCACGCGTCGTCATCGCGACGGCCCAGGCGATCCTGGTCGCCGCCCCACCGGACGTTCACCCGTCGCCGACGTAGCGCCATCTCATGGAGTTCGTTCGCACTCAGGTGCCGGCCATCGGGGAGGACGGGACCGAGATCTGGCGGCAGGCGGAAACCGCCGACGATCTCGGTTCGCCATCACATGTAGCGAACGATTACCTGCGATAACCCGGGTGCCGGTCGCCTCGCCTTCGCAGCGGTCGTCGGTACAGCCGGACGCACACCCGCGAGTGTCCGCCTGCGCGGCGCCGGCGACGGGTGGGGCGCAGGTGTCGCACTGCTCGCCCTTTCACACCTCGCCCGGGTGGAGGCTGCCGGTCGGCCACCTGGACCACCGAACGCGGCCACAGTCAGGTCAGAACCTGGGCGGCGTACAGTCCGGACAGGGCGATGGCCAAGGTGCCTAAAAGCAGGCGGGGTTGCAGATGGGCGCCGAGATAGCCGCCGATCAGGCCGCCCAGGCCACACAGCAGCCCCAGCGCCCAAAGGGGCGTGATGTCGCCGGGAGTGATCAGTGTTAGGACGGCGTAAGTGAGCGCCCCGGCGATCGAGGTGACGAATGTACAGGCCGGCGCTGCGGGCGCGACCTCGGTGACCGGCAGCCCTCGACCGGCCAGGATCGGCCCGAGCAGGGAGCCGCCGCCGATGCCGTACATCCCGCTCACGATCCCCACAACCACCGCGAGCGCACCTACGCTCCGCGCCGAGGGGCCGCTTGGCGAGGGGGCACGGCGGGGCGGGCGCAGCGTGCACCCACAGCCAAAGGCCCAACGGCAGAAGCAGGCAGGCCACCAGGAGGCGGAACACCTCTGGGCCGGGAAACACGAACACCCGCACGATCGCGCCGACGACGCCCGGCAAGGTGGCCGGTACCAGCAGGCGGGTCAGCGGGCCGCCCAGGTGTCCGCCGTCGTCTCCTCAGCCGCGTACGTGCTCCTCGACCAGGACGAGCAGCGGGCGACAGCGGCCCGCCAGGCCGACATCGCGGCCAAGGGCAGCCAGGTGATGCCGTTCGACCTGGAGCGCACCACACACCGCTTCACCAAATCCGCCACCGGCGGCCTGCAGACGGTCACCGCCGACGACCCGGCCGACGCGCGGCAGATCACACTCATCCGCGAACACCTCACCCATGAGGCCGCACGCTTCAACCGAGGCGACTACGGCGCCCCCGCCTCCATTCACGGCACCGACATGCCGGGCCTGCGCGAACTCGAACAAGGCCACCGCCACATCGACATCCGCCATACCCCGACTCCCGCCGGAGCCCAGCTCACCTACACCACCTCCGATCCGTCCCTGGTGAAGGCGCTGCACGCCTGGTTCGACGCCCAGGTCTCCGATCACGGGCGGCACGCCGAACACGGGTGAATCACCACCCCGACTTCGAGTGCCGGGCCGGCGAGGCTCAGATCGCCGCTCAGGCCACCGGCCCTCTCAACGGCGAGCCCACCGATGCCCCCGACATCCTCAACGGCGACGAAACTCTCGCACCGACTTCCCCACCCCTCAGCGAACAGGGCACATCAGCCCGCACTGACCTGGGCCGGCGCAATCACGTACGCCTGGCGACAAGAGTCGCGTCGATCCCCTGATCCCCTCATCGGCAATTTAACCCTCTGGGGGTATGTTAAAGTCGCAAACCGATATACCCCACTGGGGTAAATATGAGAGGAGAACCCTATGTGCACGGCATGCGCGTGCGCCACCGCCGACAGCACCTCCGCGCAGGTGAAGACCAGCGGCGGGAGCGTCTACCAGGTCGGCGGGATGACCTGCGGGCACTGCGTCTCCTCGATCTCCGCCGAGATCGGCACGGTCAGCGGCGTGCGTGACGTTCAGGTCGACCTGGCCACCGGCGCCGTCACCGTCAGCGGGACGGGCTTCTCCGACGAGGAGATCCGCGCGGCCGTGGACCGGGCGGGCTACACACTCACCGACGCCCCGCCGAAGGAGCCCCAGTCGGCCGACGCATGACGGTTCCAGGGGGCGCGCGGACGCGCCCCCTGGAACGACACCGCGGATCGCGCCCGACAGCTCCGAAACTCAGGAATACCCTACGGGGGTACTGTGTTATAGAAGATGACGACGAAGGGCGGGGACATGCACGGCTACACCCACAACAAGCAGGACCACCTGCGGCGGCTGCGCCGCATCGAGGGGCAGGCACGGGGCCTGCAGCGGATGGTCGAGGAGGACAAGTACTGCATCGACATCCTCACCCAGGTGTCGGCGGCCAACCGGGCCCTGCAGTCCTTCGCCCTGTCGCTGCTGGAGGAGCACCTGGCGCACTGCGTGGCCGAGGCCACCGCCAAAGGGGGCGCCGAGGCCGAGGAGAAGGTCAAGGAGGCCACCGAGGCCATCGCCCGCCTCGTCCGTTCCTGATCGACGAAACCCCACGAGCACAAGGAGTGATCGCCATGACCACCACCTACACCGTCACGGGCATGACCTGCGGCCACTGCGTCTCCTCCGTCAAGGAAGAGGTCGGCGAGGTTCCCGGCGTCACCGGCGTCGACGTGGACCTGGCCACCGGCCTGGTGAGCGTCCACAGCGAACACCCGATCGACACGGCGCAGATCACGGTCGCGGTCGCCGAGGCCGGATACGAAGTGGTGAGCTCGTGATGAACACGCCGGCCAAACTGGGCGCCTACGCCCTCGGACTCGCCGTGATCTTCGGCGGCGCTCTGGGAGCCGGCAACGCGGTGGGCGCGAGTGGACCCGCCCCCACGGTGGACGCCCACACGATCCACGCGACCCCGACTGCGAGCCAAACGGGTGATCACGAAACCCACACCGCGACGACCCCCGGCCCGTCAGCGACCGGCAAACCCGTTCCCGGAGGTCTGCAAGTGTCCCAGGACGGCTACACCATGCTGCCCCAAACCCTCACACTCCAGCCGGGCAAGGCGACGGACTTCCGTTTCAGCGTGATCGGCCCCAACGGGAAACCTGTCACCGCCTACCGGACAGAGCACGGCAAGAAGCTGCACCTCATCGTCGTCTCCCGCGATCTGGGCACCTTCCAGCACCTGCACCCCGAATTGACCGGCGACGGCGTGTGGTCGGTGAAGCTGACCGTGGCCGAGGCGGGCGCGTACCGGGCGTTCGCCGACTTCGCCCCCGAGCGCGGCGGCGGGCTGACCCTGGGCGTCGACCTGCAGGCCCCCGGCGCACAGGAACCCAAGGCGCTGCCCGCGACCAGCCGCACCGCCACGGTCGACGGCTACACCGTCACCCTGGACGGAGACCTGACCCCCGGCACCTCCAGCAGGCTCACCCTCACCCTCAGCAAGGACGGCGAGCCCGTCACCGACCTGCAGCCCTACCTGGGCGCCTACGGTCACCTGGTCGCGCTGCGCGCTGGAGACCTGGCCTACCTGCACGTGCACCCCGACGGGGAACCGGGTGACGGCACGACCCTCCCCGGCCCGCAGATCACCTTCTTCGCCGAGGTGCCCAGCCGCGGCGACTACCGGCTGTTCTTGGACTTCCGGCACGGGGGAACCGTGCGCACCGCCGACTTCACCGTCCGCGCCGGTGACCTCCCGGCCACGACGTCCAGTCCGGCGCCGGCGGCCACGCCGTCCGCATCCGCCTCGCACGGCGACCACGAGCACTGATAGCCGACATGAGGAGCGAAAGGAGCAGGTGATGTCCCCCCTCACCGACGACAAGCCGACCACCAGCGGCTCGGTTGAACTCTCGATCGGCGGCATGACCTGCGCGTCGTGCGCCAACCGGATCGAGCGCAAGCTCAACAAGCTCGACGGCGTGAGCGCGACCGTGAACTACGCCACCGAGAAGGCCAAGGTCACCTTCGACGAGGGCGTCGATCCTCAGACGCTGATCACGGAGGTGGAGAAGACCGGCTACACCGCCGCACTCCCTGAAGAGCCGAAGAGCGACACCGCACTCGGCGAGGCGGCCGATGAACTTCAGCCGCTGCGCCAGCGTCTGATCACCTCGGTGGTGCTCGCCGTGCCGGTGATCGCCATGGCGATGATCCCGCCTTTGCAGTTCACCAACTGGCAGTGGCTCTCGCTCACCCTGGCCGCCCCGGTCGTCGTCTACGCCGGCTGGCCCTTCCATCGGGCCGCCTGGACGAACCTGCGCCACGGCGCCGCGACCATGGACACCCTGGTCTCGCTCGGCACGATCGCCGCACTCGGCTGGTCGCTGTGGGCACTGTTCTTCGGCACGGCGGGCACCCCCGGCATGACCCACCCGTTCGCGTTCACCATCGAGCGCACCGACGGCTCGGGCAACATCTACCTGGAGGCCGCCGCCGGAGTGACGGCGTTCATCCTGGCCGGCCGCTACTTCGAGGCCCGCTCCAAGCGCCGCGCGGGCGCCGCCCTGCGGGCGCTGCTGGAACTGGGCGCCAAAGACGTCGCCGTCCTGCGCGACGGCGCAGAAACCCGCATCCCCTCCGGCCGGCTCACGGTGGGCGACCGGTTCGTGGTGCGGCCCGGCGAGAAGATCGCCACCGACGGCGTGATCGAAGAGGGAACCTCCGCCATCGACGCCTCCATGCTCACCGGCGAATCGGTGCCGGTGGAGGTGCGCCCCGGCGACGCGGTGACCGGCGCGACCGTCAACGCCGGCGGCCGCCTGGTCATCCGCGCCACCCGCATCGGATCCGACACCCAGCTGGCCCAGATGGCCAAGCTGGTCGAAGACGCCCAGACAGGTAAAGCGCAGGTCCAGCGACTGGCCGACCGCATCTCCGGGATCTTCGTGCCGGTCGTGATCGCGTTGGCCGTCGGCACGCTCGGCTACTGGCTGGGAACCGGAGACGGGGCCGGGGCGGCCTTCACCGCCGCGGTGGCCGTGCTGATCATCGCCTGCCCGTGCGCCCTGGGCCTGGCCACGCCGACCGCTCTGCTGGTCGGCACCGGGCGCGGCGCCCAGCTCGGCATCCTGATCAAGGGCCCGGAGGTCCTGGAATCCACCAGGAAGATCGACACCGTCGTGCTCGACAAGACCGGGACTGTCACCGAGGGCAAGATGACCCTGGCCGGCGTGCATCTCGCCGACGGCGAGGACGAAACGCAGGTGCTGCGCCTGGCCGGCGCCCTGGAGCACGCCTCCGAACACCCCATCGCCCAGGCCGTCGCCCGAGGAGCGGCTGAGCGCGTGGGAGAGTTGCCCGCCCCCGAGGACTTCGCCAACCTCGAAGGCCTCGGCGTCCAAGGCATCGTCGAGGGACACGCTGTGCTGGTGGGACGCCCCACGCTGCTCGCCGAGTGGTCCCAGCACCTGCCCGCCGACCTGGAGCGGGCCCTCACCGAGGCACAAGCCGCAGGCCGCACCGCCGTCGCGGTCGGCTGGGACGGCCAGGCGCGCGCGGTCCTGACGGTGGCTGACACTGTCAAGCCCACCTCGGCCGAGGCGATCCGCCGGCTCCGCGCCCTGGGGTTGAAGCCGGTGCTGCTCACCGGCGACAACGAGAACGTCGCCCGGTCCGTCGCGGCCGAGGTCGGCATCGACGAGGTCATCGCCGAAGTACTGCCCGCCGACAAGGTCGACGTCGTCAAGCGCCTGCAGGCCGAGGGCAGGTCGGTGGCCATGGTGGGCGACGGCGTCAACGACGCCGCGGCGCTGGCCCAGGCCGATCTGGGGCTGGCCATGGGCACCGGCACCGACGCGGCCATCGAGGCCTCCGACCTCACCCTGGTCCGCGGCGACCTGCGAGTGGCCGCCGATGCCATCCGGCTGTCGCGCCGCACCCTGGCCACCATCAAGGGCAACCTGTTCTGGGCCTTCGCCTACAACGTGGCCGCCCTGCCCCTGGCCGCGCTCGGCCTGCTCAACCCGATGATCGCCGGAGCCGCGATGGCGTTCTCCTCGGTCTTCGTCGTCGGCAACAGCCTGCGCCTGCGCACCTTCTCATAGCCAAACGCCGGTGCGGCCGCAGACGACGATCGTCTGCGGCCGCACCGGCGTTCGACCATGATGCGAGCCCGCCTGGGTGGCCATGCAACGGCTCATGGCGAACGCTTTGAGAGGTGCGACCTTCGCGGACGAGCACTTTCCCCGAGAGCCGGGCCGACATCTCGCGCTCCCACACCTCCTTTCATAAGCTGCTCCCGGGATCGGCGCAGTTGCTGTTGCAGATCCCCCAACAGCAGATCGCCGTAACCGAGAACGCCAGTGGCGGCGACCCCCTGTTTCAGGACCGGTACATGTCCTCACCCCGGGCCAAAGAGACGATGGCCCGCGACGGCGGGAACGTGAGCACTTATGCCAACGCTCCCTGGTGCGCCGTTTTCGTCTCCGGGGATGCCGACAAGACCATCGGTGGCATCGAGCACATGGATCTGGTGAGGAACGACAACGGGGACGGCACGATCACCACGATCGAGGGCAACACCGGCAACGGCAAGGTCGGGCAGCGCGTGTGGCCGCCCGCAGCTCAGGGTCGAGGGCGTCTTCGGTGACGACGTCGCTGAGGCCCAGGCGGCCGCCGGGCCGCAGTACCCGGAAGGTCTCGGCCAGCACGGCCGCCTTGTCGCTGGACAGGTTGATCACGCAGTTGGAGATGACGACGTCGACCGCGTGATCGGGCAGTGGGATCGCCTCGATCGCGCCGCACATGAACTCGGCGTTGGTCGCGCCCGCCTCGCGGGCGTTGCGGCGGGCCAGCTCCACCATGTCGGCACTGGCGTCCAGGCCGTAGGCCTTGCCGTGCGGCCCGACCCGGCGCGCCGACGACAAGACGTCGATGCCGCCCCCAGAACCCAGATCGAGCACGTTGGCATCCACTCCCGTGGCGGACCTGATCGCCTTGTACGTCTCTGGATTCGCGACGACGCCGTACGCCAGTGATCGGACATCGCCGGCCTTCGCACGCACGTCCAGTCCCAAAGACTCAACGAGCGTCCACGACGGGCATCCGTTCCGCACCGCCATCCGATCAACCCAAGAGGCGAACGACTCACCCGGCTGCGGCTCGACCACCAACGTCAAACGCCGAGGCGTACGGCCAGATGTCACAGGCCGAACCGGGTCACGTCCAGCGAAGTGGTGTATGAGTTGACCTTCGCGTGATCCTGTTTCTGCAGGTTAAGCGGTAAGTGTCTGCGGGATGGGATTGTGC
>NZ_JBIAQI010000043.1:0-33952 GCF_042888905.1 Streptosporangium sp. NPDC002721
TTCGCACTCGAAGGATCACGCGATGGCCGTCCTCATTTCACGGCGCCACGCCTGCTACCTAGGGAAACTCGTACACCACCTCCGTGGACGCAACCTGCCGCGTCGCATTGCGCCCGCTCTCGGGTTGTTCCTGCTCTCCCCGCTGGTCGCCGAGTACCTGCTCGGCAACGTCCCCTCGTCCGAGATCGGGGGCCTGATCATCCTTGCGCCGATGTACGGCGGCGGTGCGATCGTCATCCGCGAGGTGGCCCGGCGCGCCGGGCGCGGCTGGCCGACGCTCATCCTGCTGGCGTGCGCGTACGGCCTGCTCGAGGCGAGCCTGATCGACCAGACCCTGTTCGACCCCGCCCCGCTGTTCGAGGGGGATGTCTCCCGTAGCGCCACCCTCATCCCGGCGCTGGGTCTCAGCGCGGTCAACGCCGTTGGGTTCGTCGCCGGGCACGCCATCTGGAGCATCGGCGTCCCGATCGCCCTCGTCGAGATCCTGGTGCCCCGTCGCACCACCACTCCCTGGCTGGGGAAATTCGGGCTGGCCGTCACCTGTGTCGTGTTCGTCCTCGGCTCCCTCGTCCTCTTCAGCGGCATACGCGACGAGAGCGGGTTCATGGCGTCGCCGCCGCAGCGGATCGGCGCCGCCGTCGTGGTCGCGCTCCTGGTCGTCGCCGCGTTCCTCGTCGGACGGCGCCCCCGTCCGGTGACGGGCGGGCGGTCGCCGGAACCCTGGCTGGTGGGCACGGTGGGGTTCGTCGCGTCGGCGGCCTTCTTCGTCCGTCCCGAGGACTGGTGGGGGACCGCCGCGGGCGTCGTGCTGCTCGCGGTGATGACGGTCGTGATCGGCCGGTGGTCGCGACGTGACGGCTGGGGCGCCGCGCACCGGCTCGCGCTGGCGGGCGGCGCGCTGCTGACCTACGCGCTCGGCGGTTTCCTCCTGCTCATGTTGCACGGCATCGCGAACACCGCCAACCTGACCGGCCAGGTGATCCTGGTCCTCGGCACGCTCGTCCTCTTCCTCGTCGCCCGCCGGACCGTGCGCGGGACGCCCGGCCCGCGGGAAACGGCCGGGGCGGAGTGAGCTCGGAACGCGAGAAACCCGGATCCCGGGAACGGGCCCGGCACACGGGAACGGCGCCCGGTGCCCGGCCTGAGGGCCGGACGCCGGGCGCCGCTCAGGGAACCGTCAGGGCTGGGCGCGGAAGGGGCCGGTCACCTCGTAGGTGATGCCGCCGCTGCCGGTCGACGACCCGGAGGTGCCGCGCTGGGAGGAGAAGTACAGGCGGGAGCCGTTCGGGGAGAAGGCGGGGCCGGTGACCTCCGAGGAGGACTGGCCGAGGATCCGCAGGAACGGCGCCACGACGCCGTCGGAGGTGATGACGTTGATCTCCAGGTTGCCGCCGTCCTCCGCGACGAACAGGTCGCGGCTGTTGGGCGCCCCGGTGATGTTGTCCACGCCGGTCAGCGGCGCGGCGCCCCCGGTCACCAGCGAGTCGTCGTAGGCCAGGTCGATGGTGGAGGCGGCGGTGTCGTACGCCCAGACTCGGTTGTCGCCCTTGGTGGTGAAGTAGCAGACGCCCCGGTCGTACCAGCAGCCCTCGCCGCCGTCGAAGTGCTTGGCCGCGCGGACCTGGCGCCGCGTCGCGGTCGGGAAGCCGTCGCGGTCGGGGATGTCCTGCCAGGTCACCGGGCCGGTGACCTGGTCGGCCGGGGCGCAGAGCACCTGGAGCCTTCCGGTACGCAGGTCACCCCAGGTGTCGGGGACGAAGCGGTAGAAGCAGCCGTCCTCCTCGTCCTCGGTCAGGTAGACGACCTGCCGCACGGGGTCGCAGGCGGCGGCCTCGTGCTTGAAGCGGCCCATCCGGGTGCGCTCCTCGCCGGCGCGCCCGCCCGCGGGCCAGGTCTCGAAGACCCGGCCGAGCGCGATCTCCTCGCACGACAGCCAGGTGCCCCACGGGGTCGCGCCACCCGCGCAGTTGAGGTTGGTGTCGGACAGGATGCGGTACGCCGAGGTGATGGAGCCGTCGGCGGCGAAGCGGATCGCGGAGGCCCCTCCGGCGAGCGGGATCTCGGAGTTGGACACGTAGATCCAGCCGCTGCCGTCGGGGAAGCACGCCCCTCCGTCCGGCGCCCAGTGCCAGGTGTGGCCGGCGACCCGCTGCCCGGAGCGGGCGATCACCCGGCTGGTGAACCCCTGCGGGAGCTGGATGCCGTTCGCGTCCGCGGCCAGCAGGTCGCCGTACGGGCTGGGGCCCGGTTGGGCGACGGCGCCGAAGGCCTGCCCCCACAGCGCTCCGGAGAACGCCGCGCCTCCTCCTCCGATGACAGCCGCGCGTAGCACCGTCCGACGATCCATCATTGCCTCCGAGTTGGCCGAGTCACGGTCATCAGCCGGAAGGTAAATCGCCCGGACGACCTTGAAACCCCCTTCGCGTGAACGTGAGGTGATCTCCAGGAGCCCGGCCCGTGCGGAGCCGGGGGCCGAGCGCTCGGCGTCACGTGAAGTTATCGTCGGTAACGGGACGTGGGGGAGGCAACGGATGCGACACACGCGGGCCACGGTGATGCGTACGGCGCTACGACTGCTCGACGAGCTGGGGCTCGACGGCCTGACCACGCGTAGGCTCGCGCAGGAGCTCGACGTGCAGCCGTCCGCGCTCTACCGCCACTTCGGCGGCCAGCGGGAGCTGCTCGACCACATGGCCGCGACCATGGTCGAGGACGCGTTCGCCCACCTGGCCCGCCCCGGCCCCGGCCAGGACTGGGCCGGCTGGCTCGCCGAGCGGGGACGGGCGCTGCGCCGGAGCCTGCTGTCCCGCCGCGACGGCGCGCGGCTGCACCTCGGCGCCCGGCCCGTCGGGACCCAGGACGCGACCTCCGACTCCGCGCTCGAGGTGCTCGGCGAGGCGGGCTTCTCCCCGGCGAACGCCCGGCGGGTGGTCCTGGTCGTCAACCGCTACACCGTCGGGTGGGTCGTCGAGGAGCAGGCGAGCGCCGACCGGCCTGAGCCGGGGGAGTGTCGCGAGAGGGCCGACGCCGACTTCGAGTACGGGCTGAGCGCGATCCTGGCGGGTCTTCGCGCCACCCTGGGCGCCCAGACCCGGTAGGGCTTCGCCTCGGGAGGACCCCGGCGCGCCACTGTCAGGGGTGCCGGTAGGAAACATGTCATGAGCCTTGAAAGGGCGGCTTCTAGGACGACGCCCTCATTGTGATCTTGTACGAAGTCAATCGTTTCCTGACGCCTGACGCCTGACGCCTGACGCCTGACGCCTGACGGCGTAACACGGTCGTGGAGTCGCCGATCCACGTACTGGGTTCCGCGATCTGGGTGGTCGTGGACCGGGGCTCACGAAACGTCCCTTCGCGGACCTCTCTGCTTGATCACCGCGAGGACGCCCGTGGAAATCGTCGCCAGTCCCAGGATGACGGACAGGCCGACGGCCGATGCGTAGTACTCCAGTCCCCCGGCGCTCCACACGTGGAAGGGCGTCATGATCGCGTAGTGGGCGACGACCGCGGTGCCGGGAGCCGCGACGTCTGGTCTGGGCCGTGGAAGCGCTGCCGGACGGCCGGATCCTGGCGGCGTCCGAGCGGATCGCCCTGGAGTGCCACGCTCGCCGCCCGGGCGGACGGCTGGCTGGCGCTGCGCGACGTCGACCACACCTCACCCGTCCAAGAGACGCTACTGATCTCCCCTTACGGCGAGAGGACAGGACAGGTCCGGCTGGGTGAGTTCGACCTGTTCAACCATCCGTTCGCGGTCCGGCACAGCCCGGAACTGTTCCTCCTGCGGGGCGGGCGACGTGGAGATACCAAGGGAAAGCGGATCTCCCGGTTCGAGCCCGGGCGTCACGGGTTTCGGCCGGGCCGGGGACGCCATGATGCGATCGAGGCCACCTACCAGATCGTCACTCGATGTCCGTCCGGCGCGCACAGCCGCACCGCGCCATGCGACGGCGGCTGCCGTGCCGCCGCTCCTCGACCCCATTGTGAGAACAATCCTGTCTGGACAGGTAGATAGCTAATTGCCATAATGCCTTTGTGTTAGACGTTAATCTGATCAAGGCGATGGCCAACGACAAGCGGCTGCTGATCCTGGAGTGGTTGCGCGATCCCGAGCGGCATTTCCCGCCGCAGCGCGACGGCGATCTGGTCCGTGACGGGGTCTGCTCGCTGTTCATCGCCGAAAAGCTCCAGGTGAGCCAGCCGACCTGCGGCGAGCATCTGAAGGTGCTCAGCCAGGCGGGGCTGGTCCGCGGCAAGAAGATCAAACAGTGGGTGTTCTACCAGCGTGACGAGGACCGCATCGCGGAGGCGAAGGGGTTGTTGAGCGGTGACTGGTGATGTAATCGGCACGGTCGGCGCTGTCGTGCCGGCCGTGCCGACCTTGGACCTCCATGAGCGCCTGATATCGGATCTGGAAGCCGCCGGGACGCGCTACCGGTTGATCGACCATCCACCCGAGGGGCGCACCGACCTGGTCAGCGCCCTACGCGGGCACGACGTCGCCCAGGCCGCCAAATGCCTGATCGTCATGGTCAAGGTCGGCAAGAAACAGACCCGGCACGTGCTGGCCGTGGTACCCGGCGATGCCCGTTTGGACCTGCAGGCGGTCAAGACGCTGCTGGAGGGGACCTACGTGGCCTTCGCGGGCAGGGACAAGGCCGAGGAACTGGCCGGCAGCGCAAGCGGCACCGTGTTGCCGTTCAGCTACCATCCCCGGCTGGAACTCATCGCCGATCCGGCACTGCTGGACTCGCCGGAGCTGTTCTTCAACGCCGCCCGGTTGGATCGCTCGATCGCCCTGGCCACCGACGACTATGTGCGCTTGGCCGCGCCTCGGATGGCGCCCATCACCGTCACGCCCTGATCGCCCCAGCCCGTACCCCAGTAGAGCGGCGCACCGCCGGCCGAGGAGAAGTCATGTCCCAGCCCGACTATGCCATCCACTACGAGCCGCTGTTCACCACGCTGCAGACGATGGACGTCCAAGCGCTGATCGACCAGGTCGACGACCCCTGGTACAACCAGACCCTCGTCCAGGTCGGTGAGGTCCTGGTGCGCCTGGGGGTCATGCGGGGCGAGTTCCACTGGCACAGGCACGACGAACAGGACGAGTTCTTCTTCGTCCTGGACGGGTTGTTCCGCATCGAGCTCGACGATGCCGACGCCGTCGAACTCGGCCCCCGGCAGGCGTTCACCGTCCCGGCCGGGATGCTGCACCGACCCGTCGTCCCGGTCCGCAGCGCCGTACTGATGATCGAGAAGGCCGGCGTCATCGCCACCGGCGATTGACCGGAATCCAAGCCGGAATGTGCTGAGGATGATTCTCGGACGCCCGTAACGTGTGCGACCTTCACTCCATCTGAAGATCAGAATTACGTACAGGCCCTGGCGGCCGTCTCCCCGGCAGCCTTCTGGATATTTTCTCAAAATACGAAATATGGTGATTAAGTATCATTTAATTCACCTTCGTCTATGGCCGACTCCGGTTCAAATAAAAGCGCGCGTAAGGCCGGGCTCCGGTTTTCATTGGCTATATATGGTGTTGAGTGTTTTTTGAGGGACCAGGGGGATCCGTCGGCGACGGCAGGGGTGGCGTCCGCCATGCCAGGTGCCGGCACCACGTACGGGAGGAGAGGGCATGTTCTGGCGCGGTGCGTCGAAGCGGTCGAAGGTGGCGACGGGGGTGGAGGGGGCGGGGCCCGAGGCGGGTGACGCCTCCGGTGCCCTGTGGGGGGTTCATGTGGAGTTCGGCCGCGAGGTGGTGGCGCTGGCCTATCCGGGCGAGCTGGAGCTGTTCGACGACGTGGTGGCCGAGGTCCGGTCGGAGCCCGGCCGGTTCCACGGCGGCG
Source organism: Streptosporangium sp. NPDC002721 (assembly GCF_042888905.1). Lineage (NCBI taxonomy): Bacteria > Bacillati > Actinomycetota > Actinomycetes > Streptosporangiales > Streptosporangiaceae > Streptosporangium > Streptosporangium sp. NPDC002721. The sequence continues at coordinate 5,847 of NZ_JBIAQI010000043.1, forward strand.
GCCGGCTGCGGCCACCGGTGGGGATGGGGGTGAACCTCGCCCTGGCGGCACCCTACGTGCTGCCGGTCGTGTGGTTCCTGGTCATGGCGGTGACCACCAAGGCCGTCGACAGGGTCGCGGACGGGACGATCGACGTGCTGGAACGTGCCACTCGCGACCGGCTCGCCGCGTTGTTCGGGCGAGGGGCGCGAGACCCCCTCACCCTGGACGCGTCGTCCGGTGCCGCGCCGGGTCAGGCGGTGCGTCTCAGCCCGGCGCAGGAACGCGAGGTCCGCGAGGTGCTGACGCCCCGGGCCGTCGCGCTGGGCCTGGACGAGCAGCGGGCGAGCTACCTGGCGGAGGCCGTGATCGGCGCGTTGAGGCTACGGGGCGCGGAGGTAGAGGAGGGGGAGGACCTGGGCCCGGACGAGGATGACCGGGGAGAGGGCCCGGTCACGGACGCCCGGTGAGCGTGACCTCCCCACCCGGCCGCGCTCCGGACGGGAAGGGCGACGGGGACGACGGCGGGAGGGCCGACGAGTCCCCGGCGGGGAAGGGCGACGGGTCCCTCGGCGGGAGGGAGGACGAGTTCTCGGCGGGGAAGGCCGGAAAGTCTTCCGCCGGTCGGTACGCGGTGGCGCCGCCGTCGCCGGCCCGCGCCCGCTACCTGCTGCTCGTGATCGTCCTGGTGCTGGCCGGCGGGTTCGCGGGCCAGTCGGTCTTCGCCATCACGTCGGCGAGGTCATGGCTCGCGTCGATGCGACGGTGCGCGGCGCGGGCCGCGGAGGCGTTCCCCGGCGACCGCCTGGCCTCCATCCCCCATGAGCAGGCGTGCATGGTCCCGGCCGAGCTGGAGCGGGTGCTGTGGGTGCTGGGGGGCGCGCTGTCGGTCCTGGGTGTGGGCGTGGTCCTGATGCTGCTGCTGCCGTACCGGATGGCGCGCAGGGCGGGTCCGTTCCGCGCGGCGTCACCCGTCTGGGAGGCCCGGGTGCAGGCGGCGGCGCGGCGGATGGGGGTGCGACGGGCGCCCGCGGTGGTGTTCGGCTCGTTGCGACTGGAGGAGCCCTTCACCGTCGGCAGGCCGGGCAAGCCCCTGATCATCCTGCCACCGGGAACGGTGAACCTGCCGCCGGACCGGGCGGACGCCGTGATCCGCCACGAGATGGCGCACGTGGCGGCCGGGGACGTCACGCTGGTCTGGCTCACCCGCGGGGTGTGGTGGGCGCTGGTGCCCGCGCTGCTGACGCCGCTGTTCATGACGTACGGCGTGCCGGTCCTCTTCTACGCCATGTCCACTTTCCACCACGCCGACCTGACGATCCAGCAGAGGCTCGTGGACATCGTGGTGCTGAGCCGGACGATCTTCCTCCACCCCCACTTCCTCGACTACACCGCGCGGTCGGGGGTGCTGCTCGTCATGGCCTCGCTGGTGGCGTCGGCGGTGCTCCGCGCCCGCGAGCACGAGGCCGACCTGAGGTCGGTCTCGGGACGGCGGTCGGGTCCGCTCCAGGCACTTCTCGCGGGGCAGCGGTCGCCGCGCGAGCCGTGGTGGCGGCGGCTGACGGCGATACATCCGGCTCCGGAGCGGCGGCTGGCCGCCGTGAGACGGCCCGAGCTGGCCTTCCACAGCCCGGCGGCCGACGCCGTGGCCACGGGCGCGCTCGCGGGCATGACGTTGCTCGCCCTGTACGCCGTGACGCCGTACGTCCCGTTCTTCTCGGCCGGCAGCGCGCCGTGGTCCGGTTCGACGCGGCTGGCGGGCCTGGTCGTGGGACTGCTTCTGGGGGCGGCGTGGGGGATGGCGGTCTGGCGCGCGGTCCTGGCCGCCCGCGCCGGGGGCCACGCGCCGCGCGGGCGCGTGCTGCTGCCGGGACTCCTCGCCGGGTTCGCCCTGGGGATGATGGTCCATATCTGGGCCGCGGGCAGGATCGGTGCCGTTCCCCTGAACACGTGGGCGATGGTGGTGGTGCCGCCCCTGGCCGTCGCCGGGGCGGGCGCGTGCAGCCTGGCGCTGGCCGAGCCGTGGGCCCGCCGCTACGACGGTGTTCCCGTCCCCCTCCGGGGGTGGCTGGCCGCCGCGCTGGTCAACGTCGCGGTGTTCACCGGCGGTCTCTGGAGCGCCCAGGAGATCGTGGGCCTGGGGCCGATCGCCTCGCGGTCGCTCTCCGGGGTGTCAGCCGGGCCGGCGGGCTGGTGGGAGGCGTATCTGCGCAGCGGCATGTTCTCGGGGCGGGGGGAGATGACCGTGGCGGGACTGGCGGGCATCTCGGCCCTGGTGTGGTGGTGGACCACCCGCGCCCGCCGCCCTGCTCCGGGTTCTGCTCCGGGGTGGGGCGGTGACCTCTCCCGTACGGCCTCACCGCTGTTACCGGCGAGGATCGTGCTGTTCGCGGCCGTCGCGGCGGCGGTGGCCGCCCTGACGGTCCGGTGGACCGCCAGGGCCGTGCTGGAGGAGAGTGGCGCCCACGCCTTCCAGTTCGACGTCCTGGCCGCGAGCGGGGCCGGGGTCGCCTGCCTGCTCGCCGTTCTCGTCCTGGGCGGTGCGGCCGGTACGGCCCAGGGCGTCGCGGGCGCCACCTCGTCCACCCTGCTGGTCGCCCTCGCGCTGTGGCTGCGCGACCTCACCGCCTGGTGCGGGCCGCCGGAAGCGATCCGGAGCCTGGTCGTCGTCTCGGGTGGCCTGCTCGCCCTGACCGTGCTCACGGTGGCTCTGCCCGCCGCGCTGCTGCCGGGCCGTCTCCTACGGTGGCGGCCCGGCAGTCGCGCGGCCGGACGGGCGACGGTCCGCACGGTCTGCCTGGCCGCGCTGTTCGCGGCCCTGGTTGTGGGGACGGTCATCTACGGCGGTGATGACCTCCTGCTCAAGATGCCGCCCCCGCCGCAGTGCGGGGAGCCTCTCTGAGGCCGGGCGACGGCTACCCTTCGTACTCCCCGAGCCAGACCAGATCGGAGCGGAGCCGGTACGCGGCACTGTCGGCGCTCCGCCAGCTGCCGAACCCCCGGGCGGTCACCCCGACGGTGGCCGCCTCCCCGCCCGGCAGCGCCAGCCCGTACGCCACCACCTCCGCGACGCCGTCCCCGTCGTGGTCGCCGAACTCCTGGACCAGCGCGAACACGCGAGGCAGGCCACCGGCGAGCGCCCGCACGTCCTCTCTGGTGGGGCCCTGATCGGTCGTCTGGAGAAAGGCGTCTTTTTCGCGTTCGTTCGCGCTTTCCCGCGAACCTGTCTCGTGGTAGACAGTCGAATGGTCGGAACCGTTGAGGTGCTCCATCTCGGGTGCTTCCTTCCGGCCGCTGGGACCGGGGCGGGCGTGGCCTGCAAGCGAAGCCCACCTCGGTTCCTTTCGTTTTCTTGGAATTTGTGTGACTACGTGGCGATTTCCTAGTCGGCCCCTCGCGATCTTTCATACTCGCTGTTACCGAGTCGCTACTTTCGGTATGCTGACACACAGTGATGACAGTTCACAAGCTGTGTAGCTCAAGTGGCAGAATCTTGAACTGTGCAGCACAGCCTGGAAGAGGTGGGTATGGCTGCTCCGAAGTGGGTGACACTCCGAGCGCAGTGGCTCGGTCAACAACTCCGTGATCTTCGTGAGGCCAACGGCATATTGCTCAAGGACACGGCCGAGTACCTGCAGCGCGATCCCTCCACGGCGGGTCGCTTCGAGTCCGGCGAGTACCCGATTCGCAGGCCCGACCTGCTGGCGCTGCTCGATCTCTATGGTGTCGCCGACAGCCATCGTCGCGAAAGCCTGATGAAACTGAGTCAAGAGGTCTGGCAGAAAGGCTGGTGGGACGGATACGCGGGGGAGGTCGCCGGGGCGTTCGTCGACTACGTGTGGCTGGAGTCCCGGGCGCGTGAGATCCGAGCTTTCGACAACACTCTGCTGCCGGGCCTGCTCCACACCTCGGCGTATGCGCGAGCGGCGATCACGGCGGCTGAGTATGACGCGAAAGACGAGCAGATCGACCGCTGGGTCGAGCTCCGCACGACCCGTCAAGGAATCCTGGAAGGAGACAACCCGCCTCATCTGCTGTCGATCATCGACGAGTCGGTGCTGCGTAGGCAGGTCGGTGGTTCCGCGTGTTTGGCGACGCAACTCGGAGAGCTGGTCAAGCATGCTGCCCGGCCGAACATCGAGATTCGAGTCCTGCCGTTCAGTGCCGGGGCGCATGCCAGTCCGGCCGGGGCGTTCCGAATTTTCACGATGGAGAAGCCGTTTCCCGAGGTCGGCTACGCGGAGACCCCGAAAGGGGCTATTTATATTGAATCGCCAGATACTCAGCGCTTCGTGCGGACGTACGATGAGCTGCGAGAGCTGGCTTTGGCTCCTGAGGAGTCGACTGCGCTGATCTCCGCGATAGCACAGGAGCTATTGCGGTGAGCGCGAGGAAAGGGCGTGAAATGCCTGATTCCATGAACTTGGCCCATGTTGCCTGGCGCATCAGCACGAAGAGCGACAACGGTGGCGGGAGCTGCGTCGAAGCCGGGCCGCTGGGTGACGGTAGTGGGCGGGTCGCCGTACGGCACAGTCATCGGCCCGACGGTGAGGTGATCGTCTATACCCGCGCCGAGTGGGAGGCGTTCATCGGCGGCGTCAAGGACGGGGAGTTCGACTTCTCCGCCACGTGAGATATGCGACGCGGGCTGAGCGGGTACCGCCGAGGCTGCTCGCTGGAACAGCCGCAACCCTCTCATCGGAGACCGGCCGCCGAGGGGGCGTTTCTGTGGACGATCCATCGACCAACCGTCAAAGCCGGGGCAGGCGTTCGTCGGCGGCAAGATCCGGCGGGCGTCGGTGCGTGATTTGCTTGCCTCGTGGACGAATCGCGGATCACTCGATACTTGGACAGGCTGGGCGCGACCCGGCCCGCGAGGCCGGATCTCCAGGGCCTGCGAACCCTGCAACTCGCGCACCTGAGGGCGGTGCCGTTCGAGAGCCTGAGCATCCATCTCGGCGAGGAGATCTCGCTCGAATCCGACGCGCTGTTCGACAAGGTCGTCGGCCGTCGTCGCGGCGGCTTCTGTTACGAGCTGAACGGACTGTTCGCCGAGGTGCTGACCGCGCTCGGCTACCGGGTGACCCTGCTGGCCGCTCGGGTCTTCAGCGGGGCCGTACCTGGGCCGCTCTTCGACCACCTGGCGTTGCGCGTCGACCTCGACGAGCCGTGGCTGGTCGACGTCGGGTTCGGTGACTTCTCCGACGGGCCGCTGCGGCTCGACGGGCGCGCGGAGCAGCGGGACGGCGGGGGCGTGTTCCAGGTCGGGCTGGCTCCCGGCGGCCACGGTGACCTCGACATCACGCACAACGGCGACCCGGCCTACCGGCTGACCGCCCGGCCCTACGAGCTGGCGGACTTCGTCCCGACGTGCTGGTGGCAGGCGACCTCCCCGCGGTCGCACTTCACCAGGTCGCCGGTCTGCTCGATGCGCACGGCCCGGGGCCGGATCACGCTCCGCGACCGCAAATTGATCGACACCGTGGACGGCGAGCGCACCGAACGCGTCCTGGACGAGAGCGAGCTCCTCCCCGCCTACCTCGACCACTTCGGCATCGCACTCGACCGGATCCCCTCCGCCGGGGCGTGATCTCCCGTTCAACGAGAGCGAGGGCGGCGGGTGACGGTTGCGACGCGCGATGTCAGGCGCTCCGGCGGTTTTCGCTCCTGCCCGTGCGGATCTGCTGGATTCGCTGCTTGCTCAGACCCAGCAGTTCCCCGATGTCGGGGTCCGACAGGCCGAGCCCGGCCAGTTGGTCGACGCGCGCCCTGGCCGTTCTGGTGTAGTCGTCGGCGATCGCGGCGGCCCGTCGCTGAAGCTCGGCGAAATCGTGCAGGTCGTCCTCGGTGAGGCCGGGCAGGGTGTAGTGGAACACCGGAGCGGGCGGGTGGTCGCGGTCGGCGAATAGGAAGGGCAGCCCTTCGGCGATATCGCCGTGCAGCTCCTTCAGGGAGCGTGCGGACATGCCGCCCGCCACGCCGTGCACGGTCGCGAGCCACAGCGCGCCGGTTTTGGTGATGTGAACGTCAACGCTGTCCTGGGCGCCCATCAGTCCTCCAGCCAGTCATCACCGAACAGGGATGTGAGCCCGCGTTCGAGATTTTCCACGATGTGAGGTGTCTCGCCCGGATACAGCGGGACGATCGCGCGTGCCACGACGCGGCCCTGGGCATCCCACAGCAGCAGGAAGCGCTGCCTGCCGGTCGTCTCGGCCCAGTCGCAACGCAGCCCGTAGTCACGGGCGAGAGTCGTGATCCGGTCACGGATCGCCGCGTAGTCGTCTCGTTCCACCACACGCGGCAGACTATATCCCTTGCTCACCAGCGACAATGCCCCTTGTCGGCAGGTTCGTTATGGTGTGTCGCCTTCTACGGTGGGTCATTTCGGGATGATTGGATCATTTTTTCTCGCGAAATTGCCGTCGGATTTTTATCGTGAGGTCTCCGTCGAGCGGGCCGGCAGGCCCGGCCGGTCATGCGAGACCGGAAACGGGCTCGGTGACCGAAGCGAGAATCCGACGGGAACAACCGGCCTGGCGGGCTTCGTGGTGGATGGCGGAACGTGCCCCGAGTCAGGCGGAGGTGAGGGAGCGGTCGCGGTTGACGAGGGCGGTGTAGGGGCCGCCGGCCGCGAGGAGCTCGTCGTGGGTGCCGCGTTCGACGACGCGGCCGTGGTCGAGGACCACGATCTGGTCGGCGTCGCGGATCGTCGAGAGGCGATGGGCGATCGTGATGGTGGTACGGCCGTGCGACAGGGTGTCCAGGGCCTCCTGGACGGCGCGCTCGGTCTGGGTGTCGAGGGCGCTGGTGGCCTCGTCGAGGATGAGCACGGGCGGGTCGCGCAGCAGGGTCCTGGCGATGGCCAGGCGCTGCTTCTCGCCGCCGGAGAAGCGGTAGCCGCGCTCGCCGACCACGGTGTCGTACCCGTCGGGCAGTGACGCGATGTGGTCGTGGATCCGTGCGGCCCGGGTGGCCGCGACGATCTCCTCGTCGGTGGCCGACGGCCTGGCGAACCGCAGGTTGTCGGCGATCGAGGAGTGGAACAGGTAGGTCTCCTGCGAGACCACGCCGACCGTCGAGGCCAGGGACTCGAAGGTGAGGTCGCGCACGTCCACCCCGTCGATCGTGACCCGGCCGCTCGTCACGTCGTACAGCCGGGGCAGCAGGTAGCTCAGCGTGGTCTTGCCCGAGCCGGTCTCGCCGACCACGGCCAGGGTGGTGCCCGCGGGGACGGTCAGGTCGACGTCCGAGAGGGTCGGGGCCTCGCCGTAGGAGAAGCCGACGTGCTCGAAGCGGATCTCGCCTCGTACGGTCTCCAGCGCGCGGTTGCCGGGGTGGATGTCCACCGGCAGGTCCAGATACTCGAAGATCCGGCCGAACAGGGCCAGGGAGCTCTGCACGTCGACGCCGAGCCGCAGCAGCGACACGGCGGGCCGGAACAGGTTCATCTGGAGCGTGGTGAAGGCGACGACCGTGCCGATGGAGACGGCCGAGGTGAGCCCGGTGGCCCAGTAGATCACCGCGGGCATGGCCGCCATGATGATCTGGATGGTGGACTGCCGCCAGCGCCCGGCCATGCTGGAGCGGACCTCCAGGTCGGCCAGCTCGTCCGAGGCGGTGGAGAAGCGCCCGGTGAGCTCGGGGCCGCGACCCATCGTCCGGCCCAGCAGGATGCCGCTGATCGACAGCGACTCCTGGACCATCGACGACATGGCGGCCATCTTCCGCTGCCGCTCGGAGGTGATCTTCCTGCGCTCCCGGCCGACCCTGCGGCTGATCGCGACGAAGACGGGGAGCAGCAGCAGCGACACGACGGTGAGCCGCCAGTCCAGCACCAGCATCGCGACGATCGTCGCGATCACGGTGGTCAGGTTGGAGACCATCGAGGCCGCGGTGGAGGTGACCACCAGCTGCATGCCGCCGATGTCGCTGGCGATGCGCGACTGCACCTCGCCGGTCCGGGTGCGGGTGAAGAAGGCCATGGACATGCGCTGCAGGTGGCCGTATACGCCGGTGCGCAGGTCGTGCATGACGCGCTGGCCGACCCCGGTGGAGATCAGCGTCTGGACGACGTCGAGCACGCTGGTGACGACGGCGACCGCGACCATGCCGAGCGCGAGCAGCGTCAGCAGGCCGGTCCTGCCGTGCGGGATCGCGTCGTCGAGCACCGAGCGGAGCATGAACGGCGAGGCCAGCGAGACGAGCGAGGACAGCCCGATGAGGGCGCCCACGACGGCGAGACGGCCCCGGTAGGGGCGGAACAGGCCGGCCACGCGCCGCAGGGGCGCGCGAGGTTCGTCGTTCATGACGGGTGTTTCGTGCCGTACGGCACTTTCGGTTGGTTTGGTCATGGAACTCCTTTACGATGTTTACTCAAACAGAGGTTACCTCACATTCATTCCGGGCGTCACTGGGATAAGTTCGGCGCTGTGGAGACGGAACTGGCCGACCTGGTGCACGGTGTCGGCCATCGACTGCGGCGGGGGTACGGCGAGCGGCTCGGCCCGCTCGGCCTGAGCCCCGGCCAGGCGCGGGCGCTTCGGGTCATCGTCGACTCCGAGCCGCCGCTGAAGATGGTGCAGCTCGCCGAGAGGCTGCGGATCGTGCCACGCTCGGTGACCCCGGTGGTCGACGCCCTGGAGGAGGCCGGGCTGGTCCGCCGCGAGGTCGACCCGGCCAACCGCCGCTCCACCCTGCTCGTGGTCACCGGCGAGGGCCGCGAGAGGTACGAGCGGGTGCGCGAGGCGCGCAGGCGGGTGGCCGAGGAGCTGTTCTCGGTGCTCACCCCCGATCAGCAGGACCGGCTCAGGGAGCTGCTGGGCACGGTCGACGCCCAGTCCGCCTGACCGCCTCCGGTCGCTGCCGGGCCCTGGCGCCCGGCCTCAGTCGTTCCGGTTGAAGCGGGCGACGGCCAGGGCGAGCATGAGCAGGCCCGCCGCACCGACCAGCAGCAGCTCCAGGGCCACCGGGACGGTCCATCCCGACCAGGACACCCCGGTGTCGTACACGGCCCGCACCTCGGGCGGGACGGACAGGTGGGCGAAGACGACCTGGCGCGCCGGGTCGACCGCGTATGTCAGGGGGTTGACCAGCGCGAGGGTGTTCATCCAGCCGGGCAGGCCGGTGAGCGGGAACAACGCCCCCGACAGGTACATCAGGGGCATGATCACCATCTGCGCCATCCCCTGGAACGACTCCATGCTGGTCATCCGCGCGGCGACCAGCACCCCGAAGGCCGACATGGTGAAGCCGGTCAGGAACATCACGCCGACGAGCCCGGCGATGAGGACCGGGTCGTAGGGGATGCCGACCAGCCCGGCCATGGCCACGATCACCAGGCTCTGCAGCGTCGCGACCAGCGCGCCGCCGAGGACCTTGCCGAACACGATCGCGGTACGGCTCACCGGCGCGACCAGCATCTCCCGCAGGAAGCCGAACTCGCGGTCCCAGACGATCGAGGAGGCGGAGAACATCGCGGTCATGATCACCGTCATCGAGATGACGCCGGGGAACATGAAGGTCATCAGGTCGACGCCGTCGGGGACCCCCGGCATCAGGGCCCCGAACCCGGCACCGATGATGAAGATCCACATGAAGGCCTGGAAGAGCGCGGCGGTGACCCGTTTGCCGTCGGTGCTGAAGCGGATCATCTCCCTGCGGAGCACCACCCGCACCGCGCGCAGGTTGTGGGCGACGCCGCGCAGCGGGACGCGGGCCGGGGGGGAGGTCGCCGGGGAGGTCTCAGTCGCGGCCACGAGCCGTCACCTCCTCACCACGGAGGGTGCCTTCGCCTGCGACGCCTTCGCCTGCGACGCCCTTACCTGTGACACCTTCACCTGTGACACCTTCGCTTGTGCCGCCTGTGCCTGTGACGCTTCTGCCTGTGACGCCTTCGCCATGGGCGTCATCGGGAGTGTCGCCAGGGGTGCCGTCGTTCACGTCGTCTCCGTTCCCGGCGTCGCGGATGGTCGAGCCGGTGTAGGAGAGGAAGACGTCGTCCAGGGAGGGCCTGGTCATCTGCACGGACCTGATGGGCACGCCGAGCCCGGAGAACAGGCGGGGCACGAACTCCTCGCCGCTGGGCACCGAGAAGGTGAGCCCGCCGTCGCGTACCGCCGCCTCCACCAGGAAGCGTTCCCGCAGTGCCGTCACGGCGGCCTCGTCGTCGTCGGTGTGGATGCGGATCCGGTCCCTGCCCACCGTCGCCTTCAACGCCTCCGGGGTGTCCAGTGCCACGACGGAACCGTGATCGATGATCGCGATGCGGTCGCAGTACTCGGCCTCCTCCAGGTAGTGCGTCGTCATGAAGACCGTGATCTTCTCCAGCTCGCGCAGCTCGGCGATGTAGCCCCAGATGGCCACCCGGGTCTGTGGGTCGAGCCCGACCGTCGGCTCGTCCAGGAACAGCACCCGGGGGGAGTGCAGCAGGCCGCGGGCGATCTCCAGGCGCCGCCGCATGCCGCCGGAGTAGGTGTGCACCCGGTCGTCGCGGCGCTTCCACAGGCCGACGATGTCCAGGACCCGCCTCATCCGGTCGCCGATGGCGTCCTTGGGCAGGCCGTACAGCTCGGCGTGGAAGCTCAGGTTCTGCGCGCCGGTGAGGTACCCGTCGACGGTCGGTTCCTGGAAGACCAGGCCGATGTCGCGCCGCACCTCGTCGCGCCGCCGCACGATGTCGTGCCCGCCGACGGTCGCGGTGCCGCCGCTGGGCCGGACCAGCGTGCACAGCATGTTGATCGTGGTGCTCTTGCCCGCCCCGTTGGGGCCCAGCAGGCCGAACACCTCGCCGGGCGCCACGTCGAAGTCGACGCCCCTGACGGCCTCGATCCGCCCGTACTCCTTGCGCAGTCCCCTGACGGACACCGCCGCGCCGTCGTCCACCTCAACGCTCCCCGCGGGGCGAGAAGAACGGCAGGAAGGGGGCGCCGGCGGCCTGCGACATGGCGAGCAGGACGCCCGCGCCGCCCGTCGCCAGGTCCATGGAGATCCGGAAGCCCCCGGTGCCGGTGAACGCGAGGTGTCCCCGGAAGGAGACGGCGTGCTCGCACAGGGCCCGCAGCCACCGGTCCTGCGTCACGCCGTCTGTCACGCCGTCTGTCACGCCGTCCACCGTGCCGCCGGTGAGCCGCGAGAGTACGGCCACCTGCCCGGCCATGCCGCGGAAGAGGTCGGCCTGCAGCGAGACGCGCGTCCGGCAGGCGCGCAGCAGGCCGGGGAGGCTTTCGCGGATCCTGTCGTCCTCGCGGTGGGCGAGGAGCTCGTCGGCGACGAGGGCGATGCCCGCGCTGCCGACGTCGAGGTAGGGCATCGTGCGCAGGCCCGCCTCCTCGACCACGAGCCGGCCGTCCCCGGTCGTCACGCACCGGTCGAGGTCCAGCCCGACGGCCCGCGCGGCGTGGTCGAGGAGGGCGGGGTCGCCGGTCCGCTCGAACAGCCGGACGAGGAACAGGGCCACCCCGGACCAGCCCCGCATGAGGCCGGCCTCCACCGGGCGGGTGGGGGCCGGGAGCCCCGGGCCGCGCGCCGTGCCGGGGTCGCCGCGTTCCACGGCGTCCGCCAGCCGGTCGGCGACGGCCAGCGCCGCGGCCAGGTGGTCCGGCCTGTCCCGCCTGCCCGCCAGGTGTGTCAGCGCGGCCCCGATGCCGGCGAACCCGGAGAACATCGAGATGTTCGCCCGGTCGGGCACCGGATGCCGGTCGAGCAGTTCGGCCGCCTCCTCCGGGTGTCCCAGGTGGTCGAGGACGTAGGCGACTCCGGCCGTCCCGTCGTAGAAGCCCGCGCGGCGCGGCGTGCCACGCCGTACCGCGTCGATCAGCCAGCGCTCGTGCTCCGGGTACCTGCCGTGGCCGGTCACCTCCAGGGCCCACAGCACCCCGGCGGCGCCGTACGCGAACCCGAGCCCGCCGGACAGGAACTGGTGCATGTCGCCGGGGAACAGGCGGTCGTCCCGTTCGGGGGTCGCGGAGCTCAGGATCCCCGCGGCCAGGGAGCCGCGCATCGCCCGCCAGTCCACGGCGGGGTCGTCCGGGCCCGGGAGGTCCACATCGCGGGGCTCCCCCGGCCGGGGCGGGGCCAGGTGGGAGAGGATCGTCGCGGCCCAGCCGGAGGGGACCGGGAAGTTGTCGCACATCGTGCGTACGAGCCGGTGGACGCTGTCCGGCCGCAGCGCGGTGATCTTGCTGAACGGCAGGAACATGGTCAGGCGCAACGCGGCGAGGGCGTGCAGGTCGCGGGCCGCGCCGCTCTTGTGCCAGCTCGCGAAACCGGTCGCGGACAGTCCGGGCCGCCAGTCGGCGTCGGCAGCATCGAACGCCAGTTCGAAGTCGACCAGGGCGACCGTCTCGTCGGGCCGGACGATGACGTTGCCCAGGTGCAGGTCGCCGAACACCACCCCGCGAGCGTGTATTTCGGCGATCAGCGCCTCGACGCGGTCGGTGACGCGGACGACCCTGCGGGTGTAGGACGCGAGGTCCTCGGCAGTCGGTTCCGCCATCGTCACCCAGGGGTGGGCGGTCCCGCACCACACGTTCAGCGGCTGCCCCTCGATGTACTCCTCGACCAGGAAGCGGTGGCCCGCCACGTCGAGCTCGTCGTACAGGGCGGGGACCCCGGGGACGCCGGCGAGCGTGGTGAGCGCCCAGCTCTCGCGATCCATCCTGGTCGCCGCGTCGTGGTGGTTGGCGTCCACCGCCGCGTGCGGGCGGGCCTCCTTGAGCACCACCTCCGCGCCGTCGGTGCGGCGGGTGGCCAGGTAGACGCCCCCGGCGTTGGAGAAGTGCAGGGCCTTGCGCACGAGGTAGGGGAGTTCGGCGCCCGCGCCGTCGCGGCGGGAGTCCAGGTGCGGCTGGAGGAACTCCGGGAGTCCCACCCACTTCGGCGGGTCGAAGAACGGCCTGCGCCGGTCGGGCAGCAGGGTGCCGTCCGGGTGGCGGATCGCGAGGACGGTCTCGCCGTGCTCGTCCAGGCACGTCATCTCGGTGAAGCCGCCGTAGCGGACGTACAGCGGCCCGTCGCCCCAGCGCAGGTCGCTGAGGATGTACGGGCCCGGCTCGCCCTTCAGCTCGGCCGAGAGCTCCGTCAGCACCGACCGCAGTTCCTCCTCGTCGCGCGGGTAGATGGTGACGAGCTTCCCGCTGGAGCCGCGCGGCGAGTACTTGGCGTTGAAGACGAGCAGCATGTTGCGGTCGCGCAGGTGCTTGAACGGGATGCCGCGCTCGACGCAGTGGTCCCAGGCGGCCGAGCAGAGCCGGTCGGCGTTCTCCAGCGTCGCCGACAGGTGGATCTTCCAGCCCTGCTCGGCGGAGGTCTGCCCCTCCGGCCGCAGCGACACCCAGACGCCGCGCTCCTTGCGGACCCATCCCTCGGGAACGGCCGCGCCCGACACGGTGAACGCGTGGTCCCGGATGAAGCCCACCCCCTTCGACCAGCGCGTGGGCTCCTCGAAGAAGAGGGGGTCGGCCAGAGTGTAGATCTGCGTCATGTCCTGCATGCGTGGTGCTCCTTGTCCCGTGCCCGCTGCTCCCGCGCCGTCCTCGCACGGCGGTCCCGCGTCCGCCGCTCCCGCCTCCGTGCTCCTCGCGTACACGGCCCCGGTGTACACGGCTCTGATGTACGCGGCTCTGATGTACGTGGCCCCGGTGTACGCGGCCCCGGTGTACGCGGCTCAGACCGCCTCGGCGGTCCGGGGCTCGCCATCGGCGGGTTCCTCCTCGGAGCGGGAGCCTTCGGCGGAGAGGGACCTGCGCCGTTCCTCCAGGAGGCCGATCAGCGTCGGCAGCGGGGGCGCGCCCGCCGCGTCCTGGCGTCCGGTGGTCAGGCTCCTCGTCGCCTGCACCGGTGCCACCACGACGTTGCGCCGCTCGGCGAGGGTGCGCAGATGCCCCAGCAACGTCGGGTTGTCCATCGCGCCCGGGGGCAGCGAGGGCGCCACCGCGACGGGGGCGGAGGTGCACTGCAGGGTGAGCAGCGCGGGGGTGTCGGCGAGCCCGAGCGCCAGCCTGGAGATGAAGTTCAGGCACGCCGGATAGACGACGACGCTGTCGCTCCACTCCGTCAGCCGCACGTGCAGGGCGTCCGGCCGGACCTCCTCGGGCCACCGGTCCCGCACGACCTCCCGGCGGACGAGCACGCTCAACGCCTCCCCGCTCACGAAGCGTTCCGCGCTCGCGGTGAGGACGACCTGCACCTGGAGGTCCTTGTACGCCGTGGTGAGCCAGTTGAGCCAGAACGGCAGGTACATCGCGGCGATGGCGCCGGTGCCGACCACGAGCAGGCGCTCGCCGCCGAACTCCGGGGGCCGGCGGCCGGCCGGGGTGTCCGTCACCGCACGTGCTCCTTCTCCTTCTCCTGCTCCTTCTCCCTCGGTCTCGTGATGAGCTCCAGGGGTCTGGTGACGAACAGCCACTTCAGGTGGTGGCCGAGCAACCTGATGCCCGTCGGGCGGTACTCCTCCGGCCCCTGGACCAGCCGGTTGAGAACGTCCGCGCCCTGCTTTTCCCACATCCGCCGATAAATGGCGTAGAAATGCACGTCCCAGAGGCATCCCCGGAAGAACATGTGCTTGGGGAGGGTCGCCTCCCTGGGAATGAGCCCGCCCACCCAGCCGAGCCGTTCGATGCTGGCCTCGGTGGTGACGAAATAAACTTTCCTGATGTCTTCCCAGGTGGCGAACGCGTAATTCACGAGAAGCATCATCGCCTCGCCGCCGAGGCCGTACCTGGCCTTGTCGGTGTCGGTGAATATGCCGATCTGGATGTGCCCGGCGGGGTCCATCTCGTGCAGCGTCCCGAAGCCGACGGTCTCCCCGCTGTGCCGCAGCTTGATCGCGAAAATCGCGGAAATGTCCTGCTGCTTCAGCTGGTCAACGAATACCTTGAGCGGTGGCATGCTGTGCAGTCCCAGGCCGAGGAGGAGCTCGTAGAGGGCGACCCCGTCCGACGGGTCGGCGACGGTGAGCACCGTCCGCTGAGTCTCGACATGGGGAATGAGCACGACTTCGTCACCTTGAATTCTTTCGGCGGCAATGGTTTACGGACCCGATGGTCCCGTGGTCCCGTCGGGGTCGAACCGTCCGGAGCTCGTCGGCATCTGGACATTAGGTTTGGCGTTCCCGGGCCGTCAACGTTTCGCTATCCATGTTTATGAGAAACGGCACGGCCGTGAAATGCGGATTGGTCGTCCGGTGTTGTCTCGCCGGCGGGACGGTTCAGCCAGCCGAGTTCCTGGGCCCGCAGCGCCAGCTGAAACCTGCTGGTCGCGCCCGCCGACCGCATCAGCCCGTTGACCTCGCGCCGGACCGTCCGTTCCGCGACGCCCAGCCGGGCCGCGACGCCGCCGTCGGTCAGTCCCTCGGCCAGCAGGCTCAGCACGGCGCCGCGCCGCTGCCGGGCCCCGGCCTCCGGGGGTGGCGGCAGGTGCGCGGCGCTCCACAGGTGGTCGAAGACGGCCAGCAGCGTGGCGACGTGACCGGCCCGCCTCACCAGCACCACGGGTGCCGTCTCCCCGGGTGCGGGCCGCAGGCTCAGCAGCGCCGCCCGCCGATCGGTGATCATCACCGACAGCGGGACCGACGGCAGCGTCCTGGTGCGGGCGTGGAGAAGATGACGGGAGCCGTCCAAAGAAGGCGCGGAGAACGCGGAGAACTCGGCGTCCTCGCCGCTTCCGGCCCGCACGACGGACACCGAACAATTCCCGTCGACGGGCAGCTCTCCCACCTGGTCCGACAGGAAGCGCCCCAGCGGATCGTCGGAGAGCACCACCAGGACTTCTCGATATCGGCTCTCCGCCATGCGGGGAAACGCTTCGCGTAGTTCCTGGAGGGTGATTATCCGATCCTCGCTGGTGTTTGTCTCGGCGTGGCACATGAAAATATAATGTCACGGCTAAAGCGTCCAGCCCGGTCTTCGTTTCCAGCTTATGGAAACGCCCCGGATGGCCGTTTTAGGACAGGCCGTTGCGCATTCCGAGGTTCCATAACTATGTTTCGTCACCGGAGCGGCCGGGATTTACGCTTCGATGGCGCTTTCACTCGTCATCGCTTTTCGGTGCAGGTGTCACGGTGCAGACTCCGTGAAATCCGTGGAATGTGCGCGGTTCATCTTCCGAAGCCGGCGATGACGACGGCGGTGCCAAAGAGGAAGACCCGGCCGGCCCGGGGCCGCCACACGGCCGGTCCGAACTTCCGAGCCCTCGAAGGAGGTGTCCTAATGGACCTGTCCAACATTCTTGAACTGCAGGAGATCGACCTCGCACCCGAGTACGCCGAGCTCCCCAGCAGCACCCTCAGCAACAGCACCTGCTGATTCCTCCGCGTTCGCGGGGGGTGGCCTCGTGCCTCCCCCCGCGTTCGCGGTCACCGCACGCCCGGTGGACGCGGACCCCGCGGCCGGGCGCGGCGGGCCCGGAGTCAGGGCCGGAGCCGAGGCCGGGGCCGGGCGCCACGCCCGGTGACGGGCCGCGCGACCCGCCCGCGGGACGGCAAAGCGAGCCGCGGTCCTTTCCGGTTTTCCCTCGCCTTGTGCTCCGAGAAGGGGCCGTGTTGAATTAGGTTTCATGAGCGACATCATTCTGGCGTGCGAAGGACTCCGTAAACGTTATGGCCAGATAGTCGCGGTCGACGGCATCGGTTTTTCCATCGCCGAGGGCGAAGTCTATGGGCTCCTCGGGCCGAATGGCGCCGGAAAGAGCACGACGATTTCAATGATTGTCGGGGTCGTCGAGCGCGACGAGGGCACCGTCGTCGTCGACGGGCAGCCGCACAGCGCGCAGAACACGAAGACGAAAGCGCTGATCGGATATGTCCCCCAGGAACTCGCGCTTTACCAGGATCTCACGGCACGTCAGAACCTCTGGTTCTTCGGGCAGCTGTACGGCCTGCGGGGACGCCAGGGCAGGAGCAAGGTGGGCGAGGTGCTGGAGACGATCGGGCTGGCCGACCGCGCCGACGAGGCGGTCTCCGGCTACTCCGGGGGCATGGCCCGCCGCCTCAACATCGGGATCGGGCTGCTGAACCGGCCACGCCTGCTGATCCTGGACGAGCCGACGGCCGGGGTCGACCCGCAGAGCCGCAACTCCATCCTGGAGAGCGTGCGGCGCCTGGCGGCCGACGGGGTGGCCGTGCTCTACACCACCCACTACATGGAGGAGGCCGAGCGGCTCTGCGACCGGGTCGGCATCGTCGACCTGGGCCGGCTGAAGGCCGAGGGCACCCGCCGCGAGCTGGTGGACCTGGTGGGCGAGAGCGACCAGGTGGTCCTGCAGGTGGACGGCGACCTGGCCCGCGTGCGGCGCGCGCTCGCCGGGCTGCCGCAGGTCCGCGAGGTGAGTGGCGAGGGCTCGCACATCGAGCTGCTCGTCGAGGGGGCGAGGGCGGTCCTGCCCAGGCTCTTCGAGGTCGTGGCCGAGGAGGACGCGGCGATCCGTTCCGCGGAGGTGCGCGAACCCGATCTGGAGGCGGTCTTCCTGCACCTCACCGGTAAGGCGCTTCGGGACTGAGGGGACGGGGCCTACGGTGCGTGGAATGATCATCATCCTGCTGAAGGACCTGCGCCAGCGGGCCAAGGACAGCACCCTGATCGTCTTCGCGATCGTGTTGCCGCTGGGCATGGCGTTCATCCTCAACGCGGTCCTGGGCGGCACGGGCGGCGACTTCAAGGCCCGCTACGCGGTGGCCGACGCCGACCGCGGAGCCGCGGGCGGCGGGTTCGTCCGGCAGGTCCTGGAGCCCATGCGCGACTCGGGCGTCGTGACCCTGCGGACGGTGGCCACGGCCGAGGAGGGCCGGGCCCTGACACAGCGCGGCGAGGTGGAGGCCACCTTCGTCATCCCCGCCGGTTTCTCCGCCGACGTGCGGGCGGGCCGGCCCGCCACGCTGGAGATCGTCGGAAGCGTCGCCGCGCCGGTCGCCGTCCAGGTCGCCCGCGAGGTCGGGCAGGCCTACGTCACCGGGCTGCGCTCGGTCCAGCTGGCCGTGGCCGTGGTCTCCCCCTCGGGGACGGCGCCGGACCCGGAGCGGGCCGCCGGGCTCGCGGAGCGGGCCGGCGCGCTCCCCGTGCCGCTGTCGGTGCGCGAGGACACCTCCGCCGTACGGCGGCAGCTGGACACCACCACCTACTACGCCGCCGGCATGGCGATGTTCTTCCTCTTCTTCGCCGTCGTCTTCAGCATCACCAGCATCTTCGACGAGCGCAGGGCCGGGACGCTGACCAGGATGCTCGCCGCCCCGGTCTCCCGGCCGGCGATCGTGCTGGGCAAGCTGCTCAGCGGCATCCTGGTGGGCGTGGTGAGCATGACGATCCTCGTCGTGGTCACCACCCTCGTCCTGGGCGCCCGCTGGGGCGACCCGCTCGGCGTGGCCGCGCTGGTGGTCTCCGGGGTGCTCGCCGCCACCGGGCTGATGGCCGCGCTCGCCACGTTCGCCCGTACCGCGGAGCAGGCGTCGAACTGGCAGTCGGTGGTGGCGATGGTGCTGGGCATCTTCGGCGGGGTGTTCTTCCCCACGGCGCAGCTCGGCGCGCTCACCACGCTCGGCTACCTCACGCCGCACAAGTGGTTCATGCAGGGACT
The DNA here is from genome assembly GCF_042888905.1 of Streptosporangium sp. NPDC002721. Taxonomy (NCBI): domain Bacteria; kingdom Bacillati; phylum Actinomycetota; class Actinomycetes; order Streptosporangiales; family Streptosporangiaceae; genus Streptosporangium; species Streptosporangium sp. NPDC002721. Next base: position 24,390 of record NZ_JBIAQI010000043.1, read on the forward strand.
GGCCGACCTGGCCGGCGGGGGGTCCCTGCCGGCCGTGGCGGTCCCGGTCGCGGCCCTGCTCGGCTTCGCCGCGCTGGGCGGCGCGCTGGCCCTGTTCCGCGTCGGAAGGATGGTGCACGCGTGAAGGTCCTCGCCATAGGGATGGTCAACCTCCGCAGGGTCTTCAGCGACCGCACCAACATCTTCTTCGTGATCGTCGCGCCGTTCCTGATGGTCTTCGTCCTCGGGCAGATGTTCGGCGGCGACCAGCAGCTGAGGCTGGGCGTGGTGAGCGGTCCCGGGCCGCTGGCCGAGCAGCTGGTCCGGGCACTGGGCTCGGGCGAGCGCGTCGCGGTCGAGCGGGCCGCCGACGAGTCCGCGCTGCGCACCGCGGTGGAGCGCGGCGAGCTGCAGGCCGGCGTGGTCGTCCCGGCCGGCTACGACACCCGGGTGCGCGACGGCGACCAGGTCGAGGTGCGCTACATGACCCGGCAGCAGGACCCGGGGGCGGCCGAGATCGGCACCTGGGTCCGCTCCGTCGTACCCCAGCAGGCCGCCCTGCTGCGCGCGGCCCGCTTCGGCCAGCAGGAGGGGGCCGGGGGCTTCGACGAGAGCCTGCGAAAGGCCGGGCAGGTGAGCGTCGCCGAGATCCAGGTGCGCGTCACCACCACGGGCCGGAGCCTGTTCCCCGAGGGGTTCAACCCCTTCGCCGCCTCGGCCCCGCCGCTGCTGCTCCTGTTCACCTTCCTCACCTCGCTGACCGCCGCGATCGGGCTCATCGAGACCCGGCTGACCGGGGTGGCGCGCCGGATGTACGCGACCCCGATCACGGCCCGCGTCATCGTCGCCGGGGAGGCGCTCGGGCGGATGGTCATAGCGCTGGCACAGGCGCTGCTGATCATGCTCGGGTCGGCCCTGATCTTCGGGGTCGACTGGGGCGACCCGCTGGCGGCGGCGGCGCTCGTCGTCGTCTTCTCCTTCGTCGGGAGCGGCGCCGCCATGCTCCTGGGGGCGGCGTTCAAGACCCCGGGAGCGGCGATCTCCGTCGCCATGATCCTCGGGCTGGGTCTCGCCGCGCTCGGCGGCTCCATGGTGCCCCTGGAGTCGTTCGGTGGCGTGATGCGGACCATCGCGCACCTGACCCCGCACGCCTGGGCCTACGAGGCCTTCGCCGAGCTGGTCAGGAACGGCGGCACCATCGTCGACATCCTGCCCCAGTTCGGCATCCTGAGCTGCTACGCCGCGGTCCTGTTCGCCCTCGGCGTCTGGCGCCTGCGTCGCGTCCTCACCCGGTAACGCCAGATCTTTGGAGATGACATGCGTTTCCTGCCCGATCGGGAGAACATCACGGCCGCGGTCCTCGGCCTGGGGTACGTCGGGTCGTGCGTCGCCGCCGTCCTGGCCGACCGCGGCGTGAACGTGATCGGGGTGGACACCGACCCCGTACTCGTCGAGGAGCTGAACTCCGGGCACTGCCGGTTCAGCGAGGCCGGGCTGCCCGAGCTGGTGGCCCGCCACGCGGGCACCGGCCGGCTGCGCGTCACCACGAGCTACGAGGGCGTCTCGGAGGCGGACGTCGTCATCGTCGCGGTCGGCACGCCCACCGGCGAGCGCGGGGTGATGAAGGAGAGCCAGCTGCGCGGCGCCTGCGAGGAGCTGGGCCGCCACATCAGGCCGGGCCAGCTGCTGGTCTTCAAGAGCACGGTCCCGCCGGGGGTGACGCGCACGCTGGCCCTGCCGCTGCTGGAGCGCGGCGGCCTGGTCTGCGGCGAGGACTTCGGCCTCGCCTTCTGCCCCGAGCGCCTCTCGGAGGGCACCGCGCTGCGCGAGCTGCGCAGCTTCCCCATCATCGTCGGCGGCTGGTGCGCCGACAGCACGCAGGCCGCGGTGGAGTTCTGGCGCCGGGCCGTCGGGGTCGAGGTGATCCCGGTGGCCTCCCTGGAGGCGGCCGAGATGGTCAAGCTCGCCGACAACTGGTGGATCGACCACAACATCGCGCTGGCCAACGAGCTCGCCCGGCTCTGCGCGGCGCTGGAGGTCGACGTCCTCGACATCATCTCCGCGGCCAACTCGATCCCCAAGGGCAACGGCAACGTCAACATCCTGCTGCCGAGCGTGGGGGTGGGCGGCTCCTGCCTGACCAAGGACCCCTGGATGGTCTGGCTGGCCGCCCGGCAGCGCGGCATCGACCTGCTCACCATCCCGGCCGCCCGCGAGGTGAACGACTCCATGCCGGGCTACACCAGCGAGCTCATCGTGGAGGAACTGGTCAAGCTCGGCAGGTCGCCGGTGGGCGCGAAGGTGGCGGTCCTCGGGCTCGCCTTCAAGAACAACACCGGCGACCTGCGCGAGACACCGGTCAGACCGGTCGTGGAGGAACTGCGCAGGGTGGGCGCGGAGGTCACCCTGTACGACCCGCTGGTCGACGGCGACGAGGCGGAGAAGCTCTTCGGGCTGCCGCAGGCCCCCTCGCTGGAGGAGGCGGTGCGCGGTGCCGACTGCCTGGCGATCCTCGCCTGGCACCGGGAGTTCCAGGACATCGACTTCGCGGAGCTCCGCGAGCGGGTCGCCCCCTCGTGCGCGGTCGTCGACGGCCGCGCCTACTACCCGCGCGAGACCATAGACCTGCTGCGCGAGACCGGGTTCGCCTACCGCGGGATCGGGAGGTAGGGGCCGTGGCGAACGTGGTCGTCACCGGCGGTTTCGGTTTCCTCGGCAGCCATCTCGTCGAGGCCCTCGTCCGGCGCGGGGACGAGGTGACGGTCTTCGACGGCGGGCCGCCCCCGCCCGACCTGAACGGCGCCTCCCCCCGGCGGCACGTCGGCGGCGACATCAGGGACGCGGAGGCGCTCGCCACCGCGATCACCGGCGACGTCGACACCGTCTACCACCTCGCCGCCGTGGTCGGGGTCGACCGCTACATCGACCGGCCGCTGGACGTCATCGACATCAACCTGTCGGGGACGAAGAACGTCCTGGAACTCGCGGAGAAGGCCGGTGCCCGGATGGTGCTGGCCAGCACCAGCGAGGTCTTCGGCAAGAACCCGGCCGTCCCGTGGGCCGAGGACGACGACCGCGTCGTCGGCAGCACCGCCACCGACAGGTGGAGCTACTCCTCCAGCAAGGCGCTGGCCGAGCACCTGACGTTCGCCTACATGCGCCAGCGCGGCCTCGACGCCACCATCGTGCGCTACTTCAACGCCTACGGGCCCCGCCAGCGGCCGGGTTTCGTGGTGAGCCGCAGCATCCACCGCGCCCTGCGCGGCCTGCCGCCGGTCCTGTACGACGACGGCGGGCAGACGCGCTGCTTCACCTTCGTCGACGACGCGATCGCCGCCACGATCGAGGCGGGCACCGCCGCCCCGGCGCTGGGGGAGTGCTTCAACATCGGCAGCTCCGTCGAGACGTCCGTCCGCGAGGTCATCGAGCTCGTCGTGGAGCTGGCGGGCGGTGACAAGGCGGTCCCGGTCGACCCGCGCGACGGCTTCGGCAGCGCCTACCAGGACCTGTCGCGCCGCGTTCCCGACACCTCCAAGGCGCGCGCCGTGCTCGGGTGGCACAGCACCACCGGCCTGCGGGAGGGGCTGTCCAGGACGATCGAGTGGGCGCGGGCCAACCCCTGGTGGCTGGAGCAGCCCGACAGCGGCTCGGCCTGACGGCTCCGGGTGTGACCGGCCGGGCCGGTCACACCCCTCCCGGGGCGGGGGAGAGCCGTGGCGCTCCCGTTCAGGCCGTCAGAGCGCGGGCCGTCTGAGTGATCGGGCCGTTCGAGCGTTCAGGCCGTCAGAGCGGCCGGGCCTTTTCCTGCCTTCCCGGGCGCGGAGCCGCGGGGCCGCGGGATCGCCAGGGTGTCAGGCGCACGCGTCGCGGGTCGCGGCGACGACCGCGTCCACCGCGCGGGCGTCGAGGTGGGGGCCCATCGGCAGGCTCAGCACCTCGTCGGCGAGCCGCTCGGCGAGCGGCAGCGATCCGGGCGCGTACCCCTCGCCGGCGTAGGCGGGGGAGAGGTGCACCGCGATCGGGTAGTGGACGAGCGTGCCGATCCCGGCGGCGGCCAGCCGCTCCTGGAGCCGCTGCCTGCGCGCGGTGCGTACCACGAACAGGTGCCAGACCGGCTCGGCCCACGGGGCCGGCTCGGGCAGCACCAGGTCGCCCGCGCCCTTCAGCTCGTCCAGGTAGCGCGCGGCCACGGCCCGGCGGCGGTCGTTCCACTCGTCCAGCCGCGCCAGCTTGACCCGCAGCACGGCGGCCTGTATCTCGTCGAGGCGGGAGTTGGCCGCCACGACCTCGTGGCGGTACTTCTCACGGGCGCCGACGTTGCGCAGCAGCCGCACCCGCGCCGCCAGCTCCGCGTCCCCCGTCACGACGGCGCCGCCGTCGCCGAGGGCGCCCAGGTTCTTGCCCGGGTAGAAGCTGAACGCGGCGGTGGAGCCCGACCCCACCCTCCGGCCGTGCTCGCGGGCGCCGTGGGCCTGGGCGGCGTCCTCCAGGACGCGCAGGCCGTGCCTGGCCGCGATCTCCTCGATGGCGCCGAGGTCGGCGGGGTGGCCGTACAGGTGCACCGGCATGATCACCTTGGTGCGGGGGGTGACGGCCTCCTCGATCCGCGCCGGGTCGAGGGTGCCGTGCTCGTCCGGCTCGACCGGGACCGGCCGCGCGCCGGCCCTGGAGATCGCCCCCCAGCTCGCGATGAACGTGTGCGAGGCGACGATCACCTCGTCCCCGGCCCCGACGCCCATCGCGCGCAGCGACAGCTCCAGCGCGTCGCAGCCGCTGCCCACCGCCACGCAGTGCGTGTTGCCGCAGTAGGCGGCGAACTCCGCCTCGAACGCCTCCACCTCGGGGCCCATGAGATACCAGCCCGAGCTCAGCACCCGCTGGACCGCCGCGTCCAGGTCGGCCCGCAGCTCCTCGTACGGGGCCCGCAGGTCCAGGAAGGGGACCCTCACACCCCGCTCCGCGCGTCCCGCAGGAACTCGTCGTAGTCGCGGTAGTAGTCGGACTCGTCGTAGGGCTCGGAGACCAGCCACAGGCCGACCGTCCCCGGGGTGAAGTCGACCATGTCCCGCCAGACCATCGGGGTCATGTAGAGCCCCAGCCGGGGGTGGTCGAGCACGAACGTGCGCTTGCTGAAACCGTCGTCCACGTCGACCTCGAAGCGGCCGTGCACCGCTATGATCAGCTGCCGCAGGCGGCGGTGGCCGTGCCCGCCGCGCCGGGTGCCCGGCGGCATGCCGAACATGTAGTAGGCCCGCTTGACGTCGAAGTCGATCTCCTTGCCCGACTCGACCACGCACAGGCTGCCCCGGGGGTCGACGATCTCCGGAAGCTCGACGATGCGGCACGGTTCGATCCTGCCGACCACGGTGTCCCCGCCGTCCTCGCCGACCTTGCCGCCGTTCACAGAAGAACTCATCGAGCCTGCGCCCTCCCTTGGACGGGGGGTTGTTCCGCCCCGTTTTGTCTCGCCAGCGGGACAAACGCTATTTTCCGGGAACCCGGCGGTCAAGCGATTCTCGGTGCCTTCGGGCCGACTGGTAAGAACGAATGCAATGGACTAACCGGATTTATATAATTATTCTCCGGCGAAGGCCGTGCGATCCAAAGACCGGAGGGTCGGAATATGACCAGCCTCCCGCAGATATCACATTCTCTGCGCCGGGAGAATAACGAATTCAGAGCCCGTCTGACGAAATCCGCCATGGCCAGGGACAGCGCCGTCCTCCCGCTCGCCGAGTTCAGGGAGTGGTTCGCCGAACGCCACCGCACGGAGCGCGCCGAGGTCACCCGGATCCCCTTCTCCGACCTGGACGGCTGGAGCTTCGCGCCGGGCAGCGGCAACCTGGTCCACCGCAGCGGCCGGTTCTTCTCCGTGGAGGGGCTGCGGGTCAGCACCCGCTCGGATCCGGCGGCGGGCTGGTCGCAGCCGATCATCAACCAGTCCGAGATCGGCATCCTCGGCATCCTCGCCAAGGAGATCGACGGCGTCGTCCACTTCCTCATGCAGGCCAAGATGGAGCCGGGAAACGTCAACTCCGTGCAGCTGTCGCCCACGGTGCAGGCCACGCACAGCAACTACGTCGGCGTCCACCGCGGCGCGGGCGTGCCCTACCTGGAGTACTTCACCCGGCCCCGGCCCGGCGGCGTGCTCGTCGACGTGCTCCAGTCCGAGCACGGGGCCTGGTTCTGGTGCAAGCGCAACCGCAACATGGTCGTCGAGGTGACCGAGGACGTCGAGGTCCGCGACGGCTTCTGCTGGCTCACCGTCGGCCAGCTGCAGGAGCTGCTGCGCGTCGACAACCTCGTCAACATGGACTCCCGGACCGTGCTGGCCTGCGTCCCGTTCGACGGCACGGCCATAGACCGCGACGACGACGATGACGACGGCGACGGCTTCCGCGGGGCGCTGCGCCGCTCGGTGGTGAGCGGCGGGGCCGCCCTGCACACCACCTCCGGCCTGCTGAGCTGGTTCACCGCGGCCAGGAGCACCAAGCTGGTCGACCGCTGGTGCGTGAACCTGGAGCAGGTCACCCGCTGGAAGCGCTCCCGCGACGAGATCGCCCACGAGGAGGGCAAGTACTTCACGGTCGCCGCGGTCGCGGTGAGCGGGGCCGGCCGGGAGGTCGGCTCGTGGAGCCAGCCGCTGTTCGTGCCGGTGGGCCAGGGCGTGGTCGCCTTCGTCGTCAGGCGGATCCACGGCGTGCTGCACGTGCTGGTCCACGCCCGGATGGAGGGCGGCCTGCCGGACATGGTCGAGCTCGCCGCCACCCTGCAGTGCGCCCCCGAGAGCTACGAGGGGGTGCCCGCCGAGCGGCGCCCGCGCTTCATGGACTACGTGCTGAACGCCCACCCGTCCCGGATCCGCTTCGACGCGCTGCTGTCGGAGGAGGGCGGGCGTTTCATGGGCGCGGTCATCAGGTATCTGGTGATCGAGGCGGACGACGACTTCCCGGTCGAGGTGCCCGAGGACTACGCCTGGGTCACCGTCGGCCAGCTGTCCGGGCTGCTGCGCCACAGCTACTACCTCAACGTCCAGGCCCGTACGCTCGTCGCCTGCCTGCAGGGACTCTGGGGAGGAGAGCGTTGACGACCTCACCGGTACGCATGGGCGTGCTCTCGTGCGCGGACATCGCCTGGCGGCGCACGCTCCCCGCGATGACCGACGCCCCGGCCGTGCTGCCGGTCGCCGTCGCCAGCCGCGACCCGGCCAAGGCCGAGACCTTCGCCCGCCGCTTCGGCTGCGACGCGGTCACCGGGTACGGCGCGCTCCTGGAGCGTCCCGACGTGGAGGCGGTCTACATCCCGCTGCCCACCGGGCTGCGCGCCGAGTGGGTCGGCCGCGCGCTGCGGGCGGGCAAGCACGTGCTCGCCGAGAAACCCCTGGCCACCAGCCGCGCGCAGGCCGAGGAACTGCTGACCCTGGCGGAGAGGAGCGGGCTGCTCCTCGTCGAGAACCTGGTCTTCCCGCACCACTCGCAGCACGAGGAGGTACGCCGGCTGCTCGACGGCGGGGCGATCGGGCGGCTGCGGTCCTTCGCCGGCGACTTCGGCATCCCGCCGCGCGACCCCGGCGACTTCCGCTACCAGCCCCACCTCGGCGGCGGCGCCCTGTTCGAGGTCGGCGTCTACCCGATCCGCGCCGCGCAGCTCTTCCTCGGCGGCGACATCGAGGTCTGCGGCGCGTTCCTGCGCTACGACGCCGCCACCGGGGTGGACGTCGACGGCAGCGCGCTGCTCTGCTCGGCCGGGGGCGTCACCGCGCAGATCCGGTTCGGGTTCGAGCACTCCTACCGCAGCTCGTACGCGCTGTGGGGCTCGGAGGGGTCGATCCTGCTGGACCGCGCCTACACCCCGCCCGACTCGATGCGCCCGGTCGTGCGGATCGAGCGGCAGGACCGCGTCGAGGAGCGGACGCTCGCCGCCGACCGCCAGTTCGTCAACATCCTGGAGTCCTTCGCGCGTTCCGTGAGGGAGGGCGGCGGCCAGGCCGAGCACACGAAGCCGGCCCTCGCCCAGGCCGAGCTCGTCGACGCGATCCGCGAGCGGGCCCGGCGCGTAACGATATGACCATGAAAAGCGGAGGAAGCGGCCGCCGGACGCGCCGCCGTGCGTCGTGAAAAGCCCGTCCTCCCTTTTCTTTCGCACGTCCCCAGCGGGTCCCGATGCGATTCACAACTGATTCGTCCCCGTACCACCCAGAATCGAGGAGCCAAGTATGTCTGCCACGCCGCGGTGCCGTGTCTGCGCCGGATCCCTCGCCGAATTCTTCGACTTCGGGCGCCAGCCCCTCTCCGACGCATTCGTCCGCCCCGGCGATTTCGCGGACGAATTCTTCGTGCGGCTCGCCGTCGGAATATGTGAGTCGTGCACGATGGTGCAACTCATGGAGGAGATCCCCCGCGACCGCATGTTCCACGAGGACTACCCGTACGTCTCGTCGGGTTCGGCCGTCATGCGCGCGCACTTCGAGACGCTGGCCCGGCGGCTGCTCGCCACCGAGCTGACCGGCGCCGACCCGTTCGTGGTCGAGCTCGGCTGCAACGACGGGGTGATGCTGAAGGCGATCGCCGAGGCCGGGGTGCGGCACCTGGGCGTGGAGCCGTCCGGCGGGGTGGCCGAGATGGCGCACGCCAAGGGCATCCGGGTCCGCAAGTCCTTCTTCGAGGAGGAGACCGCCAAGGACATCCTCGCCACGGACGGGCGGGCGGACGTCATCTACGCCGCCAACACCCTCTGCCACATCCCCTACATGGAGTCCATCCTGCGCGGGGTGACCGCGCTGCTCGCCCCGACCGGCGTCTTCGTGTTCGAGGACCCCTACTTCTCCGAGATCGTCGAGCGCACCTCCTTCGACCAGATCTACGACGAGCACTTCTACTTCTTCACCGTCCGCGCGGTCCAGGCCATGGCGGCCCGCTACGACCTGGAGCTGGTCGACGTCGAGAGGCTCCCGGTGCACGGCGGCGAGGTCCGCTACACGCTGGCCCACGCCGGCGCCAGGACGCCGACGGAGGCGGTGGCCGAGCTGCTGGACGACGAGAACAAGCGCGACCTCGCGGCGATGCCGACGCTGGAGGGCTTCGCGCGCAGCGTCGAGAAGATCCGTGACGACCTCACCGGCCTGCTGCGCGAGCTGCGCGACGGCGGGAAGCGGGTCGTGGGCTACGGGGCGACCGCCAAGAGCGCCACGGTGACCAACTACTGCGGCATCGGGCCGGACCTGGTCCCGTTCATCTGCGACACCACCGTCGCCAAGCAGGGCAGGCTCACCCCCGGGTCGCACATCCCGGTCCGCGAGCCCTCGGCGTTCGCCGAGCCCTACCCCGACTACGCGCTGCTGTTCGCCTGGAACCACGCCGAGGAGATCATGGCCAAGGAGCGCGCCTTCCGCGAGGCGGGCGGCAAGTGGATCCTGTACGTGCCCGAGGTGCACATCGTCTGACCGCGCGGGCCGCCTCCGGCCCCGACCCCTCGCTACCCGCGGTGCCGGGCGGTGAGGCGTTCCAGTTGGGGGACGAGTTGGTTGGGGCCGGGGGTGGCGAGGGTCTCCTGGCGGAGCTGCTCGGCGGCCTGGGTGAAGGAGG
>NZ_JBIAQI010000043.1:34050-66884 GCF_042888905.1 Streptosporangium sp. NPDC002721
CCTGGACGTCGACGGAGTAGCCGTCGAGGCGTTCGGTGGCGGAGGTGCCCAGGGTGAGGCAGACGCGGGGCTTGGCGGGCGGGCCGTGCAGCCAGGACGGGACGACGGCGGCGCCGTTGTAGGGGATGTAGCGCAGCGGCAGGTAGGTGTGGGGCAACTCCAGCCGCAGTGAGGTGGGGGTGTAGTCGATGGTGAAGTGGCCGGTGGTGAGGTCCTCGGAGAAGGTGGTGCCGACCTTGGCCGCGCGGGCCCCCAGCCACTGGGCGAGCACGTCCGGCCGGTCACCGGGCGGACGCCCCTCCTTGACACGCAGATAGTGGCCGCGCATCCGCGCGGTCAGGTCCAGCCCCCACATGAAGCGGGCGTGCGCGGCCCCGCACGCCTTGGCCGCGATCGCCCCGGCGTAGGTGAGCGGCTCCCAGATCACCAGATCGGGCTTCCACTCCCGGCAGAACCCGGTCAGGTCCTCGATCATGGGGTCGTTCACCACCCGCCACCACCACGGCACCACCCCGCCGTACCCCCAGGTCAGGTGCTCCCAGGTGAGCACCTCCGGGCGGTCCTCCGCCATGTCGAAGACCGGCGCGCCGGGATCCACCCGTTCCATCACCTTGGAGAGGCGCCGTAGTTCGTGGTCCGTGCCGACGGGGACGGCGGTGAGGCCCGCTCCGGTGACGACGTCGGTCAGCTCGGGCTGGCTCGCCACCCGTACCTCGTGACCGGCGTTGCGCAGCGCCCACGCCAGCGGCACCATCCCCAGGAAATGGCTCTTCTCGGCGTGCGAGGTGAACAGGACGCGCATGCTCTTTCCTTCCTGTGCCCCCGCTACCCGCGGTGCTCGGCGGCGAGTCGTTCCAGTTGGGGGACGAGCTCGTTGGGGGTGGGCATGGCCTCGATCTCGGTGCGCAGCCTTCCGGCCGACTCGGCGAAGGAGGGCTCCTCCAGCAGGCGCAGCAGGTGCTCGCGCACCCGGGGGCCGCTCGCGTCGCGGCCGTGCATCACCAGTCCGGCCCCCAGCCCCGCGAGGTGTCCGGCGACCAGCGGCTCGTCGAACAGCTTCGGGACCATGAGCTGCGGCACGCCCTGGGAGGCCACCGTGAACACCGTGCCCGGCCCGCCGTGGTCGATCACGGCCGAGCAGGTGGGGGCGAGGGCGTGCAGGGGGACGAAGGAGACCAGGCGGGTGTTGTCCGGGACGTGGTGGAGCTCGGCCTGCTGTTTTTCGGGGAGGGTGGCGACGAGTTCGATGTCGAGGTCGGCGAGGCTGGTGAGGATGTCCTGGACGTCGACGGAGTAGCCGTCGAGGCGTTCGGTGGCGGAGGTGCCCAGGGTGAGGCAGACGCGGGGCCTGTCCGGTGGGGTGTGCAGCCAGGACGGGACGACCGAGGTGCCGTTGTAGGGGATGTAGCGCAGCGGCAGGTAGGCGTGGGGGGACTCCAGCCGCAGCGAGGTGGGGGTGGGGTCGATGGTGAAGTGGCCGGTGGTGAGGTCCTCGGAGAAGGTGGTGCCCACCTTCGCCGCGCGGGCCCCCAGCCACTCGGCCAGCGCGTCACGCTCGTGCGGGGCCTGTTCCCGCCGGACGCGCAGATAGTGGCCGCGCATCCGGGTGAACAGGTCCAGGCTCCACAGCATGCGGGCGTGCGCGGCCCCGCACGCCTTGGCCGCGATCGCCCCGGCGTAGGTGACCGGCTCCCAGATCACCAGGTCCGGTTTCCAGTGCCGGCAGAACTCGGTGAGCTCCCCGATCATGGGATCGTTCACCACCCGCCACCACCACGGCACCAGCTCGTCGTGGTAGCCCCGGCGCAGATACTCCCAGGTCAGCTTCTCCGGCCGGTTCTCCGCCATGTCGAACGGCGGCGGCGCGTCCGGGTCGAGGCTCTCCCCGTGCGTGAGCAGCCGGTGCAGCATGTGGTCCCCGCCGACGGGGACGGCGGTGAGGCCCGCTCCGGTGACGACGCCGGTCAGCTCGGGCTGGCTCGCCACCCTTACCTCGTGACCGGCGTTGCGCAGCGCCCACGCCAGCGGCACCATCCCCAGGAAATGGGTCCGCTCGGCGTGGGTGACGAACAGCACGCGCATGGACCGGTCCCTCCCGCCCGCCGTCACAGGGCGGCCAGCACCTTGAGCAGCGACTCGACGACCATCGCCTGGTCGCTCTCGGCCAGCGAGGGGTACATCGGCAGCGAGAAGATCTCCTTGGCCACCGCCTCGGTGACGGGCAGGCTCCCGGTCTCGTACCCGAGCTTCGCGAAGCCCGACATCGTGTGCACCGGCCACGGGTAGCTGATGTTGAGCGACACGCCGTAGCCCTTGAGCGCCTCGATGACGTCGTCGCGCCGCGGGTGGCGGACCACGTACACGTAGTACGAGTGCTCGTTGCCGGGGGCGACCGCGGGCAGGACGACGTCGGTGCCGGCGAGCGCCTCGGCGTAGCGGGCCGCGACGGCCCTGCGGGCGGCGACGTACCCGTCCAGCCTGGTCAGCTTGCGGCGCAGGATCTCGGCGTGCACCTCGTCCAGCCGGCTGTTGTGGCCGGGGGTCCGCTCGACGTAGTAGCGCTCCCTCATCCCGTAGTAGCGCAGCTGCCGCAGCGCCGCGTCCACCTCGGGGTCGGAGGTGATCGTCGCCCCGCCGTCGCCGTACGCCCCGAGCACCTTGGTCGGGTAGAAGGAGAACGCGGCGGCCCTGCCCATCGAGCCCGCGATCCGGCCGTGGTGGCGGGCCGCGTGCGCCTGCGCGCAGTCCTCGAAGACCACCAGGTCGTGCCGGTCGGCGATCTCCCGCAGCGGCGCCATGTCGACGCACTGGCCGTACAGGTGCACCGGGAGCAGGCAGCGGGTCCGCTCGGTGACCGCGGCCTCCACCTGCCCGACGTCCATGAGGTAGGTGTCCTCGTGCACGTCGACGAAGACCGGGGTGGCGCCGACGGCGTCGATGGCCACGACCGTGGGCGCCGCCGTGTTCGACACGGTGATCACCTCGTCGCCCGGCCCGACGCCCAGAGCCTGGAGCCCCAGCACGATGGCGTTCGTCCCGTTGTCGACGCCCACGCAGTGGGAGACGCCGTGGTAGGCGGCGAAGGCCGCCTCGAAGTCCCGCACGCCCCGGCCGAGCACGAGCTGGCCCGAGCGGAACACGGTGTCCACCGCGTCGAGGATGTCCTCCCGCTCGTTCTCGTACTCCTGCAGATAGTCCCAGACGTAAAGGGGGCTGGTCATACATCACCTCCGGAAGGGGAGCCGGTTCGGCTCAGCGGTCGAACTCCCCGCGCAGGTACTGCTCCCGGCAGGCACCACGGCGGATCTTTCCACTGGTCGTCCGCGGCAGGGTGCCGCGCCGTACGAGGACGAGGTCGTGCGCGGCCAGGCCGTGGTTGCGGGTGATCTCCTGGCGCAGGTCGCGCAGGATCACCTCCACCTCGGCCTCCCCGGCCGTCAGGAGCGCGGGTTCGGCCTCGACGAGGACGACGAGGCGCTCCTCGCCGTCGATCCCGGCGGAGAACGCGGCGGCCGACCCTTCGGAAGCGATGTTCCCGGCGGGCCCGGCGGGCCCGGCGGCCCCCGCTTCCCGGCCGGCCCGCGCGGCCTGCACGGTCGCCTCGATGTCGTCCGGGTAGTGGTTCCGGCCGCGGACGATGATCATGTCTTTGGCCCTGCCGACCACGTGCACCCGGCCCTCCAGCAGGAAGCCGAGGTCGCCCGTGCGCAGCCAGGGGCCGGGGAGCAGGTCGCCGTCGGGCTCGACGAGGTGTTTCTCGAAGACCTCGGCCGAGCGCTCGGGCCGGTTCCAGTAGCCGTCCGCCACGTTGGGCCCGCTCACCCAGATCTCGCCCACCCGGCCGTCCGGCAGCGGGCCGAGACCCTCCCGGTGCCGGATCCGCACCGACACCCCCAGGCTCGGCGTCCCGCACGACACGATGCGCACGGTGTTCGGGCTGCCGGGCGGGAGCTCGCGGGCCACGCCGGCGGCCAGGGCGTCGCGGTCGAAGGACCGGTCGGTCATGCCCTCGCCGACCGGCGGCGCGCTGACCGGGAGGGTCGCCTCGGCCAGGCCGTAGCAGGGGGACGGGGCGGTGGCCGACAGCCCGCCGGCCGCGAACGCCGAGGTGAACGCCTCGGTGGACTCGGCGTACACCGGCTCGGCGGCGATCGTCAGCAGCCGCAGCGAGCTCAGGTCGAGCTCGCTCCTGCGCTCCCCGGTCACCCGGCGCACGCACTGGACCAGGCTGGAGCTCGGCGTGATGCTCCAGTCGGCCCGGTAGTCGGAGATCATGCGCAGCCAGCGGTAGGGGTCCTGCACGAAGGCCATCGGGCTGAGGTTCACCGAGTGCGCGCCCGCGCCCAGCGGGTTGGTGATCCCGCAGACGAGGCCGAAGTCGTGGAAGAACGGCACCCACGAGGCGATGACCGAGGACGGCCAGTGCGCCCTGATCTGGTGGTTGGTGACGGCGAGGTTCAGGTGCGTGACGCGGACGCCCGCCGGGGCGCCGGTGGAACCCGAGGTGTACTGCAGGTACGCCACGTCGTCCGGCCGCATCGGCGGCCTGCGCCAGCTCCCGGCCTCCTCGGGGGAGACCTCGTCGACGCAGACCAGATGGGCGGGCGGGCCGTCCGTACCGTCCGTGCCGCCCACGTCGTTCGTGCCGCCCATGCCGCCCATGCCGCCCATCTCGTCCAGCAACCGCTGGACGGACGGGCGCACCGCGGAGACGGTGAGCACGCACCGCGGCGCGCAGTCGCCCATCACCGAGCGCAGGCGCTCGTTGCTGCGCAGCGCCTCGGGCGCGTACAGCGGTACCGCGATGACCCCCGCGTACAGGCAGGCGAGGAAGGCCACGACGTAGCCGGGTTCGTGCGGGCAGAGCACCGCCACCCGGTCGCCGGGCTCGCACCGCCGCTGCAGGACCGCCGCGACCGAGCGGGCCCGCTCGTCCAGCTCGGCGTAGTCCATCGTCCGCGCGCTCTTCTCCCGGCGGCCGGTGTCGCGGCGCATCCCGTACTCGACGAAGGTGACCGCGGGGGAGGAACCGGCCGTCCGGGCGAACAGACTGACGCTGTCGGGCAGGTAGCGCAGGCGGAGGTGTCGCGATCCCCGGGCGGTGGCGACGGCGGTCTCGATGACCTCCTCGGGAGGTTCACCGGAATCGGGGCTCAAGCTTCTTCTCCGTCCGGTCGGTGAGGTCCTGCGACCTCGGGGGTCAGGCGGACTGGGGGAGCGCGTCCGACCGGGCGGCGCTCTCCCTGGACTCCAGGGCCGCCAGCGCCGCCCGGTCCAGGTTGGAGACCATCCAGACGAGCAGGTCCTGCTCGGTGCTCTCCGCGGCCTCCTGCCAGCGCTTCTTCTGCTCGGCGATGACGTTCATCTGGATGTGGGTGACCTCGGCGGCGACGCCGCCGTTGCGCTCAGCCTTGATGCGCCGCCGCAGCTCGTTGCGGGACCAGGCGCCCTTCTCCGCGCGGTTGAGCCAGATCTCCTGCTCGGGCTCGGGCAGGCTGGCCACCTCCGCGTGGTGCTGGAAGCTCAGCTTCTCCCGGCGCCGGGGCAGGCTGAACTGCCGGGCCACCCAGGCGTAGTTGCGCAGGGTCTGGTAGTCGAGCGAGGTCTCCGCGATCGCCCGCTTGTAGCGGTCGGGGTACTGCGCCTGGCCGTAGATCAGCCAGTCCCCCAGCCACCAGGCGGACGAGTCGGAGATGATGAAGATCTGCCGGCCCAGGCGGCTCCAGGCGGTCAGCGACATGCCCGGGGGCAGGGAGAGGGCCGTTCTCCGGGTCATGCCCGGCGCGTCCAGTGCCATTCGCGTGTTGTGAGCGGGCCTGGCCTGTCCGTGATGTGTGGTCGCAAGACTCGGGTAGCCGTTCACGTCTGTCGTCACGTCTGTCACACCCTTTCGCCTCGACGGATCCGTCGATGGCTGAGAGTTTGCCCTAGGGGCCACGGGAGAGTTCTAGACGAGATCTAGACGCCCTGACCTGGGAGTACGGGTGGCCTGGTCAGCGTCGTTCTCCCCGCTCACCGGTGTCGCGCGGCGCACCGGCGGCTACTCCTGGTCGCCGGCGCCCGGGGGGAGACGTTCGACGACGAAGTCCGCCAGGTCGTCGAAGTTCCTGCCGCCGAAGCCGGCCATGTCGTCCAGCAGCGGGACGCCGTAGGCGTCCTCCAGGGCGAGGATCAGGAGGATGATGGAGAACGAGTCGAGGTTGCCCAGGTCGCTGGGCTCGGTGATCTCCCCCAGGTCGGTCAGCTCGGGGACGGCGAGTTCGTTGGAGCTGAACAACACGATCTTCAGCGCCTCACGCTCGATCCGCTCGCGTACGCCCTTCGTCTGGTCGGAAACGAACATCTCGGTCAACTGATCTCTCCTGACGGCGTCTCTGCGGAATCGGTGGAAGCGGCGGACGCCGCGTTCCGGCGTTCGAGCGGGCTCTGCACGAGTTTGTTGAGGAGATCGGCGCCGTGCTCCTCCCAATACTCGCGGTAGACGGCGTAGATATGCACGTCCCGAAGCTCCCCCCGGTCGTAAAGATGCTCGGGAAGAGTCGCCTCTTTGTGGTCGGAGTCGTAGGTCGTGTGCAGAATCTTGAAATCCGGCTCGGCGGTCCAGAAATATATCTTCCTGACGTTCCACATCGCGAAGGCGTAGTTGATCGTCAGCAGAATGACCTCCGCGCCGACCCCGTTGCCGGCGGTGGCCGGGTCGGTGAGGAAGCTCGCCCGCACGTGCCGGCCCGACAGGTCCAGGTGGTGGAACGAGACGTATCCCACGACCTGGTCGGTGTCCTGGCGCTCCACGGTGAACTGGGCGGACACGTCCTTGGCGTACAGCGCGGCGAACACCTCGGCCGAGGGCAGGTCGTTCAGCCCGGCCTTGAGGAGAAGGTCGTGCGCCGTGACGCCCTCCGGCGGGTTGGCGTGGCGCAGCAGCGTCCTTCTGGTCTTGGTGTGGGGAAAGAGCACGTTCTTCCACCTTCAACTCGGCGTCGCGGCTGAATGGGATTACCCGAAGGATTATTCGGGCCGGCCGAGCGGCCGTCGTCCCCGTATCAAAGAGGCGGGCCCGTCTCGCCAGCGGGACAGATGCTAGTTCCGGGTGATCTATGGGTCAAGTTATTCTCCGGTGGTCTCAATGTCCATGCGAATGGCCTTTTTCGGAGCCGCGGGAATTTACCGGTTGATTTCTTCGGCCGGTCGGGGAAAGGTCGTTTATGGTGCATGCGGCGGCAGTGGGCCGACGTACGAACGAGGGGAAGCGGGATGGGCCGATGACAGTGCACACCGAGGATGCCGCGATGCAGGGAGAACTCCTCGAACCGATCACGTCCGAGGGCCGCGACCTGCTCCATCTCATCGAGACGCACCGGCCGGCGATCGCGGAGGCCGCCGCGGACAACGACCGGCGCGGGGCCTTCCCCCACGACGTCTTCGAGGGCCTGCGCAAGGACGGCGTCCTCGGCGCCACGGTGCCCTCCGTGCTCGGCGGGCTGGGGGTCGAGCGGATGCACGACGTCTCCCTGGCGCTGCTGAGGGTCGCCGAGGCCGACGCCTCGACGGCGCTCGCCCTGCACATGCAGCTCAGCCGGGCGCTGACGCTGACCTACGAGTGGCGGACCGGCCCCGCCCACGCGCGGGCGCTCGCCGAGCGGCTGCTGCGCGGCATGGGCTCCGGCGAGGCCGTGGTGTCCACCGGCGTCAAGGACATCCCGCGCGACCGGCGCCCGACCACGCTGACCCCGACCGGCGACGGCGGCTGGGTGCTGTCGGGCGGCAAGACGCTGGTGAGCATGGCGCCCATCGCCACCGACTTCGCGGTGTACGCGCAGACGCGCGTCCCCGGGCAGCGCCCCCAGTCCGGGATGGCCGTGCTCACCCGGCAGACCCCGGGGCTCACGGTGATGGACAACTGGGACGGGCTCGGCATGCGGGCCTCGGGCAGCGTGGACATCGTGTTCGAGGACTGTCCCATCGCGGCGGAGGACGTGGTGCTGCGCGGCCCCGCCGGGGAGCAGGACCTCGCCATGCTCGCGGGCCAGACGGTGAGCTCGATCACCATGCTCGGCATCTACACGGGCATCGCCCAGTCGGCGCGCGAGATCGCCGTCTCGACCCTCCTGCGCAGGGGGGCGACGGGGGCCGCCGCGGCCCGGACGCTGGTGGCCGAGATGGACGCCAGGCTCTTCACGATGAGGTCGGCGGTCGCGGCCGCGCTGGCCAGGGCCGACCGGCTCTCCTACGACGACACGGGCGACCCGCAGAAGCGCGGGCCGGCGATGATGACGCCGTTCCAGTGCGCGAAGATGGTCGTGAACCAGCTCGCGCCCGCCGTCGTCTTCGACGCCCAGACCCTGATCGGCGGCGCCTCCTTCTCCGCCTCGCACCCGCTGGCGCGGCTCCACCGCGACGTGCGCGCGGGGGGCTTCATGCAGCCGTACACCTTCGTCGACGCCGTCGACTACCTGAGCGCCCAGGCGCTGGGTCCCGTCGGGAACGGCTAGGGGAGCCCATGCGCGTCCTGTTCACCGCGTACGCGGAGAAGACCCACTTCCTGGGGATGGTGCCGCTGGCGTGGGCGCTGCGCAACGCCGGTCACGAGGTACGGGTGGCGAGCCAGCCCGAGCTGACCGGTGTCATCACCGGAGCGGGCCTCACCGCCGTCCCCGTCGGCAGGGACCACATCCTGCACCGGCTGGTGGGGATGACGAAGGAGCAGGCGCCCTCGGCGCCTCAGCCGCCCTCCTACGACCTGGCCGAGGACCGCCCCGAGGTGCTGACCTGGAAGTACCTGAAGGAGGGCTACGGGGCGCAGTTCGTGCCGTGGTGGGCCCGGGTGGTGAACGATCCCATGATCGGGGAGCTCACCGAGTTCTGCCGGCACTGGAAACCCGATCTGGTGATCTGGGAGCCGGTCACCTACGCCGGGGCGATCGCGGCCAAGGCGTGCGGGGCCGCGCACGCGCGCATGCTGTGGAGCCTGGACCTGTTCACCCGGATGCGCGGCCACTACCTGCGCGCCCGCGCCGAGCACGCCCCGCACGAGCGCGACGCCATGGCCGAGTGGCTCGGGGCCCGCGCGGCCAAGGCCGGCACCACCTTCTCCGAGGAGATGACGACCGGCCACTTCACGATCGACCCCACCCCGGCCTCGCTGCGGCTGGACCTGCCCCACACCTACCTGCCGCTGCGCTACATCCCCTACAACGGCGTCGCCGTCGTCCCGTCCTGGCTGCACACCCCGCCCGCCAAGCCGCGGGTGTGCCTCACCCTGGGCACCTCCGCCACCGAACGCCTCGACGGCTACTCGGTCAGCGTCCAGGACGTTCTCACGAGTCTGGCCGACCTCGACGTGGAGATCGTCGCCACGCTGCCGGAGAAGCAGCAGGCCGAGCTCCACCACGTCCCGGACAACACCCGCCTGGTCTCCTTCGTCCCCCTGCACGCCCTCGCCCCCACCTGCTCCGCCGTGATCAGTCACGGGGGGAGCGGCACGTTCCTCACCATGGCGGGACAGGGGGTGCCGCAGCTGATCGAGCCGTTCATGTTCGACGACGAGCTCCGGGCCGAGCGGCTCGCCGGCCAGGGGGCCGGGCTGGTGATGCACGGCCGCGACGCGAGCGGTCCCCGGGTGCGCGAGCACCTGCTGCGCCTGCTGGAGGAGCCCTCCTTCGCCGAGTCGGCCGGAAGGCTGCGCGCCGAGATCGAGGCGATGCCCACCCCCAACGAGCTCGTCCCCCAGCTGGAGAGGCTCACCGCCGAGCACCGCGGCACCACCGCGCGCTGAACGGCCTCAGGGGTCCCCGGCCCACGGCCGGGGACCCCCGCCGGAATTCAGGCCTGGGCCAGATGCGGGCGCAGCGCCGAGGTGAGGCCGCGGACGCTCTTGAAGGCCCGGGGGGCGATCGTCTCGAACGCCACGTCGATCCCCATCTCGTCGCGGATGTGGCTGACCAGGAGCGCGGTGTTGATCGAGTTGAGGATCCCCCACTCCAGCAGCGGCGAGTCCTCGTCGAGCTCCCCGCCGGGGTCGCCCGACAGGAACCGCTCCCGGACGAAGGCGAGCAGCCGGTCCGATATCTCCCGCTCGGACAGGTCGGTGGTCACGATGGTCTTCTCCTTCACAGCTGGCCGTACGGCGTGGTCCCGGAGCCGAGCGCGGCCCGGTCGATCTTCCCGTTGCGGGTTCTGGGCAGCTCGTCCACGAAACGGATCTCGTCGGCGATCATGTAGGGCGGCAGCCGTTCCGCGCTGTGCCGCTTGAGCCCCAGCACGCCCGGCGCGGTGCCCGGCGCGGGCAGCACGAACGCGCGCAGCCGCGCGTCGGCGCCCTCGCCGCTGACGACCACGGCGACGCCGGCCACTTGGGGGTGGCTGCCGAGGACGGCCTCGACCTCGCCGAGCTCCACCCGGTAGCCGCGCACCTTCACCATGTGGTCGCGGCGGCCCAGGTAGTCGAGCGACCCGCCGGGGAGCACCCGCACGATGTCCCCGGTGCGGTACGGGCCCGCCTGGGGCTCGCGCCCCCAGTAGCCGAGCATCACGGTGGGCCCCTCCACGACCAGCTCGCCCTCCTCGCCGGCAGCGGCCTCCCGGCCGTCCGGCCGGACCACCCGTACCGTGTCGCCGCAGGCCGCGCGGCCGATCGGCACGGAGCGGTCGCGCGCCAGGTCGGCGGGGACGACCTCGTGGAAGGTGCAGACGTTGGTCTCGGTCGGGCCGTAGAGGTTGAGCAGGCGCGCGCCGGTCCAGGCCGCGAGGTCGCGGACCCCCGCGATCGGGAAGGGCTCGCCCGCGAAGAGCACCGCCCGCAGCGAGGCGGGCGCGGGCGTGTCGAGCAGGCCGCCGTCGCGCATCATCAGGGTGAGCGCCGACGGCACGGAGTACCAGACGCTGACGCGCTCGCGGCGCAGGAAGTCCGCCATCCGGGCGGGCGCGTAGGCGAGCTCGGCCGGGACGGGGCAGACCGTCGCCCCCGCGGAGAACGCCGCGTACAGGTCGAGCACCGACAGGTCGAAGGTGAACGGGGCGTGGTTGGCGAACCGGTCGTCCGGCCGGGCGTCCAGCTCGGCCGCGGCCCAGTCCACGAAGGCGCGGGCGGCCCGATGGGTGACGCTCACCCCCTTGGGGGCGCCGGTCGAGCCCGAGGTGTAGAGCACGTACGCCAGGTCCCCGTCCCCGACCGGGTGGTCGACGGGTACGGGCCGCCCGGACGGGGCGTCCCGGTGCGCGTCGAGGTCCACGGCGCGCGCGTCCGCCCCCAGGTCCGCGGCGATCGACTCCAGCCGGTCGCCGGGGGCGCACACGGCGCGGGGGCGGCAGTCGCGGATCAGGGCGGCCACCCGGGCCGCGGGGGCGGTCTCCCCGGCCGGCACGTAGGCGGCGCCCAGGCGCAGCACGGCCTGCATCGCCACCACGGTGAGCGGCGACTTGCCCGCCCAGATCACCACGCGGTCGCCGTGCCGCACGCCCTCGCCGGCCAGCGCGTGCGCCAGGGCGTCGGCGCGCCGGTCGAGCTCGCGGTAGGTCAGCTCGCCGGTCGGCCCGGCCAGCGCGAGGTTGCCGGGGAACCGGGCGGCGGCGTCGATGAGGAGCCGGTGCAGGCTCACCGTCCCGCCCCCCTCACGCCGAGGCCCGGGTGCGGGGTACGGGTGTCGCGGGGGTGCGTCAGGTGTGGGGGCGGGCGTCGTGGCGGCGTGCCGGGTGCGGGGCGCGGGTGTCGCGGGGGCGTGCCGGGTGCGAGGGCCGGGTGTCGCGGGGGGCGTGCCGGGGGCGGGTTCACAGGCCCAGCCCTCTCGCGACGAGCTCCCGCTGGATCTCCGTGGTGCCGGAAAAGATCGTTCCAGGAACCGCGTCGCGCAGCTGCCGCTCGACGCCCGCGGCGCCGAGGTAGCCGGTCGCGCCGAAGACCTGGATCGCGTCCAGGCTGTTGGCGACGGCCGCCTCCGAGACGGCGATCTTCGACAGCGCGGCGTCGCCGGCGGCGTCGTCGTGTCCCTCGTCCAGCGACCAGCACGCCCGGTAGAGCAGCAGCCGCGCGCCCTCCAGCCGCTGCTTCATCGTGACCAGCCGGTGCGAGACCGCCTGGAAGTCGCCCAGGGCACGGCCGAACTGGCGGCGCCGCCGCGCGTGCTCCACCGCGCGCCGCAGCTGTTCCTCCATCATCCCGAGGTAGACGGCGGGCAGGCAGGCCCGCTCCCAGGCCATCGAGCCCTGGAAGACCGCGCTGCCCCGGCCCTCGGCGCCGAGCCTGAACCGGGCGGGGACCCGGCACCCGGTGAACTCGACCCGGCCGGCCGGGCAGCCGTCGAGGCCCATCTTCGCCATCGGCTCGCCCACGTTCACGCCCGGCAGGTCGCGGGGCACCGCGAAGGCGGTGACGCCGAGGTAGCCCAGGCCCGGGTCGGTGGTGGCGTAGGTGACCACGAGGTCGGCCGCGGGCGCGTTGCTGGCGAACGACTTGACGCCGTCGAGCACGTAGCAGTCGCCGTCGGGCCGGGCGGTGGTGGCGAGCCTGCTCACGTCGGAGCCCGCCCCGTCCTCGGTCATCGCGTTGGCCGCGACCAGCGCCCCGGAGGCCAGGCCGGGAAGCAGCTCCTCCCGCGTACCGCCGGTGGCGTTGTCGCGGACGGCGACGCAGCACGCCAGCAGGTGCGCCGAGACCGCGAACGCCAGGCCGGTGTCGCCGCACCCCCGGGAGAACGCCTCCAGGCACAGCGCCGTGTCCAGGGCGCCGAGGCCGCCGCCGCCGTACTCCTCGGGCAGGCACAGGCCGGTGACGCCGAGGTCGGCGGCGGCCCGCCAGCGCTCGCGGGTGAACGGCTCCTGTGGCAGCCCTGACTCCTCGTGAAGACTCTTGCGCGCGCCTTCGAACACCGCGTCGCGCCGCTCGCGCCGTCCGCCGCCGAGACCGAAATCCATGGGCCTGTGCCCCTTTCCGAAGTGGTGCCTAGACCCACGAGGGGGTGTCGAGGATCTTCAGGACGGCACACGAGATGGTGATGCCGGGGCCGATGCCGCCCAGGAGCACGTGGTCGCCGGGACCGAGCTCGCCGGTGGACAGCAGGTGGTCCAGGGAGACCAGGTGGTCGCTGGCGCCGAGGTGGCCGACGGTCCTGGCGTGGTCCCAGCTGGACCTGGACATGGGCATGCGCAGCACCGACATCCACCGGTGCTCGATCGCCTGCGGGGAGAGGCTGGTGAAGACGGTGCGGGTGAGGTCGCCCACCTTGATGTCGGCCTCGGCCAGGGTCCGGCTGAGGACCCGCATCATCCGCTGCTGCACGATGACCCAGGCGAGCGCGAGGTCGCTGTCGGCGGAGCACATGCGGCCGAACTCCTCGGCCCGCGCGGCGAAGTCGACGGCCTCGCCGGTGGTGGCGCTCGGCGGGAAGAGCGGGGAGCCCGCGCGGTGCAGCTCCTCGGCCTCGGGTACGGAGATCGAGCTCACCGAGAGCAGCCGGGCGAAGCCGGGCTCGCGGCTGAGCACCACGGCGCTCCCCGCGTCGCCGAGCACGAAGTCGGGCCCCGAGCACCAGCGGTCGATCCGGGCGGTGCCGAAGTTGTCGGCCGTGACGATCAGCGCGTCGCGGCGGCGCGGGTCGCCCGCCATGAACCCGCCGGCGAGCTCCAGGGCGCTCAGCACGCCGTTGCAGCCCTGGCGCATCTCCAGGGCCAGCAGGTCGCCGCCGACGAGGTGGTGCTGCAGGTAGTACTGCGGGGACCAGCCGTCGGGGCCCTGGTGCCAGACGTCGGCGTACAGCATCAGCCCCAGGGCGGCGGTGCCGCCCCCGCCGCGCGCGAGCGCCTCGCGCGCGGCCCGCAGCGCCATCTCGGGGGCGGGGATGTCGCCCGCCACCGCCGCTCCGAGCATGTCGTGGACCTTGGCGTGCTCGGGGGTGCACAACCCCTGCGCGACGGCGGACTCCACGCTCACCGTCGGCGGTACGAACGTTCCAATTCCCCGGAAGAAAACCTCTGGTGTGCGCATGCTTGTCTCTTTGCTCGCGGGTGGCCCGCGCGGTCAGGCTTGGTGGAAAGGAGGATCGGCCCGCTGCGACCCCGGGGTTTCGTCCCGCAGCTGGGAGGTCGCCTCCAGGTAGCGGTCGATCACGGTCCGGTGGTAGCCGGGGCCGAAGCCCATCTCGGTGACGGCGGGCACCAGCCGGCGGAGCTTCTCCACGGAGATGTGGTGGGACGTTCCCTCGTCGATGATCTGCCTGCGGGCCGTGACGCCCAGGCGCGTCTCGAGGTGGTCGACGATCAGCTTGACCGGCACGGACTCGCCGGTGGCCACGTTGACCACCTCCCCGGTGACCCCGGTGGCCAGCAGCAGGTCGATCACCTTCACCCAGTCGGCGATGTCGATGATGTCCCTGCGCGCGCTGCGGTACATCGTGAGGTTGTCGGAGCGGATCTGGTCGATGAGCGAGGGGATCAGCCGGTTCGCGGGCACGTGCGGGCCGACGACGTAGCCGAGCCGCAGGATGAGGTGCCGCACCCCGGAGTCCCGGATGCGTTCCTCCAGCGCGAGTTTGTGCCAGCCGTAGGGGGTGACGGGTTCCACGGGCTCGTCCTCACGGCCCCGGCATCCGGCGCCGCCGTACATGCTCATGGACGCGGTCGAGAGGAAAACGAGGGTCCGGTCCTGGCGGATGCTCTTTTCGATCGTCTCGTCCACCAGAGCGGTTTCCCGTTCGTAGTCGGAATCGGAATTCTTCCACAGGGACACGCCGGCGGCGAGAATCGTCACCTCGGGATGCGCGTCGTCGATCGACCGCAGGTGCCTCGCGAGAAAGCCATTTCCGATGATCTCCATTCGCAGCACCGCTTTCAAGCTCTGGAGGTTAACGTACGGATCCGCTCGTCACCATATAGCGGAGCCTGGAATAAGAAAGCACCTGTCGTCCGGGACCGGAAGCCGGCCTGTCCCGCCAGCGAGACAGGTGTGCGTTCCCCGGCCTTTTCTCCGGGGAACGCGGGGAATTCCGGCGCCCGCGCCCGGGTGCCCGCGCCGCCCGCCTCCGGGGGAACGGACGCCTGAGGAGCCGGTCACGGGAGCGCCGGGCTCCCCGCGCGACGGGCCCGGGGGCCGAGGGGGCCGCGGGGGGCTCAGGGAGCCGTGGGGGAGGGGGCCTGCCCCTTCTTCAGCGGCTCCCACCAGCTGCGGTTCTCGGCGTACCACCGGGCCGTCGCCGCCAGGCCCTCCGCGAAGGGGGTGAGCGGCCGGTAGCCCAGCTCGGCAGTGATCTTGGAACTGTCGACGGAGTAGCGGCGGTCGTGCCCCGGCCGGTCCTCCACCGGGACGACCATGGACCAGTCCGTCCCGGCGATGTCCAGCAGCGCCCGGGTCAGTTCCCGGTTCGTCAGCTCGGCGTTGCCCCCGATGTTGTAGACCTCGCCCGGCCGGCCCCGCCAGGCGACCAGGGCGATGCCCCGGCAGTGGTCGTCGACGTGCGTCCACTCGCGCACGTGCAGGCCGTCGCCGTACAGCGGCACCTTCTCCCCGTCCAGCAGGTTGGTGACGAACAGCGGGATGACCTTCTCGGGGAACTGGTAGGGCCCGTAGTTGTTGGGACAACGGGTGATCGAGACGGGGAAGCGGTAGGTGCGCGAGAACGCCCGCGCCAGCAGGTCGGCCGCGGCCTTGGAGGCCGAGTACGGGGAGTTGGGCTCGAGCGGGTGGCTCTCCACCCACGAGCCCGTCTCGATGGACCCGTAGACCTCGTCCGTGGAGACCAGCACGAACTTCCCGACGCCGCCGCGCAGCGAGGCCTCCAGCAGGGTCTGGGTGCCCACCACGTTGGTCGCGACGAAGTCGGCCCCGCTGTCGATCGACCGGTCGACGTGGGTCTCGGCCGCGAAGTGCACGACCAGGGAGACCCCCTTGGTCAGCCGCGACATCAGCGAGGCGTCGCAGATGTCGCCCCGGACGAACTCCAGCCGCGGGTCGTCGGCGACGCAGGCCAGGCTCTCCATGGTCCCGGCGTACGTCAGCTTGTCCACGACGACGACCCGGGCGTCCTCGAACCCCTCGTAGGCGCCGGAGAGCGCGTGCCGCACGAAGTTCGAGCCGATGAACCCGGCACCGCCGGTGACCAGGATCCGCATGTGGATGCACCTTTGCTGTCAGTTACGCGAGTGATCGGGCGATGTCCATGACGTATTGGCCGTATGCCGACTGCCTCATCTCGGTGCCCCGGTGGTAGCAGGCCTCGGCGTCGATGAACCCCATGCGCAGGGCGATCTCCTCCAGGCAGGCGACCCGGACCCCCTGGCGGCGTTCGAGGATCTGCACGTACTGGCTCGCCTCCAGCAGGGACTGGTGCGTCCCGGCGTCCAGCCAGGTGAAGCCGCGTCCCAGCTGCACCAGGCTCGCCTTGCCCTGCTCCAGGTAGACCCGGTTGACGTCGGTGATCTCCAGCTCGCCGCGGCCGGAGGGCCGCTGCTCCCTGGCGATGTCCACGACCTGCTTGTCGTAGAAGTACAGGCCGGTGATGGCCTGGTCGGAGCGGGGGCGGCTCGGCTTCTCCTCGATGGAGACGAGCCGGCCCTCGGCGTCCAGCTCCCCGATGCCGTACCGTTCCGGGTCGCTCACCGGGTAGCCGAACATGACGCAGCCGTCGAGCTCGTCCTGGGCCCTGCGCAGCAGGTCGGGAAAGCCCGCGCCGTGGAAGAGGTTGTCGCCCAGCACCAGCGCGCAGGGGTCCCCGCCGATGTGCGAGTCGCCCAGCAGGAAGGCCTCGGCGATCCCGCGCGGCTCCGGCTGCGGCACGTAACCGAAGTTCACGCCCACCCGGGAGCCGTCGCCCAGAAGCGCGCGCAGCGACGGAAGGGCGTCCGGCGTGGAAATTATGAGGATGTCGCGTATGCCGGCCAGCATCAGCACCGCGATGGGGTAGTAAATCATCGGCTTGTCGTAGATGGGAAGCAACTGCTTGGAGGTCGCGAGGGTCAGCGGATGCAAACGCGTCCCGTTTCCTCCGGCAAGGACTATGCCTTTCATCGGAGCTCCTGCGTTTTCGTCTGCGGGGTCCCTGAGACTACTGTTCAGGCTCATCGGGAAATCAACCCCCGGCGTCCCGCGAAATGGTATTGCCTTTTCGCGGAGCAAATGTGATAGGGCTTGTGAGGCGTCCCGCCCGCGATCCGTTCGCGACCGGGGGACGGCCCCTTCGCCACTTCGCGGCCACGCGCCTGGAAGGACGACAATGCGTATTCTGTTCGCTACCTATGCGGAGAAGTCACATTTTCTGGTGATGGTTCCGCTGGCGTGGGCGCTGCAGGCCGAGGGGCACGAGGTGCGGGTCGCCAGCCAGCCCGGCCTGACCGACGTGATCACCCGGTCCGGGCTGACCGCGGTGCCGGTGGGCAGGGACCACAGCCTGTGGCGGGCCAACAAGGCGTTCGGCTTCTTCGACCCCCGCAAGAAGCACAAGAGGGCGGTGCCCTTCTTCGACATGGCCGACGACCACCCCGAGCGGCTCACCTGGGACCACTACAAGCAGGGATACGCCCAGTTCGTCCCGTGGTGGTGCCGCCTGGTCAACGAGTCCATGATCGACGGGCTGACCGAGTTCTGCCGGAAGTGGGAGCCCGACCTGGTCATCTGGGAGCCGGTCACCTACGCCGGGCCGATCGCGGCCAGGGCGTGCGGCGCGGTCCACGCGCGGTTCATGTGGAGCCTGGACCTGTTCGGCCGGATGCGCGGCCACTACCTGCGGGCGAAGGCGGAGCAGCCGCCGGAGGACCGCGAGGACATGCTGCAGGCGTGGATCACCGCGCACGCCCGCAGGTTCGGCGTGGAGTTCTCCGAGGAGATGACGACGGGTCAGTTCACCATCGACTACACGCCGCCCTCCCTGGAGCTGCCGCCCGACCCGGCCGCGGGCCCGGAACCGCACCGCGTCCCGCTGCGGTTCATCCCGTACAACGACCGCGCGGTGATCCCGCCCTGGCTGCGCACGCCCCCCGAGCGGCCGCGCGTGTGCCTGACGCTGGGGACCACCTCGGCGGAGAACCTCGACGGCTACCTGGTGCCGGTCCAGGAGATCCTCGACGGGCTCGCCGACCTCGACGTGGAGATCGTCGCCACGCTGCCGGAGAACCACCAGGCGGAGCTGGAACGGGTGCCGGACAACGTGCGGCTGGTGAGCTTCGTCCCCCTGCACGCGCTGCTGCCGACCTGCTCGGCGGTGATCGACCACGGCGGGAGCGGCACGTTCTTCACCACGCTCGCGAGCGGCGCGCCCCAGCTCGTGCTGCCCAACCTGTTCGACGAGCCGCTGCGGGCCCGCTACCTCGCCGAGCAGGGGGCGGGCCTGACGATGCACAGCAGCGAGGCCACCGGCGCCGGCGTCAGGCAGGCGCTCCTTCGCCTGCTGGAGGAGCCGTCCTTCACCGAGGAGTCACGCAGGATCCGCGACGAGATGAACGCCATGCCGACCCCCGCCGAGGTGGCGGCCCGCATGGAGGACCTCGTCGACACCTACCGTGTCGCCGCCGCCGCCGCCGTCCCGGCCGCCGTGCCGGCCGCCGTCCGCTGAGAGGGGCAGGAGCATGTACGAGGCAGAGCTGGCGGACGTCTACGACGCGATCTACCGGGGGCGTGGCAAGGACTACGAGGCCGAGGCGGCGACCGTCGCGGGGCTGGTCCGCGAACGGCACCCCGGGGCCGCGTCCCTGCTGGACGTGGCGTGCGGCACCGGGTCGCACCTGAGGTTCTTCGCCGGGCTCTTCGACCACGTCGAAGGGCTGGAGCTGTCGGAGGACATGCTGGCCGTGGCGAGGACGCGGATGCCCGGCGTCCCCGCGCACGAGGGCGACATGCGCGACTTCGAGCTCGGCCGCACCTTCGACGCGGTCACCTGCATGTTCAGCTCCATCGCCTACATGCGCGACGAGCGGGAGCTGGCGGCGGCGATCGGGCGGATGGCGGCCCACCTGGTCCCCGGAGGGGTCCTCGTGATCGAGCCGTGGTGGTTCCCCGAGAAGTTCCTGCCGGGGTACGTGGCGGGCGACGTCGTCACCGTGGAGGGCCGTACCCTCGCCAGGGTCTCGCGCACGGTGCGCGAGGGCGACGCGAGCGTCATGGAGGTCCACTACGTGGTGGCCGACGCGGCCACCCCCGCCCGGCACTTCACCGTCACCCACGTGAACACCCTGTTCACCCGGGAGCAGTACGAGGACGCCTTCACGGAGGCGAAACTGCGGGTGGACTATCTGGAGGGCGGCCCCTCGGGGCGCGGGCTGTTCGCCGGGACGCTCGGATGACCTTCGGGCCGGGCGTACAGGAAGTTCTGGATGATGGGGGGAAGCCGCTCCCTGACCTGTGGCACGCCGTAGACCTGCGCCTGCCGGATGGCGACGGTCAGGTTGGGCAGTTCCGTCTCGAACCAGGTCCTGGCCTGCTCGGGGCACTCGAAGCGGATGACCGGCACCCCCTCGGGCGCGGGGAGCGGCGGGATGATGGGGCAGCGTCCCGGATACAGCAGGCGCAGCGCGGTGTCCGCGGTCCGCACGTAGTGGCCGAGCAGCCGCGAGACGGCGGCCCGCCTCGCCTGGTAGGGCATCTCGGCCACCGCGCGGTCCTTGGCGTACGCGCGCAGCATGGCGTCGTGGAACCTGAGCCGGTTGCCCGGCGCGATCCGCAGCAGGTGCCCGCTCAGCAGGTAGTCGACGGTCTGTCTCGCCCGCTCGCAACCGGCGTCCGCCATGATCGAGGCCGCCGTCAGGTCGAAGGTCGAGCCCTCGTGCAGGCTCATGAGGCGGAACATCTCGGCGGCGTCGCCGGGCAGCGCGCTATAGGAGGAGGAGAAGACCGACCGCATGGATGACTGCTCGTCGGACTCGGTGTCGGGGCTCTCCAGCAGGTCGTCGCGCCCCGGCGGCGTCCGGCCCGCGGTGCTCAGACCCACGTGGAAGCGGCTGGTCATCCGCTCCGCCGCGATCCGCAGCGCGATCGGCAGGTAGTCGCCGACCTGGCAGAGCCCGTCGACGAGGGGCTGCTCCGCGTAGCCGTTCGCCTGCCTGATGACGTGCCGCACCAGGGTGGCCGCGTCGTCCTTCGGCATGAGGCCCAGTGTCATCCGCAGGGCGCCGTCGCGGGTGGTCAGCCCCGACAGCCTGTTCCTGCTCGTGACCAGCACCAGGCACGAGGGGTCGCCGGGGAGCAGCGGGCGCACCTGCTCCGCCGATCTGGCGTTGTCCAGCACGATGAGGATCCGCTTGCCCGCCACCAGGCTCCGGTAGCGGCTGGAGCGGACCTGGAGGTCCTCCGACGGCTTGGGGGCGGCCCCCAGCCCGGCCAGCAGGTGGTCGAGCGCCTCGGCCGGCTTCATCGGCCGGCCCGTGTTGGAGAACCCCCGCAGGTCCAGGTGGAGCTGGCCCCCGTCGAAGCGCTCGGCGAGCCCGCGGGCGAAGCGCAGGGCCAGCGCCGACTTGCCCACCCCGGGGGCGCCGCTGATCAGGATGACCCCGGCCTCGTCCAGGATGTCGGCCGCCGAGACGAACCCCTCCAGCCGTTTCAGCTCCCGCTGGCGCCCGGTGAACCCCGGGACGTCGCGGGGCAGCTGGGCGGGGGGCGGCGCGACCGGCGCCGGGGGAGCGGGGCCGGGGGAGGCCAGCGTCACCGGGGAGTCGGGGGCCGGCATCGGCGAGCGGAGGGTGCCGTTCAGGATCTGGTCGTGACACCTGCGCAGGTCCTCGCCCGGCTCGATGCCCAGCTCCTTGATGAGCAGGCGCCGCACGCTGTGGAACTGCTTCAGCGCGTCGGCCCGGCGCCCGCAGCGGTAGTGGGCCACCATGAGCAGGTAGTGGAGCCGTTCGCGCAGGGGGTGGGTCCTGACGAGGCTGGACAGGTCACCGATGATCTCGTTGGCGCGGTCGGCCTCCAGCAGGAGCTGCGCGCGGTCCTCGATGGCGGTGAAGCGCAGCTCGTCCAGGCGGATCCGCTCGGCGTCCGCCAGCGGGCCGACCGCGCCGCCGAACGCCGGCCCGCGCCACAGGGCCAGCGCCGTGTCCAGCTTCCTCACCGCCTCGGGCCAGGTGCCCGAGCGTTGCAGCTCTCGTACGCTCTCCAGGTGCCTCTCGAAGACCTGGGCGTCGATCTTGTGGGAGTCGAGCTGGAGCAGGTAGCCGTTGCCGTCGGCCACCAGGAGCTCGGAGGGCGCCCGGCGCGGCCTTTTCGGCTCGAAAGTGCGCCGCAGCCGCGCTATATAAGTGTAAATGCTGCTTTCAACTGTTGTGGGCGGATTTGGCCCCCAGACAGCATTGATCAATTCCTGTCGGCTAACGGTGGTCCCGGGGCGGGTGGCCAGCGCGGCGAAGAGAGTCCGCTGTGTCGGTGACCCCAGATCAAGTTCATGATCGCCCCGTGTCGCGCGCACCGGCCCCAGTAGATGCACCTGTACCAGGTCGTTCAACGACGCTTCCTCAATCTCAGCCCCCAGAGATGCGATGGAAGGACTCCTGAGCGCACACTCAGAAGCAAACGCTCAGACCTACGCATATAGCCATATCTGGGGGAACGAAGCATCGGCAAGGGGGGTTCCTGGGGTGACTTTATTGTTACCTGCGTCCCAGGAGTCACTCCAGAATCTCCTGTCACCGCTGTGAGCGGGTGTCTCGCTGGCGGGACACCGCACGGGGGGACGGCCGTGCGCGGGCGAGGCGGCGGGAGGCCACGAGGGGAGACCCCGGTGGGACGCGTCCCCGGCGACGGGTGAGGGACGCCCGGCGAAAGGCGCGAGAGCGCGCGGAAAATCGGGTGAGGCCCCCGCCCCGCCGGCCGGGAAAAAGCGCCCGGCCCTTGTGAGAACACCGTCCCGTGTAATAGAAGATTTGTTCCCGGCTCGTACGGAAAAGCGTATCCGAGGCGGTGACGAATCCACTGGCTCTCGGTTACCGTCGAGCCCGGCATCGGATTCCCGAACTTCCCGGTGAGGCGCTGGTGGTCATCGACGACATTCATTCTCCGCGAGGTGCTCCGCTCAAGAGGGTGGTCGTCACCGGTTACGGAGTCATTTCCCCGTTCGGGGTGGGCTGGGAAACCGCGTGGTCGAATCTGATCCAGGGCACGAGCGGTATTCGCGAGCTTTCCGGAATTGACACCTCGGGGCTTCCCGTGGGCATCGGCGGCCAGGTCGTGGACTTCGACCCCGGCGTGTGGCTGCCGGCCTCGCTGGTGCGCCGCACTACGAGACCCGCGCACCTCGCCCTGGTGGCCGCCACGCTCGCGCTGCGGGACGCCAAGATCGACGTCGACGCCGAGCTCGCGCCCAGGCTCGGGGTGACGGTGGGCACGGCCTGCGGCGCGAGCGCCGCCCTCGTCGACGCCGGCGCCGCGTTCGCCGAGCGCGGGTTCATGGCGCTGAGCCCGTACACCTTCACCTCCACGGGCGTCGTCACGGTCGCCTCCGAGGTCGCCCTGCACGTCGGCGCGCAGGGGCCCGCCGCCTGCACGGCGACCGCGTGCGCGACCGGGGCGACCTGCGTCGGCGAGGCCATGCGGCTGATCCAGCTGGGCAAGGCGGACGTCGTGCTCGCCGGCGGCGCCGACGACACCATCACCCCCTTCGACATCGCCGCCGCGGCCAGGGCCAGGGCGCTGTCGCGCCGCAAGGGGGACCCGCGCGCCGCCAGCAGGCCGTTCGACACCGGCCGCGACGGGTTCGTGATGAGCGCGGGCGCCGGGATCCTGGTGCTGGAGAGCGAGGAGCACGCCCTCGCCCGCCAGGCCCGCGTGTACGGCGAGGTGGCGGGGTACGCGGCCACCACGGACGCCTACAACCTGACCAGCCCGCACCCGGAGGGGACGGCCGTCGAGAGGGCGGTGCGCCTCGCCCTGGAGGACGCGGGCGTCACCCCGGCCGAGGTCGGCTACGTCAACGCGCACGGCACCGGGACCCGGATGAACGACACCGCCGAGCTCAAGGTGATCCGCCGGGTGTTCGCCGAGCGGGCCACGTCCGTGCCGGTGAGCTCGACGAAGAGCATGACGGGCCACATGCTGGGCGCGGCCGGCGCCGTCGAGGCGATGGTCGCGATGGAGGCCCTGCGCACCGGCGTCGTCCCGCCCACCGTCAACTGCGACGACCCGGAGGACCCGGAGATGAACTTCGTCGCGCACCGGGCCCAGGAGCACGCGGCCGACGTGGCCGTCAGCAACTCCTTCGGTTTCGGCGGCCACAACGCGGTTCTGGTCCTGCGCCGCTGGCGGGACTGATCACTCTGACCGGCGCGGAAAGTCGGAAAAACCGTCCAGCGTGACCGTGAAGGGATTGCAGAGAATGTCTACGAAGCAACAGGAAATGCTTTCGAGTCTGGCCGAGATCGTGGAGAGGGTGGCGGGCGTACCCGCGGAGGCGGTATTGCCGGAGAAGTCGTTCACCGACGACCTGGCGCTCGATTCACTGGCCGTCGTGGAGATCGCCTTCTCCATGCAGGAACACGTCGGGGTGGAAATTCCGGAGGAGGATCTGGCACGCATAAGAACGGTCCAGGACTTCCTCGACTTCGTCGAGCTCTCCGAGGGGCGGAATTGACCGCCCAGCGAGTTCCGGAACGCGGCGGCGGCGTCGCGCCCGCCGACGCGGTGACCTACGACGAGGTGACCCCCGCGGAGCTGCTCGGCTCCGGCTTCGCGGCGCCGCGGATCAACGAGAGTCCCTGGCTGGTCCGCTGGGACCTGCTCGGCGACGGCCCGGAGGCCGACAGGTTCGTCCTGGACGCCCTGGCGGAGACCGTGGACCTGGAGACCTCCGGCAGCACCGGCCCGAGCCGGTGCTGGCGGCGGACGCGCGAGCAGATGTGGTCGGAGGCGGGGCTGCTGGCCGGCCTGATCGAGCGCGACCGCCCGGACGCCATCCTCTCCTTCGCGCCGCCCAGGCACGTGTACGGCGCGCTCGCGAGCGTGCTCGTACCGGCCAGGCTGCGCCTGCCCGCCTGGTACCGCCCGCAGTACTTCGGCGCCATGCCGCCCGCGGAGTCCCTGCGCTGGGCCGTGGTGGCCGTCCCCTGGACCTTCTCCATCCTGCGCAGGCACGTGGCCTGGGTGCGCGGGACGGAGCACCTGACCGTGCTGCACAGCACGGCGACGCTCCCGGCGATGGCGGAGTCCGTCGTCAGGGAGGCGGGGACGAGGCGGATACGCGTCGTGGAGGTCTTCGGCTCGACGGAGGCGGGCGGCATCGCCTCGCGCACCTGGAGCCCGGACGGGCCACCGTGGGAGCTCTTCGACGACGTCGAGTTCGCCGTCCCCGACGACCGGCCCGACGACCGGCCCGACGACCGGCCCGACGACCGGCCCGGCGATCGGCCCGGCGGTCCGGCCGGTGTCCTGTCCGAGGAGGAGACGCCGCTGGTGGTCCGGAGCCCCCGGCTGGCCTTCCGGCCGGGCGAGGCGCCCGCGGACGTCTGGCGGACCGACGACTACGTGCGGCGGCTCGACGCGCGCAGGTTCCGCTTCGACGGCCGGCGCGACCGGCTCGTGAAGATCAACGGCCGCAGGATCGACCTCGACAGGCTGGAGGAGTCGGTGAGATCGGTGCTCCCCTGCGCCGACCTGGCCTTCCTGCCCGTGGCGGACGCCTTCAGCGGCGAGAACTTCGACCTGCTCGTGGTGCCGGACGGCGGGGCGACCGGGGCGGCGCTGTCCGTCGCGGAGGTGCGCGCGGCGGCGGGGCGGTTCGACGCCCGGCCGCGGCAGGTGCGCCTGGTCGATCGGATCGACCGCTCCGACACGGGCAAGCTCCGGCGACTACAGCGACCTTCCCTTTCCGACGCGGGAGCAGACACGTGACAGCACTGATCGACGGACGTTCCACCGAGAGCCTGGCCTCGATCGTCCGGAGCGCGCACTGGAACGCCCGGGTGGGGCCGTGCGAGCACGAGGACGTCGTCCGCATGCGGGCCAGCGTGGACCTGCTGGCCGAGCGGCTCTCCGGCACCGACTCCGTGTACGGGGTCACCCACGGGTTCGGCCCCCTGGTGGCGTTCTCCGCGGCCGACTCGCCCATGGAGCAGGGCGCGGGCCTGATCGCCCACCTCAGCTCGGCCCAGGGCAGGCCGCTGGACCCCGAGGTGTGCCGCCTGATCGTCTGGCTCCGCCTCAGCAGCATGCGCAAGGGCCACTCGGCCGTGTCGCCGGACTTCTGGCAGACCCTGGCCGACCTGTGGAACGAGGGCTTCACCCCGTCGATCCCGCGCGACGGAACGGTGAGCGCCAGCGGGGACCTGCAACCGCTCGCCCACGCGGCGATGGCCCACGCGGGCACGGGGGAGGCTTGGGTGCGCGACGGCGGAGGATGGTCGGTCGTGCCCGCCGCGCGGGCCCTCGCCGACATCGACGCCAAACCGGTCGAGTGGTCCGCCCGCGAGGCGCTGGCCTTCGTCAACGGGACCAGCGTCAGCCTGGCGGTGTCCATCCTCAACCACCAGTCGGTGCTGAGGCTGGTCAGGGCCGTCGGGGTGCTGACGGCGCGGATCGCCGACATCCTGGGCTCCAACCCGGAGGCCTACCACGCCGGCATCGGCCGGGCCAGGGGCCAGACGGGACAGCTGACCGTGGCCCGGTGGATCCGCGAGGACCTTCCCCCCGGCATGGAGCGCAACCCGCTCCGGCCGCTGCAGGAGCCCTACAGCCTCCGCTGCGCCCCCCAGGTCCTGGGCGCGGTGCTCGACCAGCTGTACGGGGCCGAGGAGATCCTCGTCCGCGAGGCCATGGGCTGCACGGACAACCCGATCTTCTACGAGGGCGAGCTGCTGCACGGCGGCAACTTCCACGCCATGCCGGTCGGCCTGTGCTCCGACCAGATCGGCCTCTGCCTGCAGCAGGTGGCCTTCCTCGCCGAACGGCAGCTCGCGCTGCTGTGCGACCCGGCCTACAACGGCGGGGTGCCGCCGATGCTCACCCCCCGTCCCGGGGCGGGCAGCGGGCTGGCCGGGGTGCAGCTGAGCGCCACCTCCTTCGTCTCCAGGATCAGGCAGCTCGCCTACCCCGCCTCCCTCACCGCGCTGCCGACGAACGGCGGCAACCAGGACCACGTGCCGATGGCGCTCAACGGGGCCAACTCCGTGGCCGAGGCCGTGGAGCTGGCCTGGCTGGTCGTCGGCTCCCTCGCGGTCGGGGTGGCCCAGCGGGGGGCGCTCGCCGGCCGGAACGACACGGCCACCGGCCTGTGGGCGGACCTGGCCAGGGTCTCCCCGCCGCTCCAGGCGGACCGGCCGCTCGCGGCCGAGGTACGCGCCGCGAGCCGCCTGCTGCAGGAGGCCGCGGAGGGACTGCTCTCCCGGGAGGAGTGAGCCTTCCGGGAGGACCGTGACCCCATGAGAGCCACGCCCCCGTGAGGACCGGGTCTCCGCGAGGACCGTGACCCCGTGGGGACCGGGTCTTCGCGAGGACCGTGACCCCGTGAGGAGCGGGTTTCCAAAAGGCCGGGAACTCACTCGAAGGGCCGGGAGTTCACGAGGCCGGGATTCTCCCGGGAAACGGAACGCCGGGGGCGACGCCCCCGGCAGCGGAAAGGCGTTCCTCCCCCGGAGGAACGCTCACGAGAACGTGAAATGTGAAATGCGAAAGGTCTGGTAACGACGGTGGCCAAAGCAACACGCCGTGGATTTCTGGGAGCGATGGCCGTCGCGGGAGGGGCGGCCGCGGGGCTGGCCACCGGTGAATCGGCGGCGAGCGCGACAACAGCCGGCCGCACGCGTTCCGAATGCGCCCCGCCGCCGAACGCGGCGACCATAAGGCCGGACGACCCGAGATACGCGGAACTCATCACCAGGGGTTACAACTCCCGCTTTCTCGCGCAGCCGGAGTCGGTCCGTCTCGTCCATTCCGCCGAGCAGGTCGTGCAGGCGGTCAACGAGGCCGTACGGGCCGGTAAGAAGATCGTCGTGCGCAGCGGCGGCCACTGCTTCGAGAACTTCGTGGACGACCCCGCCACGTCGATCATCGTCGACGTCTCGGAGATGAACGACGTCTACTTCGACACCACCCACAAGGCGTTCGCGATCGAGGCCGGGGCCACGCTCGGCAAGGCCTACCGCTCGCTCTACCTCGGCTGGGGCGTCACGATCCCGGCGGGCGGCTGCCCGAGCGTGGGGGCTGGGGGCCACATCGCCGGCGGCGGGTACGGCCCCCAGTCGCGCAGGCACGGGCTCGTGATCGACCACCTCTACGGCGTGGAGGTCGTCGTCGTCGACCGCTCGGGCCGGGCGAAGATCGTCGTCGCCACCCGTGAGGCCCGCGACCCCAACCGGGACCTGTGGTGGGCGCACGCGGGCGGCGGCGGCGGGAACTTCGGGATCGTCACCCGCTACCTGATGCGCTCCCCGAACGCCCGCGGCAACGACCCCGCGACCCTGCTGCCCAGGCCGCCCGCGCGGCAGCTGGTGGTCTCGGCCAGCTGGGGCTGGGAGAACATGACGGAGGAGGCGCTCTCCCGGCTGGCCGGCAACTACGCCCGCTGGCAGCAGCAGAACCACGCCGACCCCGCCTTCGAGAGCGTCGACAGCTCGCTGACCATGTACCACCGCTCCAGCGGGAGGATCGAGCTGTTCCTGTCGATGGACGGCGACGTGCCCGGCGCGGACGGCATCCTGTGGACCCTGGTGCAGACCGTCGGCGAGGGCGTCGGCGTCGAGCCCACCTTCGACTACTTCAGCACGGAGCCGTGGATGCGGGTCACCCTCTCCTACGACTCCGGGACCGGGGCCTACGCGCTCAGGTTCAAGTCGAAGGCCGGCTACCTGAGGAAGCCCTGGACGCCGGAACAGCTCAAGGTCGTCTACCGGTTCCTGACGGAGGGCGAGGGAAGCGTCGGGGCCTCGGTCTACCTGATGTCGCTCGGCGGGAGGATCAACGCCGTGGACCCCGCGGCCACGGCCAACCCGCACCGGACCGCGCCGCTGATCGGCTTCTTCGACCTCGGCTGGTGGGACCCGGCCGAGGACGAGCGGTGGCTGACCTCGATCCGCGAGGCCTACCGGGAGATGCACGCGGACACCGGCGGCGTGCCCGTCCCCGGTGACGCCTACGACGGCGCGTACATCAACTATCCCGACAACGACCTCGCCGACCCCGCGCTGAACACCTCGGGAGTGCCCTGGCACAAGCTGTACTACAAGGACAACTATCCGAGGTTGCAGCAGGTCAAGGCGAAGTGGGACCCGCGGAACGTGTTCAACCACGCGTTGTCGGTCCGGCTGCCGGGAGCCTCGGACGCCCTGCCGCCGCAGGCCCGTCCCGGGGCCGCACGCAAGACCGGGGCCGAGCCCGGGAAATACCCCCCGAGGGTGTCTCCGAGGCACGCGAACAGCCTGCGCTCGCTCGGCTGAACGCTCGGCTGAGTGACAGCCTGCCCGGCCGGGCTCCCCAGCCCGGCCGGGGACGGTGTCCCCGGTGTCCCCGGTGCCCCCGCCCGTCCGGCGGGGGCACCGCCGTGTCCCTACAGGGGCGTCAGGTAGACGATCCCGAGGTTGCGCCGCCGGATCGCCTCCGCCAGCTCCTCGCGGGTCGGCGGGCGGCCGACGTGGACGACGACGCCCAGCCGCTTGCGCGCCTCCTTGAGCCCGATCCGCCCGATCAGCTCTTCCATCTCGGCGGCCATGGCGTCGGGATCGTCCATCAGCTCGGCGCGCATGGGGGTGCGCACCCCCATGTCCGTCACCTCGACATCGGCGCCACCGCGCAGGTTCGCCTTCCACCGGGCCTCGGTGTAGACGCACATCCTGCCGTCCTCGGTCTGCTTCATGACGGGAATCTCGTATCTTTTACCGGTCTTTCTTCCGGTGAAGTGGAGAAGTATCACGCCGGCCACGGAGCTCGCCTTTCCCTTGCGCACCTGCTTGCGCATGAGAGGGTTGAAGAGACGCATCATGAATTTCATCACGATGGGCGTTTCCTTGATGGTCACCGCATGAGGTGTGTTTTCCGCCATGGTCCATTGTTTCATCTTCGCGGGGATTCAAAGAGGGGTCGCGGCCGATTCGCCGGCCACCGGGCGCGGCGGTCAGGCCGGACGCCTGCTCGTCGCCTCCCCGGCGTTGACCGCGCCCACCGCACCCGCCGCACCCGCCGCGTTCACGGCGTTCACCGCGTCACCGGAGTCCATCGTCTCGTCGAGGCGCCAGCGTGCCCGGCCGCCCGCGAACGTGGCCACGCACCGGCCCGGCCCCTCGTGCAGCAGGGCGGTGTAGGCGTCCCGCTCACCGGCCTCCACCGCGAAGACCGCGAAGTCGGCGCGGCCGCCCCGCTCCAGGGAGCCCAGGCGGCCGGGGCCCTCGGCCATGCCCAGCGCCCGCGCGCCGCCCAGCGTCACCGCCTCGACCAGGAGCCGGTCGTGGCCCGGCGCGTGGGAGAACGCGCGGGCGACCGAGAGCGGGTCGCCGCCCGTACGGGTGCCGACGGCGATCGCGCTCTCGCCGTCGAGAAGACCCTCGGCGGCGAACGGCGAGGAGATCGCGATCACCGTGCCGCGGAGCGCGAGGAGCTTGCGGTCGGCCTCGTCCAGCGGGCCGGAGATCGCGATGTGGCAGCCCGCGCCGAGCACGCCCACCTCGTCGAGGAACCCGACCGGGTGGCGGCCCGGCTCGGCGTGCAGCCGGAGCCCGAACGTCCGTGACAGGACGGCGAGGTCCTCCATGACGAGGGGGTCGGGGGAGTGGGCGGCGATGCCGATGACGCCCGGATGGTCGACCTCGCGGATCGCGGTGATCAGCCGGTCGCGCCCGTCGTCCTCCCAGCGCTCCTCGCTCTCGCAGCGGGTCTCCAAGTAGGTCACGCCGCCCAGCCCGGTCTCGCCGAGGGTGGAGGCGGCGTCGAGGTCCGCGGCGATGCCCCCGACCGCGGTGACGCCGTGGACGGACGGCGCGGCGGACGTCCTGTCGAGCCGGAGGTGCGCGTCGATCAGCCCCGGCACGATCATGCCCGGCCAGCGGGTCGAGGACAGGAGGGGGTGGGCGGCCTCGATCTCGGCGCGCGGTCCGACCCGCACGATCCGGTCACCCCTGACGACGATCGCCCCGTCCCTGACGGGAGGGCCCGTGACGGGCACGACCAGCGGGGCGCAGTGGATGGAGACGGTTCCCCTGGTGCGCGTGCCGATGATCCGCCCGGCACGCGTTGACATAGGCACTCCTGTAAGTTCGTCCCCTTTGGAGAGGTTAAGGGGAGCGACGGTAGATCTCAAATGCATCTCCGGTAAACGTCCACCCACCTTCCTGACAGAAGATTGTTGATCTATCTGAAAACGGTCTATACCGTCTTTTAACGTGATACGACCCCCCAGGTTGCTGAAAGTGCTGCTTGCCGCGATCGTGCTGATCCCCGTCGGCCTCACCGCCGTCCCCGCCTCCGCCGACCCCGCTCCCGAGCCCGAACACCCCTGGCGCCTGGACCACTGGCCACGGACCCAGCCCTGGCAGCAGGACGCCCCCGAGGCCGGGGCCGCGCGCCGGGCCGACCCCGGAGGCCCGGCACCGATCGACCCGCAGAACTGGAAGAACCCGGACCACATGACGTGGGCCGACTACCGCAAGCCCCCCGGTACCAACTGGGCCGACCCCACGGCCAAGGGCTCCAAGCGGACCTTCCGCGGCGCGCTCGTCCTCGCCGACTATCCCAACCAGCCGTTCGTGGTCACCCAGCCCAAGGGCTCGACCGTCTTCAGGAATCCCAGCGCCGAGGCCCACGACATCCCCCGCGACCAGGTCGCCACCTTCTACCGGGACTTCCTCAACACCCCCAACGAGCTCAACCGGGGGCACACCATCCACGAGTACTGGATGGAGGACTCCGGGGGCCGCTACGGCGTGGAGCTGACCTCGTTCGGCCCGTACCGGATGCCGGGCAAGTCGCACGAGTACGCCATGGAGTTCCAGGGCGGCACCGCCTGCCCGGCCGGCGACACCTGCAACCGGAACATCAGGACCGACGCGCGGGCGGCGTGGGTCGGCGCCGTCGGCCAGGAGGTCCCCGCGGGCTTCGACTTCGTCTTCTACCTGAGCGCGGGACAGGACGAGTCGGCCACCTGGCAGGAGTTCGGCCCGATCAAGTTCCCGACCAAGGAGGCGGTGACCGACGAGTTCGGCCCGCCCGATCCGGCCCTGCCCAACTGGGCGAGGACCCGCTACGTGGAGTGGACGTCCTGGGCCTCGGCCTCGTCCATCTGGCCCAACGCCGGGGGCGGCTCCTCCACCCAGGCCGAGAGCTCCGGCCAGGGCGTCTACGCCCACGAGCTCAGCCACATCCTCGGCATCGGCGACAACTACAACAACCCGTTCGGGGTGCCGGCGCGCCGGGCGTACACCGGCATCTGGGAGATGCTCAGCCGGGGCAGCTTCAACGGCCCCGGCGGCCCGCACAGCCGCTGGCTGATCCCGCCCACCTCGGGCGGCTCGATGGGCGCCCAGCACATGCTTCGCAACAAGATCAAGCTGGAGATGGTGGACGAGGCCAACGTGCTGCGCCTGTCCAGGGAGGCGCTGGCCGAGTCGGGGCTCGTCGTGGCCAAGGTGACGGCCCGGGTGGCCCAGCCCGGACCCACCGGCCTGTCGGGGGTGAACATCGCCTTCGGGGACGGCGACCGCAGCCCGGCCTGTGACGTGAGCACCGACCCGTTCTGCGACGGCGGCGGTTACAACAACTACACCGTCGAGGTCGTCGACAGGATGGGCGCCGACTCCTTCACCCCCGACTCCGGCGTGCTGCTGGCCAAGACCAAGAACGAGGACCGGGCGCCGTTCGAGTGGGTCGTCGACGCCAACCCGCAGGACATCGGCATGACCGACTACGTGCTGCCGGACGGCACCGCCGTGCCCATCACGGTCGGCGACTACCGCCAGCTGTCGGACGCGCTGTTCCACGCGGGCACGAACTCGGGCTCGGAGTTCGAGTACGTGGACCGGGCCAACCGGCTCCACTTCTACGTCCTCGACCTCAAGCGCGACCGCAAGGGCGTCCTGTCGTACACGGTGGCGATCCGCTCCCTGGACGGCGCCGGGCCGAACAGGCGCGGGGTGAAGCTGCTCCCGTCCGTCGGCGTCCCGTCGGGCAAGGACCTGACCTCCTGCCGCTTCCCGCTGTTCAACACGGGCAGGGCCGCCCAGGCGCAGGGGCAGCACCCCGAGGACGTGAGCGCCTACCTCAAGGGTGACGTCTACCGGCTGTCGGCGACCGTCGACGGCCGCGGCTGGACGGCCTCGCTGCCCAACGAGCTCGCGACCGCCGACTCCGGCAAGAACACCGTGGTCACCGTGAACGCCCGGCGCGGGGCGGGAGGCGCCCACCTCGCCAAGGTGACCCTGACCGCCACCTCCGAGAGCGACCCGTCCAAGACCGCCAGGGCGACCTGCCTCACGCTGGGGCGGTAGCGCCGTAGGGAGGCAGGAGAGTCAGCGCCCCCGACCGCCCGGCCGGGTGGCGGGGGTGCCGCTCATCACCTCCGAGTCCGAAGGCGTCGATCAGATGGAGACGCTCATCGACGCCCAGCTCGCCGGGTGCTCGGGCATCGACTTCTCCGGAGTGCGCTACCGGTTTCGTCCGTAGTGCTCTGGTCTTCAGGGCGAGGGTGAAGCGGACTGTCTCGCTTAGCGGGGCAGAAACAGTCGGTTCGCCGCCTGGTGGATCGACTGTTCACTCTGATCAGAGCAGCCGGTTCTGTTGTTCGATGTATTGCTTGACCATGCTCAGCGGGGCTTCGCCGACCGACCCGGCGAAGTAGGAGCCGGACCAGAAACGCTCACCCCACAGGGTCACGTCCAGCGAAGTGGTGTATGAGTTGACCTTCGCGTGATCCTGTTTCTGCAGGTTAAGCGGTAAGTGTCTGCGGGATGGGATTGTGCTG
>NZ_JBIAQI010000044.1:0-56332 GCF_042888905.1 Streptosporangium sp. NPDC002721
CGCTCCAGCCGGGGGCGGGGTCGAAGGTCCGGGGAAGGACGGGGCCCAGTTCGTCGGCGGCCACGACCGTCACTCCCGGCGGCGGGCAGGTGTAGAGGGCAACAACGCGGGTTCTTTCGGGGTGAAATCCGGGTCGTGGCTGGTGGCCCAGGAGCGGGTGCGGCGCCAGCGCACTCCCTCGGCCAGCAGGATCCGCCGCACCTGCGAGCGCGCCACCACAATGCCCAACTCGTGGACGGCCTGGGTCAGGGTGTCCAGCGTCCAAGCCCCTGGCCCGGTCCCATCAGCCGCGGCCGGCTCACCGGTCGCCTGATCGCGCACCGGCCGGCCCGGCGGCGAGGTACGGGCCAGCGCGATGATCTGCGAGCGCTCGGCTTCGCTGATCCGCCGTTTGCGGCCGACACCAGGGCGATCTCCCAGCCCGTCCAGGCCCTGATCGTTAAAGCGCGCCAGTCGGTAGCGCACCGTCTTCTCCACACACCCCAGCTCGCGGGCGATCTGCGGTACCCGCAGCCGCTCCCAGCTCAACGCGATGATCTGAGCTCTACGGATCCAGTCGGCCGGAGCGTGCCGGGCACCGGCCAGTTTGCGGATCTTGCGTTCCTCGATCGCATCCTTCGGCGCTCGCGCGAACAAGAGCTTCGGCACTGCCTCACCGCCCATCAAGACCTACTGGGCCCTGATAGTACGTCTAATCTTGCCGCCCAAAAAGGAACAAAGCGTTAGCGGGGACCGTTCGGCACCCTCGCCGATCCGGTCGCGACGGTACGGGGGACACCGGCCGCCGAGGCCGCTCTGAGGCCACTGGGATCGCAGGGGGTGCGCCCCGGGGGTCAGCCGCAGCCGTCCGTGATGCCCTTGGGAGCGGCGGGGTCCGGCGTCCGGGGGCTCGCGGTGGTCTTGGGGGTCGTCTTGGGGGTGGCCTTCGGCGTGGCACCGGGGGCCGCGGTGGCGGTGAGGGGGCGCCGGGTGAGGGACGAGGCACGCAGGGCCTTGGCGGTGACCGTGCGGATCTTGGCCCAGTCGGGGTAGCCGGTGTTGATCAGCGGTGGGACGAACTGGACGCTGGTCACCTTCGCGTTCTTGACCTTCACCGCCAGCGGGACCAGGTGCTCCAGCATCGGGCGCGGGATGTCGGTCCGCAGCAGTTCCTTGGTGGCCAGCGCGACCTGGTTGAACCGCGACAGCACGGTCGCCGGGTCCGACTGGGACAGCAGGGCGCCCAGCACGCAGCGCTGGCGTCCCATCCGGGTGTAGTCGTCGCTGTTGGTGCGCGAGCGGGCGAACCACATCGCGTCGGCGCCGCGCAGCTTGCGGGTCCCCGCCTTGACCAGGCCCTCGTTGTACTTGCCGAAGACCACGTCCTGGGGAACCGTCAGCGTCACGCCCCCGATCGCGTCGATCAGCCGGGCGAAGCCCCACATGTTGACCAGGGCGTACCAGTCGATCTTCAGGCCCAGCGTGTAGCCGACCGTGTCGATGAGCGTCTTGGTGCCCTGGTTCTTGCGGCCCCCGAAGATCTCCGGGTGCGAGTCGGCGTACTCCCAGACCGCGAAGAGCAGGTCCTCGCGCGAGCCGTCGGGGTTGGCCGGGAGCCGGAACCCGTTGGGGAAGCGTTTCGCCATGGGGGAGCCCGGGACGAAGCGGACGTTCTCCAGGTTGCGCGGCAGGCTCAGCAGCACGGTGTTGCCGGTCTTGACGTCCACGCTGGC
Organism: Streptosporangium sp. NPDC002721; assembly: GCF_042888905.1. NCBI lineage: Bacteria > Bacillati > Actinomycetota > Actinomycetes > Streptosporangiales > Streptosporangiaceae > Streptosporangium > Streptosporangium sp. NPDC002721. The sequence goes on from NZ_JBIAQI010000044.1 coordinate 1,713, forward strand.
CACGTTGATGCTGTCGGTCCGCACGCCCACCCGGTGGGTGTCGGCGTCGCCGCCGAGCAGCAGGATGTTCACCCGGGAGTGGCCCGCCCACGGGTCCTCCTCGCCGTCGCCCCCGACGGTCGCGGGCCGCGGGGTGGACGGGGCGCTGAAGATGTCGTCCACCGCCGACTGCGAGACCGCCACGTACTGCCCGACCAGGCCGAACGGCAGGAGCGAGGCCACCGCGAGCGTTCCCGCCACGCCTCCGGCGACCGCCTGCTTCACGCTGGGCAGCGTGCCGGGGTTCATCACCACGAACGAGTGCACGACCAGCGCGAACCAGGCGGCGCCGAGCGCGAGGGAGACCCCCACCGTGAGGCTGGTCAGCCCGGAGGAGGCGACCAGTTGCCCGGCGAGGCCGGCGAGGAGGCCGGAGAGGTCGGAGGAGGTGAGCACGACCCAGAGCAGGGCCAGCAGCAGCGCCGTGTACGTGCACAGGATCGCCAGCCCCGTCCTGCGCCATCCGGCGCGCAGGTGCGCGGCGCCCGGGACGATGGCGGCCAGTGCCGTCCAGCCGATGACCGCACCGACGCCGGGCGGCTTTGATCTGTCCCGCAACTGCTCCCCGTTTCCTCGCGCTTGACCGGCCGCAGGGAGATGGTAGGGGGGCGAAACCGGGTCGCGGGCGACAAGTTGGTGAACAACTCGGGAAGCTAATACGCCTATATCGCGTCATTTCTACAGCAATAGGAATCGATCATGGTTTCCACTGGGATCGAATCGCGGCGTCGTCACCGGCTCGCCTCTCGTGGGGTCGTCGCGATCCTTCCGGGGTGTGGACCCTCTGATAAGCGGACAATCCGTACGAACTACCCTGGCCGTCATGCCCGACGTTCTCGGCCCCGACTACGAGCTCACGGTCCTGCCGATGGCCGATGACGACGAGGGCCCGGTGGTGGCCTCGCTGGTACGGCGACGGGCCACCGCGCCCGCCCGCGGTGCGGTGCTCTACGTGCACGGCTTCACCGACTACTTCTTCCAGACCCACCTCGCCGACCACTTCGTGGCCAGGGGCTTCGACTTCTACGGGCTCGACCTGCGCAAGTACGGCCGCTCGCTGCTGCCGCACCAGACCCGCGGGTTCGTGCGCAGCGTCACCGAGTACTTCCCGGAGATCGACGAGGCGGTACGGGTCATCCGCGAGCGCGACGGGCACGAGCACGTCGTCCTCAACGCCCACTCCACCGGTGGCCTGATCGCCCCGCTCTGGGCCGACCGGGTCCGGGGCCGGGGGCTGGTCCAGGCGCTGGTGCTCAACAGCCCCTTCCTCGACCTCAACGTCCCCGCCCCCGTACGGGTCGCCGCCGACCTGCTGAGGCGGCCGCTGTACAGGCTGCCCGCCCGCGCCGTCCTGCCCATGGTGACCGCCACCGCGTACGGCACGAGCCTGCACCGCAGCCACCACGGCGAGTGGGACTTCGACCTGGAGTGGAAGCCGATCGGCGGGTTCGCGGTGCACGCGGCCTGGGTGGGGGCGATCCGCCGGGCACAGCGCAGGCTGCACGACGGCCTCCGGGTGGACGTGCCGGTGCTGGTGCTGTGCGCCGAGAGGGGCCTGCGGCTGCGCGCCTTCATGCCCGAGGCCCGGGAGGCGGACGTCGTGCTCGACCCCGGGCGGATCGCCCGCTGGTCGACGAGCATCGGCGCGCACGTGACGTGCGTACGGGTACCGGGCGGCATGCACGACCTGGTGTTGTCCCCCGAGCCGGTCCGCGAGCGCGTCTTCGCCGAGATGGACCGCTGGCTCGACAGCTGCCCGTGACGCTCGCACTCGCCGGGCCGCTTCGATGGCGCGGTCCGCGAAGGGCCGCCCCGGCGGTGAGCCCTACCAGGGGAACGAGAACAGGCCGTAGTAGGCCGCGGCCACCAGCAGCAGGCCGGTGCTGCCCAGCACCCCGGCGATCGCGAAGCTCTGCGGCCGGGAGGGCTCCCACCCTTCCCGCAGTCCCGACACGACGGCCGCCACGCCCGTGACCTCCTGCAGCAGCATCAGCAGCGCCAGGATCCTGATGACCAGCCATCCGGCGAGCACCGCGGGCCACGCCCCGGCCTGGTTGACCGAGAACAGCACGAGCAGCGTGATGAACGCCACCACCGACAGGAGCAGCCCGACCCCGGTCCACGCCATCCGGCGGAACCGCCGCCGGATCGGTGGCCAGACCAGGGCGCCGGCCTCCGCGGCCGTCGCCCGCCCGCGCAGCCGCGCGGCCATCTCCGCCACCGGCCCGACCACGTAGCCGACCACGGCCAGGCAGAGCGTCAGGCCGATCACCGTACCCCCGGCGTACCAGGGAGCGGCGGGGACGTCGCTCGCCTCCAGCCGCTGGACCGGCGTGGCCCCGGCGATGTGCACCGACGGCGTGGCCGTGCCCGGCAGGCCGAGCACCCAGTTGGCCAGCGTCCGCAGGTAGTCGGGGACGAGGGGGCCGCCGTGGAAGCGCATGCCGTGGTCGGCGCGGTCGAGGTAGCGGATCGTGTAGAAGTCGTTACCGCCCTCGGTGAGCGCGCCGGTCAGCGCCTTGCTGCTCTCCACGAACGGGATCGAGGGATCGCGCGTGCCGTACAGCGCCAGGACCGGCTGGCGCATCTCGCGCAGCGCGGGCAGGCCGTCGTAGCGCAGGAAGTCGGCGTCCACGGCGCCGATCGCGCGGATGAGCAGCTCGCGCACCCCGCTGGGCGCGTACAGCCGCTGCAGCTGCTCGCCCAGCGCCCACGTCACCTGCCGCATGGGGGAGACGTTGGGGGCCGACACCAGCACGGTGAACCCGACGGCGGTGCTCTCGTTCGCGGCGAGGGGCACCACCCAGCTGCCCTCGCTCACCCCCCAGAGCCCCACCCTGGCCGGGTCGACGTCGTCGCGCGAGCGCAGCTCGTTCACGACGCGCAGGGCGTCGCGGGCGAGGAGGCCGAAGTCGCGCTTGAAGAAGTCGTAGCCCACGGTCCGCTTGTCGTAGACGAGGGTGACGATCCCGGTCCTGGCCAGCCACTCGGCCTGGGTCGTGAACTCGCCCCGCACCCCGGGACCCGCCCCCTGGACGAAGACCAGCGCCGGGTGCCGCCCCGGGGCCACCGGCGCGCGGATCGTCGCCCCCAGCGGCGTGCCGTCCTCGGCCGTGACGGTGATGTTCCGCGTGGTGATCTGATTGTTCGAGGCGACGTACCGGAGCTCGGACGGCGGCTGGGGGGGAAGGGTCTGGAAGACCGGATCGGCGTGCAGAGGGGTCGGGTCGAACGGCGGCGGCAGGGTGTATCCCACCGTCGCGAGAACCACCAGGATCAGGCCGGAGGCGACACTCAGGACACCGCGGCCCACCTGGACACCGACGCGATCCCCGATGGTCACTCGCCTCCGTGGTCGTCGTTGGTCCGGTATCGTTCCCTACGATCTTCAAGCGTACTCACCGGCGGAAGCCCCGAACAGTGTGGGGGATCCGCGTGACGCGAGTGGCCACATTTGTCGCTGAGTCCTGTTAGCTTCGTGCGACATGCGGGTGCTGCACACATCGGACTGGCACCTGGGCCGCTCGTTCCACCGGGAGAGTCTCCTGGCCGCCCAGGGCGTCTTCGTCGACCACCTGATCGAGACGGTCAGGTCGGAGCGGATCGACGTGGTCGCGGTCTCCGGTGACGTCTACGACCGGGCGCTGCCCTCGGTCGACGCCGTCGACCTGTGCAACCAGGCGCTGCGCCGCCTGGTCGACGCCAGGGTGCGCACCGTGCTGATCAGCGGCAACCACGACTCGGCCCGCCGCCTCGGCTTCGGCGCCGACCTCATCGACGCGGCGGGCGTCCACCTGCGCACCGACCCCGAGCGGGTCGGCGAGCCGGTCGTCGTCGGCGACGTCGCCTTCTACGGCATCCCCTACCTGGAGCCCGAGCTGGTACGCGTCCCCTGGCAGCTGCCCGAGCGCACCCACACCGCCGCGATCGAGCACGCCATGTCCCTGGTCCGCGCGGACCTCGGGCGGCGCGGTCCCCGGTCGGTGGTCCTGGCCCACGCGTTCGTGACCGGGGGACAGGGCAGCGACAGCGAGCGCGACATCAGCGTGGGGGGCGTCGCGCACGTCCCGGTTCGCGCCTTCGACGGCGTCGACTACGTGGCGCTCGGCCACCTGCACGGCCGCCAGCGGATGAGCGAGACCGCCCGCTACTCCGGCTCCCCGATCGCCTACTCCTTCTCCGAGGCCGGCCAGACGAAGGGCTCCTGGGTGGTCGACATCGGCCCCGGCGGGTACGAACGCGCCGAGTTCGTCGAGGCCCCGGTGCCCCGGCCGGTCAGCCGCCTCACCGGCCGCATCGACGACCTGCTGGCCGCACCCGAGCACACCCGCCTGGAAGACCACTGGCTCCAGGTGACGCTCGTCGACCGGATCCGGCCCAAGGGCGCGATGGAGCGGCTCCGGTCCCGCTTCCCGCACACGCTCGCCCTGTCCTTCGAGCCCGAGGGCGGGGTCCACGAGACCGTGACCCGCGCCAGGGCGGCCGGGCGCCCCGAGATCGACGTCGCCCTCGACTTCGTCCGCGAGGTGCGCGGCGAGGCCGCCGACCCCGACGAGACCCGGCTGCTGCGGGAGGCCGTGGAGTTCTCCCGCATGAAGGAGGCGAAGGCGTAGATGCGCCCGCACCGTCTGTGGATCACCGCCTTCGGTTCCTTCCCCGGTGAGGAGCAGGTCGACTTCGACGCCCTCGCCGAGGCGGGGCTGTTCCTGATCCACGGCCCCACCGGCGCGGGCAAGACCACCGTGCTCGACGCGCTCTGCTACGCCCTGTACGGCAGGGTGCCCGGCAGGCGCGACAGCGCCAAGAGCCTGCGCTGCGACCACGCGCCCCCGGGCCGGGGGCCCAGCGTGGCGCTGGAGGTCACGGTCAGGGGCCGCCGGTTGAAGATCACCCGGTCACCGGCCTGGCAGCGCCCCAAGCTCAGGGGCACCGGCACGACCAGGGAGAACGAGAAGGCCCTGCTCCAGGAGCTCACCCCCTCCGGCGAGTGGGTGGGGCTGACGACCAGGGTCGACGAGGCAGGGGAGTTCGTCGGCACCCTGCTCGGCATGAACGCCGAGCAGTTCCTCCAGGTGGCGATGCTGCCCCAGGGAGACTTCGCCAAGTTCCTGCGCGCCGACGGCGAGGATCGCCGCAGGGTCCTGGAACGCCTGTTCTCGGTGAAGATCTACGCCGCCGCCGAGTCCTGGCTCGCCGAGCAGCGCACCGAGGCGTACCGCGAGCAGCAGACCCTCCGCAAGGAGGTCGACTTCGCCGTCAAGCGCCTGGAGGAGGCCGCGGGGCCCGCCCTCCTGACCGCGCCGGCCGATCCCCCCGGGTCGCGGACCTCCACGGATCTCCTGGGGTCGGTGGAGTCGGTGGAGTCCGTTCTGTCCCCGGAGGACGACCCGCTGGGGTGGGCTCGCGCCCTTGAGGAGCTCGCGCGCCTGGAGGCCACGCGGCTGGGCGGCCAGGGAGCCGAGGGCGAGGCCGCCGTACGACGGGCGCGCGAGAGCCTGGAACGCGGTGCCGCGCTGGCCGACCGGCGACGGCGCCACGCGGAGGCGCTGACCAGGAGCCGGGCGCTGGAGGAGACGGCCGAGGAACGGGCCGACCTGGAGGCCGTACTGGAGGAGGCGGCGGCCGCCGACCGGGTGCTGCCGCTGATCCAGGGCGCCGAGCAGCGCGCCGAGGCCGCGTCCAAGGCCCACCACCTGGCCGCCGACGCCGTCGCCCGCGCCCTCCCCCTTCTCCCCGTCCGGTGGAACGCCACCGGCGACCCCACCGGCACCGCTCGCGGCAGTGGCGGTGGCAGTGGCACTGACGGTGGCGGTACGGCGGGCGCGGCCCACGGCGGCGACGCTCGTGACCACGCGGATGACGACGCCCACGGCGACGCTCGTGACCGTGTGGGTGGCGGCGCTTACGACGATGCTCGCGATCGTGTGGGTGGTGGCGCTTACGACGATATCCGTGGCCGCGCGTCCGGTGGTGGCGCCGATGACGACGCCCGCGACCCCACGGACGCCGGCGCGGACCGTCGTCACGCCGTGCTCGGCCACCTGGTCGCGCTGGAGCGCGACCGCCGGAGCGAGATCACCCGCCTGGGCGAGCTGCGCGCGGAGGAGTCGCGCCTGGCCGGGATCGTCCGGGAGCGGGAGAGGACCGCTCGCGAGATCGTCGAGCTGGCCGCCGCGCAGGCCGAGGCCGACGCCCGCCTGGAGGTCCTGCCCGGTCTGCGCCGGGAGCTGGACGAGCGTCTCACCGCCGCCCGCCTGGACGCCGCCCGCGTCCCCGCCGCCGAGTCGGCGGTGGAGGGCGCCGCCACCCGCCTCCGGGCGGCCGAGCACCGCGACCGCCTCGCCGCCGACCTGTCCGCCGCCCGCGCCGCCCTCGCCGCCGGCCTGTCCGCCCTGCCTCCGGAGGTCCGTGAGGACCTGGCAGCCCTGTCCCCGGAGATCCGCGAGGGGCTGGACCCCGAGGAGATCCGCGAACCCCTCGACCTCGATGGGCTCCGCGAGATCCCCGGACCCGACGGGCTCCGCGAGACCCCCCGCCCCCGCCCCGAGGAGATCCGCGAGATCCTCACCGCCAGGGAGAGGGAGTGCGGGCGGGAGCTGGCCGGGCTGGAGGGGCTGCGGGTCGAGGAGGACCGGCTGGCCGAGCTCGACGGGCTGATCGCCGCGCTCGACGCCGAGCTCCCCGAGGTGGTCCGGGAGGAGGCCGAGGTCCGCGAGACCCTGGAAGGGCTGCCCGCCGCGTCGGCGGAGGCTTCCGCCCGGCTGGCCGAGGCCAGGGCCGCGGCGGCGGGCATCCCCGCCGCGCGGTCGAGTGCCGAGACCGCCACCGCGGTGCTCGCCGCGGCACGGCGCCGCGAGATACTCCGCGCCGAGCTGGAGTCCGCGCGCGCCGCGCAGACCGAGGCCGTCGACCTCGCCCAGACGCTCCGCGACCGGCACCTGGACATCCGGCGGTCCAGGATCGACGGCATGGCCGCCGAGCTCGCCGCCAAGCTCGCTCCCGGCCACCCCTGCGTGGTCTGCGGATCACCTGACCACCCCGCCCCCGCCGCACCGGCCGACCGGGCGCCCACCGCCGACGACGAGCGCGCCGCCCAGGGCGCCTACGAGACGGCCCTGGAACGACGCCAGACCGCGGGAAACACCGTCACGGCACTGCTCTCCCGCCTCGACGAGGCCCTCGCCGTCGCGGGAGAGGTGACCGGGGAGGAGGCGGGGCAGGCCCTGGCGGAGGCTGGCCGGAGACTGGAGACGCTGACCTCCGCCGCGAGCGCCGAGGACGACCTCGCCGCCGAGCTGGAGCGGATCGCCGCCGAGCTGGACGGCGCGAGGAACCGGGCCGCGGAGATCGCCCGGCGGCTCGCCGAGGGCCACGCCCGCCGTACGGGCTGGCAGGCCGAGCGCGAGCGCCTCACCGCCCGCCTGGACGCCGCCCGGGGTGCCGACCCCACGGTGCGGGCCCGCCGCGACCGCCTGGCCCGGGAGGCCGCGCACCTGTCCTCCGCGCTCGCCGCCGCGACCCGCGCCATCGAGATCGCCGCGGCCCACCGCGAGGCGAGCGACAGGACCGACCTGGCCGTACGGGACGCCGCGGGCGAGCTCAGCGGGGCCGAGCGGGCACTGGCCGCGCTCCGCGAGTCGGCGGGGGCCGAGCCGGTGCTGGCGGCCGAGGCCGGGCGGGTCGCCGCCGAGTCCGAGCGGCTCGGGGAGCGTTCGCGAGAGCTCGCCGTCGGGCTCGCCTCCCGCCGTACGGACGCGGAAAGGCTCGGCGCCGACGCAGAGCGGCTGGCCGGGCGTCTCGACGAGGCACGCGGCCAGGACCCGACGCTGGCCGCGAGGCTGGAGCGGCTGGCCGACGAGGCGGAGCTGCTGCGCGAGGCCGTCGAGGCGGTCAGGGACGAGCGGGTCACCGCCACCGAACTCGTGACGGCCCGCGACCGGGCGCTGGGCGCCGTGGCCGAGGCGGGCTTCCTCGGGCTCGACGACGCCCGCGCCGCCGTCCGCTCTCCCGCCGAACGGGAGGAGAAGTCCGCCCGGCTCCGCGAGCTCGCCCAGGAGGGCGCCGCGGTCGCCGCGATGCTCGCCGACCCCGAGCTGGTCGCCGCCGCGGCCGAGCCCGAACCCGACCTCGCGGGGCTGCGCGACGCGCGCGACGCGGCCGACGCCGCCCACGCCCGCCTGCTGTCCGAACGTGACCGGAGCGAGGCCCGCCTGGCCCGGCTGGCCGCGCTCCGCACCGAGCTCGCCACCTGCCTGCGACGCTGGGAGCCCGCCGCCGAGCGGCACCGGCTGACCGAAGGGCTCGCCGCCCTGACCGGCGGAAACTCCACCGACAACCGGTGGAAGATGCGGCTGTCGTCCTACGTGCTCGGCGAGCGTCTCAGCCAGGTGGTCGAGTCGGCCAACGAGCGGCTCGACCACATGTCGGGCGGGCGTTACCTCCTGGAGCACAACCGCGACCGCTCCGCCGGAGACCGGAGCAGGTCCGGCGGCGGGCTCGGCCTGCACATCCTGGACAGCTGGACCGGCGTGGGCCGCGACCCGGCGACCCTCTCCGGCGGCGAGAGCTTCATCACCTCGCTGGCCCTCGCCCTCGGCCTGGCCGACGTGGTCAGCGCCGAGGCCGGGGGAGTGGACATCGGCACGCTCTTCGTCGACGAGGGCTTCGGCACCCTGGACGAGGACACCCTCGACGGGGTGCTCGACATCCTCGACGGCCTGCGCGACGGCGGCCGGGCGGTCGGCATCGTCAGCCACGTCGCCGAGCTGCGCACCCGGGTGCCCGCGCAGCTGCACATCCGCAAGGAGCGCCGGGGTTCGACCGTCCGCCAGTGACCCGCCCGCCGTCGCCCGGGGCGATCCGCTGACCGGCTCCGCTTCTCCTCCGGCCGCTTCTCCTCGGGCCGGTGGCTCTTCCGGCCGGTGGCGAAGCGTCGGGCCAGGGTGACGTGGTGGCGGAACGGTGCGAAGCCGGCGCGGCCGTGCATCCGGCGCGTGACGCGTCCGGTCCTCGTGCTGCGGCCCTTCGACCTCGTCGGAATCGCCGGGCGTCCGATGAACCTCCCGTCGGACGCCGTTGACGGCTCTCATCCCCGGCGGGGACGGGGGCGGGTCGCGGTGCCGTGGCGGGCGAGGGCTTCGGCGAGGTCGTCGAGGTGCCGGGAGACCGGTCCCAGGGTGAGCAGGCCGCTGCCCGCCCCGGCCAGCTCGGCCGCCGCGGGAGCGAGCTCGCCGTGCGCGCGTTCCATCGTCTCCCGGTCGCCGACGGCGATCGCGGCCCGCCCGGCGAGGCACCACAGGGCCTCGAACAGCAGGTCGCGGGGCGGGTCGGGGACCTCGCGCAGCGCCGCGGCGGCCTCGGCGGGGCGATCCCGGGCCAGCAGGACCAGGGAACGGGCCCACGGCTCGTAGGGGCCCCAGTCGACGCGCTCGTCGGTGGGGGCGGGCAACCCGTACCGCAGGCGCAGACACAGCAGCGCGAGCGGCGGCAGGCCGTGCTCCAGTCCGGGCATGCCGGCGCCGTCCAGCCTCGCGGCGGCGTCACGGTAGGCGGCCTCGACCTCGGCCAAGGATGCCGGCCCGGCTCCGGCCTCGGGTGCCCGCCCGGCTTCGGCCAAGGGGGCCCGCCCGGTCTCGGTGAGCCGCAGTGCCCGGTACCACCGGGTGAACACGCTCGCCAGTGGCCGCTCGTGGCGTTCGGCCAGCAGGTCCGCGGCGGCCGCGTGCCGGTCGGCCTCGGTGAAGTCGGCGAGCGCGGCACGGGCCTGGAGGCGGATGAGATGCCCGAGTATCTGGAAGGCCACCAGGCCGTGCCGGGTGGACAGGGCGACCAGCTCGGCGCCGATCTCGTCCCGGCGCGGAGCCAGGCCCGCGCGGTGGAAGGTCTGCATGAACACGCCGTTGAGAGCGAACGCCAGCAGCGCGGGGTCGTCCAGGCGGCGGGCGATCTCCTCGGCCTCGCGGGCGGCCCGGGGCCCGCGCGCCGAACGGATGCCACGCGACTCCACGGCGATCGTGGCCAGCAGGCCGGCCCGCGCCGCCTCGTGCGCGCCGGGCGGGATGTCCGCCAGGGTGCGTTCGGCCGCCGCGACGACGCGCGCCGCCTGCTCGGGGTCGTCCGAACGGGTCCAGATCGCCGGGACGTCGTAGGTGCCGATCACCCGGGCCGTCAGTTCCGCGTCGCCCAGCTCCTCGGCGGCGGCGATGGCCTCCAGGCGGTGCCGGCAGGCGGCCTCCAGGCCGGCGCCCCCGGTCATCGCGAGGCTGCGCAGCAGGCCCACCGTCGACTCCAGCCGGGCCCGGGCACCGGAGGTCACGGCGCGGTCGTAGACGGCGGCGGTCTGCGCCCACACCCGGGCCGCCGCCCCGCCGGGGCCGGGGGCGAGGTCGAGATGGCCGGCCTGGTGGAGGATGTCGGCCTCCAGGCGACGGAGGGGCGGGCCCGGATCCACCCCCAGCTGCCGGACCAGCGTCGTTCGTGCCCGGCGCAGCACGGCGAGCGCGTCGCCCTGGCGGCCGGTGCGGTACAGCGCGAGCGCCAGCAGCCGCCAGGCGTCCTCGCGCCAGGGGTGCTCGGCCACGTGAGCGTCCAGGTCCGGCACCGCCTCGGCGGCCAGGCCGAGGGCGAGCCGGAGCTCGGCCCGGCGCTCGACGGCGTGCAGCCGGAGCTCGGCCAGACGGGAGCGTTCCGTACGGGCCCAGGTCTGGTCGGCGAACTCGGCGTAGGCGGGCCCGCGCCACCACCCCAGCGCCTCGGCCAGCAGGGTGAGCCCGTCCCGGGGAGGCAGCGTCGCGGCGGCCGAGACCGCCCGTTCGAAGCGCCAGGCGTCCACCTCGTCCGGCTCCGCACGCAGCGCGTACCCCGGCCCCTCGGTGACCAGCAGCCGGGGCGGGGTCCGGGGCGGGCGCCCGGGTTCCAGCGCGCGGCGCAGCGCGGCGACGAAGGTCCGTACCGCGCTCACGGCGCCGGGGGGCGGATCGTCCCACAGGTCCTCGACCAGGCCGGTGATCGGGACGACGCGGCGGCGGGCGACGATCAGCCGGGCCAGCACCTCGCGATGCCGCGGCCCCCTGAGGAAGATCGCACCTCCGGCAGCGCTCCCGGCAGCGTCCCCAGCGATGTCCCAGGCAGCGTTCCAGGCCGTCACCGGCCCCAGCACCCCGAACACGACCCGCACCCCTCGACCGTCCTTTCCCGGGGCGTCATTTTTGGCCACGGTAGCGCGCTGACCGGATGCTCATTCACGCCCGGCAGGCTGGAGACATCCAACCACCTGCGGAAAAGAGCGCGACCATGGCACCTGTCATCACCGGATTCGACTACCGGCGCGTCCCCGTCGCCGACGGCGTGTCCCTGAACGTGGCCGTCGCGGGGACCGGCAGCCCGATCGTGCTGCTGCACGGCTTCCCCCAGACCCACCTGATGTGGCGGCACGTCGCCGCCGACCTGGCGGCCGACCACACCGTGATCTGCCCCGACCTGCGCGGCTACGGCGCCAGCGACAAACCCGCCGAGACCGACGACGCCACCTACTCCAAGCGCACCATGGCCGCCGACATCGTCGCCCTGGCCCGCGCGCTGGGACACGAGCGCTTCGCGCTGGCCGGGCACGACCGCGGCGCCCTGGTCGCCATCCGGGCCGGTCTTGACCACCCCGGGACGATCACCCACCTGGCCGGCCTCGACGTGCTGCCCACGCTGGACATGTGGGAGGTGATGCACGGCACCACCGCCGCCGTCGGCTTCCACCTCTATCTGATGGCCCAGCCTCCCGGCCTGCCCGAGAAGATGATCGCCGCCAGCTCCGACGCCTTCTTCGGGTACTTCCTGGACATCTGGACCAATGATCCGCGGGCGATCCCCGCCGACGTCCGCGCCGCCTACCTGGACGCCTCCCGCGCGGCCGTCCCCTCGATCGTGGCCGACTACCGCGCGTCCGCCGGTGTCGACGTCGCCCACGACCGGGCCGACCGCGACGCCGGCAACCGGCTGCGGATGCCGGTCACCGTACTCCAGCAGGACTGGGGCGCCGCCCTCGGCTTCGACGCGGCGGCGCTGTGGAGCGCCTGGGCGCCCGACCTGCGGCACATCCCCGTCACCTTCGGCCACTTCATGGCGGAAGAGGCCCCCGCCGAGGTCGCCAAGGCCCTGCGGGACCTGCTCTCGCGCTGAAAGGACCAATTCCGGCCACTCGTCGTCCGGTACGTCGAAAGCCCCCCGCGCACCGATGAGCGCGAACGGATCCACCGGGGCACCGCCGACGTCACCTCGATCGGGATCCGGCTACGTGGCCCGGTTCAGTGATCCGCGGTGCCGGACGTTCCGGTGGGACGACGAGTGGCCACGAGCGCGGCCAGATCCGGTGCGAGCCGGAGTTCCGCCGCGTCCAGTCCGGGGTGGGCGAGCCAGTGCATCCGCGCCCGGTCGACAGCGCCGCCGAATCGCGGCGGCCAGTGCAGGGCCGGGGTCAGGTCGTCGACGACCAGCGTGCCTCCCGGCCTGAGCAGCCTGTGCGGATCGGCCGGCTCCTCGCCGCTCTTGCCCTGACCCCCTCCGTCGAGCACGAGCAGGTCGTACGGCCCGTCCCGGTGGATCTCCCGCCAGTCACCACAGATCACCGAGACCTGCGGATGATCGAGGAAGACCCGGGCCGCCAGGGAGGCTCGATGCGCGTCCTGTTCGACGCTGACCAGGCGGGTCTCCGGCCGGGCGCCCGAGGCCAGCCACGCCAGGCCCACCCCGCACCCGGTGCCGGTCTCCCCGATCACCTCGGCGCCGGCCGCCAGGGCGTACAGCAGCCGTCCCTGCTCAGGACGGCAGGAGGGGGCGAAGCCCGCCTGCCGGGCCGCCTGGAGCGCACGTCTGACCAACGGGGGTAATCCCGTGAGACCGGCGTACGCCGCCGTACCTCCGACCGACATCGCTCCAGGCTAAGGCGATCGACGGCATGGATCCACAGAGTGGCCCCCGGTCTCCGCCGGCCCGATGTGCCTTCACGGGCTCGTTGACGACAGGCCGGTCGAAAGGAGGTCCGTCACGTCGGCTCGGGCGGGGGCGGTTCGGTCACCGGCTCGGGCGGTGTCTCGATGACGGGTTCGGGCGGTGCTTCCACCTGAACCGAAGCCACCGGTTCGGGAGAGGGGGAGACGGCCGGGGTGTCGGGCAGGGCGATGAGGATGAGGGTCAGGAGACCGAGGAGCACCAGGCCGACCCCGACGCCTCCGGCCACCACGGCCTTCCTGCCGCGGGATCTTCGGTAGTGACCGGCTACCGCGATCAGTCTGCCGTCACGCAACCTGCGCACGTAAGGTCTGACCCAGTGTTCTTCGCCCACTCCCGGACGGTACACAGCCGCCGTGGCGGCGGCTAGCCCGGCCGGACCTCGTCGCCGACTCTCAGCTCGCCGAGGGTCCTGGGCACCAGACGGACGCCGAACCAGGTGTTCCCGTCCCAGCGGCGGTGTTTGGACAGGGTTCTCATGGGTTCCTTGCCGCCGTCCTGGGTGGCCGGGTCCCAGGTGGTGACGGCGCAGCGGTCGCACAACGTCGAGACGCGGAAGTCGACCTCGCCGATGCGGACCGACGTCCAGGCGTCCTCCGCGAAGGGCTCCGCGCCGTCGATGACGGCATTGGGCCGGAAGCGGGCGAGTTCGAGGGGGTCCGGGGGGTGCTCCTGGCGTTCCAGGGCACCTTCGGCGATCCAGTCGTCCAGGCGCCGGAGCGAGCTCCTGGAGACGAGCAGAAGGGGGCCGTCCCAGAGGCCGCCCTGCTTCTCGGTGACGGTCCGGCGTCCGGGGTCGTCCACCCAGACGAGGCGGGCGGGCTTGCCGAGCAGGCGGGTGAACCATTCGTGGGCGTCGGCGTGGGCGAGCACGGCTCGGTCGAGGTTGGAGAAACCCAGCGCGAGCATGTCGCCGGTGGCCGGGGGGACCTTGAGCTCGCCCATGCCCCTCGCCGACAGGCGGAGGCCGCCTTCGGGTGTCTCCGCGGCCGAGACCGAGAGGAGCCGGGGGTGTTCGCCCACCCAGATCAGGTCTCCCAGCGGGTCCACCACGGCCCAGCGGCGGTCGCCTTCCAGCCCCCAGGGGAGGACTCGGGCGGACGAGCAGGGGAGGCCTTTGACGGACTTGATGGGGTAGGTATGGATCTCCGCTAGTTCCATGGGAAGAGAATAGGAAAAAGCGCTCTTCTGGGATATGGGAGCGTGTCCACGGGAGCGTCCGGAGCGAGGTGCCGGGCCCCTCCGGGGTGTGCGTTTCGCGTGCTCCTCGACGTTTCGCGTGCTCCTCGACGAGGCGGCGGGGGCCGTTCGTCGAAAGCCATGTCGCGGTTTCCGGTGAAACACTCATCGCCGGGTTCTCGCCGGGCCCCAGGTGGCCTGGCGCCAGAGCCATTCCAGCGGGCCCTGGCGGTGGCGGCGCAGCCAGAGCGTGGACACCAGCCACTGGGGGACGAGAACGGCTCCGGCGATCAGGAGCACCGTCGCCGACGACCAGCCGTCCGGCGGGCTGCCGACGAGGCGGGCGGCCAGCAGGACGAGGAGCGTGGCCGACAGGTAGTTGGTCAGCGCCATCCGGCCCAGTGGCGCGAAGACCCCCCGCAGCACCGGCCGGAGCGGCGTTCTGAGCAGGAGCAGCAGGACGCACACGTAGACGCCCGCCATCAGCAACCCGGCGAGACCGAACCAGGTGTTGAAGTACGGCTCGCCGGCCTCCGTCCCGACCTGCAGCCACACGGCGGGCACCGCCCCCGCCGCGAAGAGCAGGCCCAGCACGGCCGGGACGCGGACGGAGTGCTCCATCCGGCCGACCACGCCGTACCGGGTCAGCGCCGAGCCCAGCAGGAACAGTCCGGGCACCAGCGGAACGCCGTTGCTGTCGAGGACGAGCGGCGTCACGACGAGGACGGCGGCGAGGACCGCGACGGCCCGGCGCGGCAGCCAGGTCGAGGGCAGCAGCACCACCAGGCCGACGACGGCGTAGATGGTGAGGATGTCCCCCCGCCACAGCAAGAACATGTGGGCCAGGCCCACCGCGAGCAGGACCAGCAGGCGGCGCAGCAGGAGCACCCGCGGCCTGGGGACGCGTCCCGTGGCGGAGTCCAGCAGCAGCGAGAACCCGACGCCGAACAGCAGGGAGAAGATCGGGAAGAAGCGCTGGTCGACGAAGAGCCCCAGCCCCAGCCAGGAGTCGTCCTGCCCCGCCACCCCCACCACGGCCTGGTCGACCTGTGCGGTGTGGAGCATGTGGGCGATCGGCTTCACGTTGGCGAGCAGGATCCCGCACAGGGCGAACCCGCGCAGCACGTCGAGCGCGGCGACCCGCGGCCGGCCGGAGGAGGTCGTCGCGAGCCGCCCGGGTCCCGTGGCTTCCGGTCCCGTGGTTTCCGGTGTCGGGGGGAGCGTTTCATGTGGCATGGGACCTCATCCTGCGGACTCCGATCCGCCCCGGCATCGGCGGAAAGCAGGGAGAGGACAGTACTTTCGGCCGGTACGGGCCGGTGGGGTGCCTCATCTAGCCTGGACGTCGTGCGTGTTCCCGATCGGTCCAGCCGGCCCGGGGCGACGGGCGGTATCGGTCTCGGCGCCGTGTTCGGGTCCGGGGCGGCGACCGGCGTCGGTCTCGGCGCCGTGTTCGCGGTGGCCGTGGCCTTCCAGGCGTACCAGGTCGCCACCAGCTGGGGCGCCGGATACTGGCCGTTCGGCGCGACGGTCGCCGTCTCGGTGTGCGCGCTCGCCCTGGCGCGCCGCCGCTCCCCGTTGTGGACCGCCGTCGCGGGCCTGGCCGTGGCCGCGCTCGCCGTCCTCGCCACCCGCCTCGCCCACCTGCCCGCCGAACCCAGCCCCGCCGCGTCCCTGGGGCTGGCGGTGCTCGCGGGTTCCGCGGTCAGGAGGCTGCCCGTCCGCAGCGCCTGCGCGGTGGCCGCCGCAGGGCCGGCCGTGGTGGCGGGCGGCTTCCTCGCCGCCCCCGGCTCGGCCGTGCCGGTGCTGAGCGGCCTGCTCTGGCTCGCCGCCCTGGCGCTCGGGGGCGGCCACCGGCTGCTCGCCGCCCGTCACCGCGCGGTCGCTGAGCGGGTACGGCGTGACGAACGCCTTGAGCTGGCCAGGGAGCTGCACGACGTCGTCGCCCACCACGTCACCAGCATCGTGCTCCAGGCCCAGGCCGCCCGGCTCGTCACCGCCAGGCACCCGGAGAGGACGGCCGGGTCCCTCGCCGACATCGAGGCCGCGGGGTCGGAGGCCCTCGCGGCCACCCGCCACGTGGTCGGCCTGCTGCGCGACACCGCTCCCGCCGCCGAGGGCCGCGAACGGCTCGACGAGCTGACCGGGGGCCGTGAACGGCTCGGTGAGCCGATCCAGGACCGCGAACGGTTCGACGAACTGGCTAAGGGCCGCGAACGGCTCGACGCACTGACCGGGGGCCGCGAACGGCTCGGTGAGCCGATCCAGGACCGTGAACGGCTCGGCGAGCTGGTCGAGGGCTTCGGGAGCCAGGGCCGCCGGGCGCACCTGCGGCTGGACGCCGAGCCGACCGGCTGGCCGCCCCAGGTGAGCAGCACCGTGTACCGGATCGTGCGGGAGGCGCTGACCAACGTCTCCCGGCACGCCCCGCACGCCCGTACGGTCACCGTCGGCATCACCCAGCACGAGAGGACCGTCACGGTCGAGGTCGAGGACGACGCCCCGCAGGTGCCTGCCCGCCGCTACCGCCGCGCCGGTTACGGTCTCGCCGGATACGGTCTCATCGGAATGCGTGAACGCGTCGAAGCCCTCGGCGGCACCCTGACCGCCGGACCCCGCCCCGGCTCCGGCTGGTCCGTCCGCGCGACCGTCCCCACCGGCGAACGTCGATGACACCGCCCGTGCCCGCCGGGAAGCGACGATGACCATCCGGGTGCTGCTGGCCGACGACCAGGCGATGATCCGGGCCAGCCTGCGGATCATCCTTGAGGACCAGCCCGACATCGTCGTGGTCGCCGAGGCGGGCGACGGCGTGGAGGCGATCGAGCAGGCCCGCAGGACGAGCCCGGACGTGTGCCTGGTGGACATCCAGATGCCCCGTCTCGACGGGATCGAGGTCGCCCGCGCCCTGGCCGGAACCCCGCCCAGGGTGGTCATGGTCACCACCTTCGACCTGGACGAGTACGTCCACGGCGCGCTGCGCTGCGGTGCGGCGGGATTCGTGCTGAAGGACGCCGGTCCCACCCTGCTGGTCGAGGCCGTGCGGGCCGCGTACACCGGGGACGCGCTCATCTCGCCGTCCATCACGCTGCGGTTGCTGCGCCACCTCGCCGACCGCGGGGCCGGGACCGGGGCCCGCGCGCCCGCCCAGCCCCTGACCGCGCGGGAGACCGAGATCGTCCAGGCGATCGGCAGGGGACGCACCAACCAGGAGATCGCCGACGAGCTGTTCATCTCGCTGAGCACGATCAAGGGGTACGTCTCGGGCATCATGGCCAAGCTCGGCGTACGCAACCGGGTCGAGATCGCGGCCTGGGCCTGGGAGAGCCGCATGATGGGCGCGGGATGACGGCGGGCGGCGCTGAGGGACGATCCGATAACCGGTAGGTGTCAGATGCGGTGATACCGGCGACATGCAGGATCAATCATCGGGTAGGCATGCCCCATGTCTTCTTCGCGGCACGACGGGTGGCTGCTGGCCGGGCGGTACCGCTTGGTGGCAGGGCTGGGCAGGGGCGGCACGGCGACGGTGTGGCGCGCCCGTGACGACCTCCTCCATCGTGAGGTGGCCGTCAAGGAGGTCGCGATCCCTGACCACCTGGCCGGGCCGGAGCGCGAGGTCCTGCTGGAGCGCACCATGCGGGAGGCGCGCCTCGCCGCGCGGCTGAACCATCCCAACATCGCCGCGGTGTACGACGTGGTGCGGGCCGACGGCCGCCTGTGGATCGTGATGCAGCTCGTACGCTCACGCGACCTCGCCGAGGTGATCGCGAAGGAGGGGCCGCTGCCCGCGCCCGCCGTCGCGCGCGTCGGGCTGGAGGTGCTGTCGGCGCTGGAGGCCGCCCACGCGGCCGGGGTCATGCACCGCGACGTGAAACCCGCCAACATCCTGCTCACCGACGACGGGCACGCGATCCTGACCGACTTCGGGCTGGCCACCGCCGTCGACGAGGACGTGTCACTCACCAGGACCGGAATGGTGGTGGGCACGCCCGCCTACATCGCCCCCGAGCGCGCCGGCGGCGTCGCCTCCAGCGCGGAGAGCGACCTGTGGTCCTTCGGGGCCACCCTGTACGCCGCCGCGGAGGGCCGCTCCGCGTTCGGGCGCGGGACCGCGCTGGCCACCCTCGCCGCCGTGCTGACGGCCGACCCCGAACCGTTCCGGCACGCCGGGCCCCTGGCGCCCGTGATCGCCGGCCTGCTCGACAAGGACCCCGCCCGCCGCACCGGCGCCGTCCGCGCCCGGAGACAGCTGGAGGAGGTGGCCACGCTGTGGGAACGGGGCGCCGACAGCACCGTGGCACCCTTCCCCGCCGCTCGCGCCGACAGCACTGTGGAGCCCTTTCCCGCCGCCCGCGTCGCGCCTTCGGCCGCCGATCGGAGTCCCACCGGTCCCGCCGGTCCCACCGGGGCCGATCGCCGTTCCACGGACCACCATCTTCATGCGGAAACCGGCCGTCATCTCATGGACCACCCTCATGCGGTCGGCGGTCGTCGCCCCACGGATCAACGCCTTCCCGAAGACGCCGACCGCCGTCCCACGGGGGAGGCCGGGCGCGCCTCGGCACGCCGGTTGATCACCGGGCGCCGGCGCCTGTCGACCGGTGTCGCGGTCCTGGCCACCGGTGTTCTCGCCCTCGCCACCGTCGTCACCGTCACCGCCGAACGGGGAGGTGGCGAGTCCGGCCGGTCGGAGCGGGGCGGTCCCTCCGCCGTCGCCCCCGTCACGACGCCGCAGCCCACCCGTACCCCCGGGACGCGACAGGTGATCGACGAGCGACGCTCCACCGCCACGCCTCACCATGATGAACGAGCCGACGCCGCCCCCAGGGCGGCGACCAGCCCCACCGGGACGAGTACGTCCGGAACCGCCGCGAAGCAGGCCAACCCCAACTCCAACAAGGACAAGACCAAGGACAAGGGCCCCAAGACGACGCAGCGCGGGAACGGAAAGGGAAACAGCAAGAATCATTGACCGCGCCCGCTCAGGCGTGCCACTTCGCGGGGACTGGGAGTGCCGATCCTGGTGGGGGTGCCCGTACTTACGGTGAGCGCGCTTGTCTGCCACTTGACGTTCCGCGAGCGCGACGAGCCCGGATGACGGCGGCCTGTTATCCGCCGACATCGTCTTCACGCGCAACGGCAACGGCCGACGGTCCGTCAGCTGAGATCTCGCGCGCGACATCGGCGAAGTGCGTGAATTCTCCCCTGTCGGCGTTCATCGGCGCTGAACCCATGGGATCACGTCAGCGAGGTGGGCGATCAGTTCACGGCCGGGTCCCACACCGGTGGGGTGGGACCCGGCCTTGACGACACGGCCTGGTCAGTCGACGGCTCGGAAGGGTCAGCCGAAGGTGCCGTTCTTGACGCCGTCGATGAAGGTGGTCCATTCGGTGGCGGTGAAGACGAGGGCGGGGCCGGTGGTGTCCTTGCTGTCGCGGACGGCGCGGCGTCCGCCGGAGAGTCCGGCGACCTCGACGCAGTTGCCGCCGTTGTTCCCCGATCGGGTGGACTTGGTCCACGTCGCCTCTGCGAGTTCCCGGTTCAGGTCCATTTTCTGGTCGTCTCCTTGATCAGCTTCAACGACTCGCGCTGGGACAGCGCCTCGGCGCGGATCGCGTCGTACCGTAATGCTAGGACGGCGACCTCGTCGGGGCGATCGGTTACCTGGCCCGCACCGGCCGACTCGATGTAGGCCGCGTTGACCACGCCCCTGCGCGCGTGCGCGACGACGAAGCCTCCGGTGAGGCCGGTCGTCGCGCGAGCGTCGAGGGGAAGGATCTGGATCACTATGTCGGGGCGCTCGCCCATCTTGGCGAGGTGGGCGAGCTGTGCCGCCATCACGTCGTCCGTGCCGACGGGACGGAGCAGAACGCCCTCGTCGAGGACCACCCAGAGCATGGGGCGGTTCGCCCGGTCGAGGATGGCCTGGCGGTCCATCCGGGCCGTCACGTATTCCTCCAGCTGCTCCGGGGTGATGCGGGGCTTGCTCCGCAGGATCGCCTCGGCGTAGTCGCGGGTCTGGAGCAGGCCGGGAACGATGAGCGGCTCCCAGCTTCGCAGGGTCTCGGCCTCGCGCTCGATCTCGATCCAGGGCCGGAACCAGTCGGGCAGCTGACTGCCCACGTGGCTGACGAGATCCCACAGGTTCGTCAGGGCGCCGTCGAGTTTCAGGACCTTGTCGATCTTCTCGGTCATCTCCCGGGGAGCCTTCCGGTGGGCGAGCTCGACCATGCTCACCAGGCTGACCGACCACCCGATGCGATCGGCCAGTTCCTTTTGAGTGAGCCCTGACTCTTTGCGACGTCTGCGGAATTCTGCGGCGAAATATTCCTTTGGGGAGACGGTGGAACCAATGCCCGGGAGGATGGTCATTTCTGTCCTTTCGCAAAGGCGCGCCCCGCTTCGATGAATACACAACCAGCTCCACATATCCGTGTAGTGACCGTGCGTTCGGAGTCACTACCGACAGTAGTGGTTGTTTGAGATTCTTGGAATACCCGATAGGTGGTTGTCGGGCCCGGATCAATGAGGCGAGAAAGCCCGGAGGGCGAAAGGGCGTTCACCATGCAAACGGCCAGAAAGCTGGGGGAGATCTTCCTGCGAAGAGAACCTGAATCAGTTTCACGTGCACGCGCGATGGTGCGCGAGCTCCTCGGTCCCGATCACCCCGCCTATGAGCAGGTGCGGCTGGCCGTCTCCGAGCTCACCACGAACGCCGTCGAGCACTCCACCCCCGGCCCGGCGGGGGACCTGGTCATGGTCGTGCTGAAGGTGACCGACGACCTCATATACGTGGAGGTCACCGACCCGGGTTCCGCGTCCGGCGGGCCGTGCCTGAGGGATGACCCACCCCTGGACGCGGAGGACGGCCGAGGTCTGTTCATCGTCGACGAACTCTCGGCGGGAAAATGGGGTGTCCGCGACTTCGGGGCCGGTGGCCGTACGGTGTGGTGCGCCATTCCGGCCGACCCCACGGTTTCTGTGGAGGAGGCCGTGATTCTCGCCGCGCGGCCGCAATAGCGGCACCGCGGCCTGCGATACGCGCTAAAAATTAGAAGAAATCCGATTCCATACTCCACAAGCACGCTGTGTACACCCTGCGCGTTTCCGCTACTCGTCCAGATAGAGGCAGAACGGGTGCCCGGCCGGGTCGAGCATGACCCGGACATTGTCCTGCGGCTGGTAGGCGGCGACCGTCGCGCCCGTCTCGACCGCGCGGGCGACCGCCTCGTGAAGGTCGCCGACCTCCAGGTCGAGGTGCATCATCATCTGCTGCGAGCCGTCGGCGTTCGGCCAGACCGGTCGTACATAGCCCTTCGACGTCTGGAAACCCAGGTAGGTGACCCCGTCGTCCGGTGCGACTATGGCCCAGCCGGGCTCGTCCGTAGTGATCTTCCAGTCGAGGAGGCGCGCGTAGAAGCGCGCGAGCTCCTGCGCGTCGGGTGCGTCGAGCACCATGCCCCAGTGATGAGATTTCGTTCGTCCGAGCATGGCTGCGTCCTGCCCGGAAAGACGCCCGGATCACGCGGGCCCGCCCTAGCCGGGGTGTGCGGGCAGGACGGCCGGCGCTGTCGTGGACACTGCGGGTATGCATGACGAGAACTCCCGGTCACGGGACCGGGCCACCCGGATGGGGTCCGGCCGTGAGGATCACCCCCGGTCAGGGACTCGCGCGGCCCGGGAGAGGTCCGGTCGCGGGGATCGCGCGGACCAGGTGGGATCCGGCTGTGAGGATCGCGCGGACCGGGTGGGATCCGGTTACGGGGATCACGCGGACCGGGTGGGATCCGGCTGTGAGGATTACGGCTTTCCCGTACCGGCACTGTCCCGCGAACGGCCGGGGGCCGCTCACCGGACGGAGTCGCTGCGGCTGCCGTTCCGGGCTCCGCTGTGCCCCGGCAACCTGTTCGGGCATCTCGCCGCGACCGCCGTGCCCGGGGTGGAGGAGTGGCGCGACGGCGCGTACCGCCGCACGATGCGCCTGCCGTACGGCCACGGCGTCGTCACCCTGTGGCCGATGCCCGACCACGTCGGCTGCCGTCTGGCACTCAGTGACCACCGTGACCTCCCGACCGCGATCGGCCGGTGCCGGAACCTGCTCGACCTCGACGCCGACCCCCTCGCCGTCGGGGACGTGCTCCGCGCGGACCCGGTGCTCGCGCCGCTGGTGGACGAGCACCCCGGCCGCCGGGTGCCCCGTACCGTCGACGGGTTCGAGCTGGCCGTACGCGCGGTGCTCGGGCAGCAGGTGTCCACCGCGGCCGCCCGCACCCACGCCGCCCGGCTGGTCGTCGCCCACGGCGAGCCGATCACGGATCCCGACGGGGGGCTCACCTATCTCTTCCCCACCCCCGGGGCGCTGGCCTCGCTGGATCCCGCGAGTCTCGCCCTTCCCCGGACGCGCCGCGCGACGCTCACCGGCCTGGTCGCCGCCCTGGCGTCCGGTGAGATCGACCTCGGCGCCGGAGGCGACCGGAGCCGGGCCCGCGCGCGGCTCTCGGCGCTTCCCGGGATCGGGCCCTGGACCGTCGAGACCATCGCGATGCGCGCCCTCGGTGACCCGGACGCCTTCCTGCCCACCGACCTCGGGATCCGCGTCGCCGCCCGCAGGCTCGGCCTCCCCGTCACCCCCGCGGCGCTCACCCGCCGTGCCGACGCCTGGCGTCCCTGGCGCGCGTACGCCGTCCAGTATCTCTGGGCCTCCGGCGACCACCCCGTCAACCGGATCCCCGAAGCCTGACACACGAGCTGGTGACCGGAGGTCCCGCGGGCGCCGGTGGAGACCGGCGCCCGCGGGACCGTGGACTCACCAGGCGACGGGGAACGCCGACAGGCCGTACACGACGTTGAACGAGCGGAACTCCGGCTCGCCCGCCTCGCGTAGTCCCGGGAAGCGTTCGAACAGGGCGGAGAACGCGATGCGCATCTCCATCCGGGCCAGCGGCGCCCCGATGCAGTGGTGCGCGCCGTAGCCGAACGCGACGTGGGGCAGGTCGCGCCGTTCGATGTCGAACCGGTCCAGGTCCTCGGCGAGCGCCGGGTCGCGGTTGGCGGCCGGGAGCGAGACCACCACGATGTCGCCCTTCGCGATCGGCACCCCGGAGATCTCCGTGTCGGCCGTGGCCACCTTGGTGGCGCCCTGGTGGACGATCGTCAGCCAGCGCAGCAGCTCCTCGACCATGCCGTCGACCTTGGCCGGGTCCTTGCGGAACAGGTCGAGCTGCTCGGGGTGGCGCAGCAACGCCAGCGTGCCCAGGCCGATCATGTTGGCCGTCGTCTCGTGCCCGGCCACCAGCAGCAACCCGCCGATGCCGACCAGCTCGTCGGTCGTCAGGTCGTCGCCGTGCTCGCGGACCAGCATGCCGATCAGGTCCTCGCCCGGCTCGACCCGTGCCCGCCCGACCAGCTCGGTCATGTAGGCGCTCAATCCCATCTGCGCCTTCCCGCGTTCCTGGGCCGGGCGGTTGAAGTCGAGGAGCGCGGCGCTGGTGGCCTGGAAGTCGTCCCGGTCCTCATAGGGCACCCCGAGCAGTTCGCAGATGACCAGCGACGGGATCGGGGTGGCGAACCGGGAGACGAGATCGGCCGGGGCGCCGGTACGTTCCATCGCGTCCAGATGGTCGGCGACGATCTCGCGGACCCGGGGTTCCAGGCGGCGGATACGGCGCATCGTGAACTCGGGGGTCAGCATGCGGCGCAACCGGGTGTGGTCGGGCGGGTCCATCATGAGCAGCGCGCCCGCGCGGAGACGCCTGGCCTGCTCCTCGCTCATGGGCGGCAGGTTGATGCCGCTGGCGTAGCTGAACAGCTCGGCGTTCCTGAGCACGTGGCGCACGTCGTCGTAGCGGGTGACCAGCCAGGCCTCCGGGCCGTAGGGCGTGGGAACGCGCTGCAGACCGGGCTGCTCGCGGACGGCGGCCAGCTCGGGATCGGGCTCGAACTCCTGGCGGCGCATATGAAGGGGCAACATGTCGTCTCCTGAGGGAATCGTTTACCCCCACAAGATCTCGTCAATGGAACGAGCGTGCAATCCCGGCCGGCCCGTCGATCCGGCCGGCCGTCCTCGTTGCGGGGGGCACGCGTGCCGTCGCCGGCCCCGGCCGTCAGGCGACGCGTGCGGAGGACGCCTTCCAGGTGTTGCAGGAACCGGGGTCCCCGCTTCTGAAGCCGCGGTCGAGCCAGTGGACGATGTTCCCGCCCTTGCCGAAGTGGCGCCTCGTCTTGGAGTTGTGGTCGCCGTTCGCCTTCACGAGTTCCAGCAGCGCGGGCCAGCCCTCGCTTCCCTCGCCCGCGGTCTCCCAGACGCTCCCCAGGAAGACTCCCCCCAGGCAGCGCGCCTGAAGTGACCAGCGTCGTTCCTTCTCGAAGCGCTCGGCCTGGTTCCTGGACGGCAACGCCTCGAAACCGCGCTCCATGCCGTTGACGTGCTGCAGATGGGTGCCGTAGATCCCGGCGACATGCTGGAAGTGGTAGATCTCACGTGTCCGCAGGTAGTACTTGTCGTTCACCAGGATCGCCGCCGTCTTCGTCGCGGGGCAGTAACGGGCGATGAGGTCCTTGCTCCAGCTCTTGCCGCAGAACCGCGCCGGCTTGGTGAGGACGACGAGCCTGGCGGGCGCGAAGGGCAGCCTCGCCCTCTTGGCGTGGGCCGACCACGAGGTGTTCAGGCAACGCCACAGCGCGGCCAGCGTGCGCTTCGCGGCCGCGGTGCTCTCGATGCTGAGCGCGCCGCCAGGGCATTTCGAGGGCTTGATCTCTCCGCCGCGGTAGAGGCCGTTGTCGGTCAGGACGGGTACGCCCCGGACAGGGTAGGTGAGAGCGTCGGCCCTGCCGGAGACGAGAAGGACGCTGAGCAGGGCCAGGGTCACCGCTATGGGGGGTTTGAACACAAAGGCACGTTAGAGCAGAACGCGACCAAGGACGAAGTCCGGGGCATCGCACCGATCGCCGCGAGCCCGGCCGACCCCGTTTCGCGCGGGCGCACTCATGGGATCAGAGGGCTTCGGAGTCCGTACGGTACCCATCCCGGAAGCTTCCGGCTTTGAATACAGGGTTTCCTGAATTCAGTAGTCGCTGTACTGTCGAGGAATGCTGACTCTCGTTCCCGACGCCGGAGCACCGGCGCGGTCCGGCAGGGCGTCGGCCGGCGTGCGCGCCGGACGACACCTGCCCGCCGCCACGACGGTCGTGATCCGTCCCAGCGCGACCGGGAAGGGACGTCGCCGATGACCTCCGTCTCCCTGGGACCCACTCCGGCGCGGCGCGACGCCCTGGCCCGGCGCGTACGGCTGCTGGTGGCCGCCACGATCACCTACAACGTCGTCGAGGCCGGGATCGCCATCACCGCCGGGACGCTGGCCTCCTCCGCCGCCCTCCTCGGCTTCGGGCTGGACTCGGTCATCGAGGTGTCCTCCGCCGCGGCGGTCGCCTGGCAGTTCTCCGCCCGCGAGCACGCCGTACGCGAGGCGCGGGAGAGGACCGCCCTGCGGATCATCGCGCTGTCCTTCTTCGCGCTGGCCGCCTTCGTCGCCTTCGAGTCGGTACGGGCTCTGGCCGGTGCGGGGGAGGCGCGTCCTTCCGTGCCGGGCATCGTCCTGGCCGCCGTGTCGCTGGCGGTCATGCCGTTCCTGTCGGCCGCCCAGCGGCGGGCGGGCCGTGAACTCGGCTCGGCGTCGGCGGTCGCCGACTCCAGGCAGACCCTGCTGTGCACCTATCTCTCCGCCGTCCTGCTGGCCGGCCTGGTCCTGAACGCCGTCGCGGGGTGGACGTGGGCCGACCCGGTCGCCGCCCTGGTCATCGCCGCCGTGGCGGTCAAGGAGGGACGGGACGCCTGGCGCGGAGACGCCTGTTGCGCGGTGCCGGTCGCGGCCGTTCCGGCACACAAGGCCCGGAACGCCGACGCGTGCGGGTGCGCTCCCGGCCGCGCCTGCCACGACTGACCCCCGAACGGGTCGGCTTTGATCGTCTTGATGACACATGGAGCCGCAACAGGCGACGGAGGTCTCGCGGGTGGGAGAGATCGTGCGGCCGGCGCCCATCGGTTCACCGGCGCGCACGATCCTCCCCGCGAGTGATCACGCCACGGGCCCGCGAGGTCATCGGCTCGCTCGGGTGATGACCTCCTCGGTCGTCAGCGGCGCCCTGGGGTGATGGGTCAGACACAGAGGTGTGCGCACCTTCTCGAACCCCGCGCCCTCGAGTGCGACGTAGAACTGACCGCTGCGAAGCGAACCGATGTCGTCGGCACTGCCGCCCTTGACGCGGGCCATCGCCTTGGCCGCCTCGATCTGCACGTCCGCGTTGAGCAGGCCGTAGAACTGGGTGGCGGCGTTGCCCGGGATCCGGTTGTGCAGGCCCTTGGGCGCCTGGGTCGCGAACACCAGCCCGAGCCCGTACTTCCTGGCCTGGGAGGCCAGCGCGAGCGTGCTCCGCGTGCACGCGGTCATGCCGCCCGAGGGGGCGAAGGTCTGCGCTTCGTCCATGACGAGGAGACCGCCGAGGGGCAGGTCACCGGCGGGGTTCTTCTTGATCCAGGCGAACAGCGCCATCTGCAGCTGGTTCACGAAGGACTGCCGCTCGGAGTCACTCTGCAGCCCTACGAAACTGATGACCGAGACCCGGGCCCGCTTCCCCTCGGCCGGGGTGAGGAGTCGCCCCGGATCGACCGGCTCACCTTCCCCGCCGAACAGCGGATCGGTCACGGCGGCGGCCCGGAGCACCTGGGCGAGCCCATCCGCGATCTTCGCCGCTCCGCTGATCTGACTGACATCCTCGGGGAAGTCCGCGAGCAGGTCGATCAGCCCGTGGAGGCCGCCACCTCTGTGTCTCCCGAAATGGACGACCGCCTCCGTGAGGACCGCCCGGGCGACCTGGGCCCTACCGGTGTTGCCTTCCGCCTTCGCCCGCGGGACGAGCGCCGCGATGGCGGCCTGGACGGCCTCGTTGAACTCGTCGACGTCGTCCCGGACGCCGGAGAAGTCGGGCAACGGCTGGAAGGCCAGTGGACGGCCCTTCTCCCGGCGCGGTGTCCAGACCACGACATCGGTGTCCGCGATGTAACGAGCCGCCAGACCCCCGTCGCCGGGGCCCCAGGCGGAAGGCTCCTCCGGCCAGGCGTCACCGAGACGGGCGAGGTCGTTGTTCGGGTCGAGCACGATCGAGGAGACGCCCTGAAGAGCGCACTCCTCGACGATTCGCCTGATCAGAACGGTCTTTCCCGAGCCGGATCCCGCGAAGATCGCAACGTGCCTGCGGAGCGTCTCCAACTCGACGGAGACCGGAAGCCCGCGGTCGTGGGAGCGCCCCACGGTCAGCGACGGTACTCCGACCGGCCCGCTTTCCGGAGAGCGGACCGGTTCCGGGGAGTGGTTCGAGGCGCCGGCCTTACGGGTCGGCAGGGGCTTCGCCCGCGCGGGCGGCCCCTCAGGGTCTTTTGGGGCTTGGGGCACCTTCGGGGCGGTCGGATCCGCCCAGTCACCCAGGGCGTCCTTGAGGAGCTTGAGGTTGGCGGTGGGTTTCCTGCCGGCGATCCACTCGTCGAAGTGCGGGAGGTTCTCCGCGAAGAGATCCCGCAGGGCGCACAGCACCCTGAGATCCTCCTCGTCGGCCGTGATCACCCGGCCGCCCCTGGCGCGGAGGGCGGCGACCGACTCCTGGGTGACCGGCCCGGAGTTCCACGGGATGTTCCGAATGATGATCAACCGGCGCTTGGGGCTCTCCTCCGCGAGACCGGCCTTGAGCACCGCCTTGCGAAGCCGGGTCAGCGCCGCGAGATGATGCGTGGCGGCGATGCCGCGGAACGCCCAGTGGATCTCGTCCTCGGTCGCCTCGTTCAGGACCTGCTTGAGACCCGCGTGAAGAGAGGTCTTCTGGCCCATCGACGGATCGACCCGGTAGCGGGCGGACGTCCCGCGTCGCTCCACGATCCAGGCCCGCAGGCCCGCCGAGATCAGGCCGGGAAGAACCGCGTCCTCCAGCTCGGCATCGAGCGCTCCGCTGACGTCGGCCGAGTCCGCCAGGAGCGCGAACTTGGTGTCGATCCCCCGAAGCACTTCTTCGAGACCGGTCTTCGCGGTGCGATCGACCACGTTCGAGGGCGCGCCGAGGCTGTCCAGCTCGGTGATCTCGCCCTGTATCAGACACGCCCTGATGTGGTCGGACAGACGTTTCAGGACCTCGCGCGGAGTGTAGAAGGGAGCCTGGGCGAAGGCCTCCGGCCTGATCGGCCACGTCGGATAGGGCCGGTCGAAACCGATGTCCTTGAAGTGCTCCGCGAGTCGCATGGTGACGAGCTCCGCCCCCACCGCGGGGGTCGGAACGCGCCGGAGGAACGCGGCCTTCTGGAAGCGGTCCTTGAAGCTCCTGACGGCCAGATTCTCCATGAGCGTCCACGTCTCCGGCAGGCAGGAGAGAACCGTCAGGGTCCGGCTGGTCATCTCACGAAGGTTGGTCAGCCCGTGGGCGAACTGGAGGACCGCCGAGGTCGCCGCGGGGTCGGGGCCGCCCTCGACGTAGAGGCTGCTCTGCGCGATGAACGTGTCGAGCTGGTCGAAGGCCACGACACTCGGGCCGGTCAGCGCCAGCAGCCGCGAGATGTCACGGACGATCTCCTGCGGAGACTTGCGGACCTGCCGGAAGCCCCAGCTCGACCGGTCGCTCTCGCCGTCCGCGATCGAGCAGATGTAGGAATCGCCGATGGCCACCAGAGCGTTGTGGCCGGCCCCCAGGAGCACCAGGGCCCGGGCGACGTCCTGTGTCTCTTTGCCGACCTTGCGATCGATGTCGTGCAGGGCCTCGATGAACAGGTCGAGATCCTCGCGGGCGACCGTCTGGTTACCGATGATCGCCTGCCGAGTTTTTCGCGGGAGTTGCATCCGGCCCGTCAGATTGCGAAGGAACCGTTTGAGCTGGGTCTCCTCGTCCGTGCCCACCCGGGCCAGCCCGTCCTGGACGGACACGACCGCGCTCTCCCAGAAGTTGCGGGCGTCGAGGACGCTCATGAGGAAGAAGTAGCCGTCGCGCTGGATGACCTGCTCACGCAGCCAGCTCATCAGGTGCGTCTTCCCGCTTCCGGCGCCGCCCTCAAGGACCACCCCGATCGGGCTGGTCGAGGGAGAGTCGGTGGCGGCGTCCAGCCCCGAGCGAAGAGCGTAGGAGGCCGCCGGGTGCATCTCGGGCACGTGGAACGGAACCGGCCGCCAGACGTCCTCACTGGCGTTGACGGTCGAGAAGGACTTCAGGCTCTCCAGTGCGTACCATTCGGTAACCATCGTCACGCTCCGACGCGGAACTGATGGTTGGGTGTGCTGCCGATGACGATCGCGGCGGCGTGGTCCTCGGGTCGCAGGTCCCCCAAGATCGCGACGGGCTCGATGTCCACCCGTCCCTCCACCATCATGGCGCGCAGGACGTCGTCCTGGAGGTCCCGGTCGATGTCCGTCAGGAGGGCTCGCAGCCTGGTCATCGCGGCCCACCGGCCGGCGCCGGGCGTGATCTTCGCGTACGCCTCGCGAATCCGGTCTTCCACCTCCTCCGGCGACACCGGCGTCACCGGCGCCCGAACGGGTTCCTCGACGGCCGGGGTCGCCGCTCCGGGCGTCGTGAGGGACCGCAGGTACAGCAGGGCCAGTGTCTTGCCCGAGCGGGAGGTCACCGGGACTCCCGCGCGTACTTCCTCGATCGCGCGCTCTTCACCTGCCGGTGTGATCGTGTACCACAGAGCTCGACGGGCCCTGGTCTCCAATTCGATCAGCTTGGCGTCGACGAGACCCGCGCGGTTCTTGGCGTCGAGGTCCAGGCCCCACTCCTCTTTCAATTCCTTGTGGGCCAACGCGGTTTTGAGCTCCCTCAGCACGAGCAGAACCGCGACCTGCCGATACGTGAGTCTTCCTTCGGACATCAGCCTGCTCCTTCGTTCATTCCGAGGCGTCGGCCCCGGAGGAATTCCTCGAGGTGGCGCAGAACCGCCCCCAGATCGTTCATCACCTGCTGGTTGGTGAATCGCAGCACCGTGAACCCGTCACGTTCCAGGTGCCGGTCGCGAATCCGGTCACGTTCCATTTGGGCGAGCGTCTCGTGTTCCGGTCCGTCGAGTTCCACGACGCACTTCTCCGGAGCCCACATCAGATCCGTGCGAATCATCACGAACAACGGGTCTGTTGACTGGTACGTCTGATTCCACGTCCGGCCATGAGCCCACGCGCATTCCGCCAGGGCCGCCTCCATCGCCCGCTCGACCACGCTCCCCGCGTGCGGGCTTCCGGCGATCGGTGGCACTCCCGCCGTCGCGGTGGGCGGTGGTGCGGTCATCTCTCCGGCCAGTCTCCTGACCGCCGCGGGCACCTCCAGGTGCAGGGTCTCGACGCGGCGCAGCTCGGGGCCGACGAGCCAGATCCCCATGCCGCTCCGGTGCGCCAGCCACTCACATCCGGCGACCAGGAGTGTCTCCCCGTGGGAGGTCAGTTGCTCCGGCACGTGGACGACCAGCGCCGCCGATTCGCGGCCGAACGTGGAGGCGATGACCCGGGCCAGACCGGCCGCCCGAGACTCCGCGGGGAACGATCGTCCTTCGGGGACGCGCTGTCCGGGAACCGGCGGGCTGTTGTGCCGGATGGCCCGGGCGGCGAGATCGGCCAGGAACGGTCCGGAATGACGGGTGCCCGATGCCAGGCGCGTCGCGAGAATCCTCGCCGCCGCCACTCCGCCGCCGCCGGGGCCGGAGAGCCTCTCCCCTCCGGGCAACCAGGCCGGGAAAAGCTCGATGGCCAGTGTTTCCAGCTCGCGGAGGACGGATTCCACCAACTCCGAGACCGAACCGTCTTCGGTCGCCGTGTAAGTGACAATGGCGGGGCCGGTCTCCGATAAGGGGTTCAGCAACAATTCCACTACATTGGCGTCAATGTTGTAATCGACTCCGGCAAGGCGGAGCACCCTTCCGACCGGGAGATCGCCCCATGACAACGCCACACCGGCTCCCTCTGGGCGCTCCTCTGGAAACGTGACTTCGCGCAGGATATAGGGCGTGCGAGTTGAGGCGTGGGGAATTTAAAGATATCTCCCGTTCTGAAGTTACAGAACCGCCCGAACGTTCATCCTGGGCGTCCTTCGCGTCGCCGTTTATGTCATGGGGCGTCGCCACGATCTCCGGCCGGGCGGCGGGTGGGGGCACAGGTCGATTCAGCCGGGCACGCCGAGAGACCCGCCGGCATCGGTGAGACGCGCGGCCGCCGGAGCCTGACCGGTGCGGGCGAGGCGCGTCCCTCCGCACCGGGCTCCCTCCAGGACGCGAAACTCACGACGCGCGGCATCGCGAACCCTCTTCCGTGACGACGGAAGGACCCGGAGGTCACCCTGGACCGGTGAGCGCCGCCCGAACGCGTTCGGCGCTCACCCGCCGATCGGCCTACCGGCTCACCGCGGAGGCCAGGGCGCGCACCCGCTCGGCGTGCAGGTCGTGGCCGATGACGACCGGCGGCTCGTTGTACGGCATGGCGTCGGAGGAGCGGCGCAGCTTGACGTACTGCCCGCAGGCGTCGACGGCGTAGGGCTCCATGTCGTCCTGGAGCGCGCCGATCACCGTGATCCCGTACGTCTCGCCGATGCGGCGGAACAGCGCCACGGCCTCCCTGCGGTGCTCCTTGCCGAGGTTGCGGCCCAGCTCGTCGAGGACGAGGCACAGGTGCCCGCCGCCCGAGGACGCGATCGCCGCCGCGCAGACCAGCTTCACCGCCTTCTCGTCCATCAGTGCGGTGTTGGCCCGCCGG
Source organism: Streptosporangium sp. NPDC002721 (assembly GCF_042888905.1). Lineage (NCBI taxonomy): Bacteria > Bacillati > Actinomycetota > Actinomycetes > Streptosporangiales > Streptosporangiaceae > Streptosporangium > Streptosporangium sp. NPDC002721. The sequence continues at coordinate 33,695 of NZ_JBIAQI010000044.1, forward strand.
TTGTACGGCACGAAGCCCTGCCCCTCGCCCCGGCGCCACTTGGGCGTCACCCGCCACGCCCAGCGCTGCTCGGGGTCGGCGGGCGCGGGCGGGACGGGGAACTCCAGCGTCGCGCCGTAACCGCCGTAGGAGGTGTCGAGCTTGTCGAACTCCTCGGCCACCCGGGTGAGCCGCGCCCTGATCGCGGCGGTCAGCGCGGCCCGGTGCACGGCGGTGGACTGGGCGGCCTCCTCCGCGCCCCTGGCGGCGGCCGTCAGGTCGCGCTGCCGGGTGACGATCTGCGTCTCGATCTGGCGGCGCCGGTGCCGCTCGTACTCCTCCTGGCCGCGCAGGTAGGACGCGAGCGCCGAGCACACGCCGGGGAACGTCGCCTGCTCGCGGGCGGTGCGCCCGGCGCCGGGCGCGGCCCGTTCCCTGACCAGGAAGCGCAACTCCTCGGGCATCTCCTCGTCCTCGCCGGGGAAGGTGTCGCGCAGAGCCTCGTCCAGGCGGCGCTCCGCGGCCCGCCACCACTCCTCGGACGTCAGCGGGCGCTCCTGCTCGTCCAGGGCGCCCAGCCACTCGCGGGCCCCGTCGACTGTGCCGCCCCAGTCGCCGGCGAGCGCGTCCAGCCCGAGCGCGTCACGGTCGGCGGTGATCCTCGCCGCCTGCTCCGAGGCCTGGTCGCGGTCGGACTCGTGCCGGGCCCTGCGGCCCTCCAGCCGCTCGATCTCCATGTTCCTCGTACGGGCCCGGAAGTCCAGGCCGCTCGCCCGGCGCTCGGCCTCGTCCACCTTCGGCCCGATCCCGGCCAGCGCCTCGGACAGCCCGGTGAGCGCGCCCCGCCGCTCGGCCAGCCGCCGCTCGATGTCGGCCAGCTGCACGGACGCCTTCGCCCCCTCAAGCCTCCTGCCCGCCTCGGCCACGGCGTCCTCGGCGGCCCGTACGACCGCCGCCGCGCTCTCCTGCGTGTCGCGTGCCCGGTGCAGGCGCTGCTCGGCCGCCTTGATGCGGGCCTCCCTGCCGGTGACCGCGACCTCGAACGATCCCACGACGGTGACACCCGCCGCGCTGACCAGCACCGATCCGGGCAGCCCGTCCAGTGCCCGCGCGGCGGCCTCCAGGTCGGCCGCGTCGACGATCACCGCGTGCTCGTGCGGCCAGCCGCGGGCTCCCAGCGGGTCGCCTCGATGCGGCGCGGCCTCGTCGTCACGCGCCTGCTCGGCGACGTCGATCGCGTCGAGCAGGCCGGTCGCCCCGACACCCGCCCCGGCGAGCGCGTCGAGCTGGGCGGCCGCCGGGCCGCCCTCGGCGTCGTCCAGCGCGGCCTTCGCCCCCTCGGCCTCCCGGTCGGCCACGCCCAGCGCCTTCAGCGCCTCGTTCAGCCGCGTCCTGGCCTCGGCCAGCTCGGCACCCGCCGTCGCCACGTCGCGCCCGTCGGCCAGGCGGCGCTGCTCCTCAAGGCCCGGGATCCAGCCGCGCAGCTCGTCGACCGAGTTCTCCGCCACCGCCCGGTCGGCGTCCAGCTTCGCCGCGCGCGCCTGCAGGGTGGTCAGCTCCCTGCGGGCCTCGGCCAGCCCGCGCTCCAGGGTGTCGTCCTTGAGCGTGGCGATCTCGGCCCTGACCTCGGCGATCGCCTCCTTGGCACGGTCGCCCGCCGCGCGGACCCGCTCCAGCTCGGCCGCGAGCGCCTCGTCCCGCTGCCCGGCGTCGGTCAGCCTGCGCGCCAGCCGCCCCCGCCAGCAGCGCAGCGCGTCGGCCAGCCGGACACGGGCCCGGTCGCGCCTGTCGAAGGTCTCCAGGAGCGTACGGGACTCGCCCTCGAACTCCCGGAGCAGCTCCATGGCCCGTGTCGCCCGCACCCGCCGGGCGTGCTCGTCGCGGCGGGCCTCCCGCTCCTGGTCGAGCTCGGCGTCCAGGCCGGTCAGCGCGGCGATCGCCTCGAAGACCCGTTCGGGGGAGATCTCGTTGAGCGGCTGGGAGAGCAGGTTGGTGGCGACCTTGCTCCGTACCGAGGTCGACAGGAACGACACGCACCTGACGCGGTCGCCGTACAGGAACCTGGTCAGGTCGCGCGCCACCACGTCGCGGCGCCCCGCCGAGCGGGGCAGCGCCGCCCACAGCTCGTCGGCCCGCGCCACCCGCTCCGCCTCCGAGGCCGCCGCCGCCAGGTGCACCCCCGGGGTCCACCGGATCTCCAGGTGCGGGGCCTCCTGGTTGACCCGCAACCACACGGTCACGGCGTCGTTCAGGGAAGTGTGGCCGAGGTCGCCGGTGTCCGGGGAGCCGGTGTCCGGAGAGCCACCGTTCACGGGGTCACCGTTCACGGGGTCACCGTTCACGGGGTCGCCGCTCGCGGGACCGGTGCGGACGGGGCCGGTGCGCACGGAGTCGGTATGTACGGAGTCGGTGTGCACGGAGGCGGCCGGTGCGAAGACGCCGACGATGTAGCCGTGGTCGGCGCTGGCCCACGTCCGGCCGCCCCCGCCCGCCGCGAGCTCGGCGTTGAACAGCAGCTCGGCGACGGATTTGGCGCCCGAGGCGAAACGCCACTGCTCGTCCCCGAGCAGCGCGGTGATCATCGCGATGAACGACGACTTGCCCGCGCCGTTGGAGTCCTTCGGGCCCGCGCCCGCGACCACGATCAGCGTGCCCGGCACGGTCGGCACCGGGTGGGTCGAGAGCCGGGAGATGTTGACCGGCTGCACGGCGACCAGCACCCGGTCGCCCACCACGTTCTCGCTCGGGGCGGTGGCGCGGATCGTCTCCACGGGGACCAGGGTCGCCTGCGTCCCGCCCGGGTTCCCGGCGGTCTCCGATGCCGTGGTGCCCCCGCTCCGGGCGCCCTTCGCCCGGACGTTCCCGGTGCGACCGGCTCCGCCGGCCTCGGCCCGAGAAGCCTTCCCGACCCCGACCCCGGCCTCAGCCCTGTCCTTTGCCCCGGCCCCGGCATCGGCCTCAGTCCTGGCCCCGGTACCGGCTTCAGCTCCGGCCATGGCCTCAGCCCCGGTCCCAGGCTTTGCCCCGGCCCCGGCATCGGCTTCAGCCCCGGCTCTGGCCCCGGCCTCGGCCATGGCCTTTGCCCCGGCCCCGGCATCGGCCTCAGTCCTGGCCCCGGTACCGGCTTCAGCTCCGGCCATGGCCTCAGCCCCGGTCTCAGCTCCAGTCCTGGCCCCGGCCTCAGCCCCGGCTCGGCTCCCGCGTGGGCTCTTCGCGGCCTGGTTCCGCTGGTCGGTCAACCCCGTCGTTCCCTTCTTCCGTCCTGCTTCCGGCGCCTGGAGCACCGGCTCTCCGGTGCCCCGTCCCGGGTCCGGCTCATCATGGGAGGCGGTCTCCTCGCGCCCGCCTGGCGTCGGGGTCGTCGAGCCCTCCGGCGCTGGGGGCGTCGAGCCCTCCGGAGCCCCGTCGTCCGACTCGTCGCGAGGGGCGGTCTTTCCGCGCCCGCTCACCGCCGGTTGGCCCGTACGGCCGCCGCCAGCGGGGTGTGCGGTCCCGCCGCGAGGATCAGCTCCTCCTGCAGGCGGCGCCTGGCCTGCGGGGTCAGCCGGTGGAACTGCGGCCCCGGCACGTAGCCCCCGGCCTCCTCACCGGCCTTCACCTGGGTGACCAGACCCGCGTGGCGCAGCACGCGCAGCGCGGCGTCCAGCTCGCCGATCGGCAGCCTGGTGTGCCGCCGGAGCTCGTCGACCTGCGCGGGGAACGGGGAGAGCCAGCTGTCGGCGGGCAGCAGGCCGTCGGCCCGCGGGATCGCCACCGAGTGGATCAGCACGAGCACCAGAACCGCCCGCTCGGACTCACCCAGGGCCGAGCCCGTTCCCAGGCCCATCCCCGGGCGCGTTCCGGGGCTCGCGGCAAGGCTCGCTCCGGAGCCGGTTCCCGAGGTCGCGGCAGGGCTCACCGCCCCCGAACTCACGCCCGAGTCCTCTTCCGGGGCCGCACCCGCACCCGGAGCCGTCTCCGCTCCCGAGGTCATGTCCGGCCCGGAAGGCGCGCCGCCGCCCGTGAGCGTCTCTGCCGCGTAGCCCGAGGTCCACGCGTCGCGGTCGTGGACGAGGACCCGGCCGCGGCGCTCCAGCATCCCGGCGAGCGCACGGCGCAGCACCGGGTCGCGCAGCGCGGGAAAGCGGGCCTCGTGCACCGGCTCGGCCGCGTGCTCCACCGCCATGAAGGCCGCCACGACCTCCGCCCTGCGCCGCTCGTCGAACGGGCCGAGCAGATCCTCGTCCACCTCCTCGGGAACCGTGACACCGGCCCCCGCCTCCGCGTCGTCGGGGGCGCCCTCGGCGACCGGGAGCACCTCAAGGCCGCCCGGGGCCTCCTCACCGGCGGGCAGGCGGCGCATCAGCTCCCGCAGCTGGGCGTGCGACGCGGCGGGCCAGGAGGCGCACCGGGGGCCGAGCCGTACGAGACCGCCGGAGACCTCCAGCCAGGCCGAGTCGTGCAGGCGGCGCAGCGCGCCGACCGCCCAGTTGCGCATGAGGTCGTCGCCGCGCCCGATCAGCGCCCGGTACGCAGACAGCACGTCGTCGACGGTGGCCGTGCCGCCCGGCCAGGGGTCGGCGGACAGGTCGGTCCAGCAGCACCGCAGCGCCGCGGCCAGCACCCGCCGGGTCTCCCCGGATCGTTCCACCGCCACCGGCGTCACCTGGTACTCCTCCAGGAGCGACGGGGTCGCCCCGTCGGGCCAGACCGGCAGCGCCAGGCCCGTCCCGTCGCCGCGCCCCAGCCGGGCCATCCCGGCGGGAGCCGCCTGCCCGGCTCCGAGCGGGAGAGGACCGCCCGCCCTGGCGCGGATGTGCGCGAGGGCCGTCATGGCCGAAACCGGCACACCCGAAGCGGGTTCGCGGATGTGGGTCGCGGCCGGTGTGTGTCGCGGGTCAGCCGGCACCGCCGGTCCTTTCGAGGTGGCCGTGGGAGAGCCAGGCGGGCTCGCCGCCGGGGTCGGCGGTGAGGCCGTCGGACCAGCGCAGGCGGTAGGGGGAGTCGGGACGCAGGTCGGCGGAGACGAGGTCGGCCAGCAGGCGGCGGGCGGAGACCCAGTCGCCGTCGGCGGTGAGCAGCTCCTCCAGCCGGGCGGTGGAGCGCCCGGCGAGCGCGGCCTCGGCCACGGCGGCCAGGTGGTCGAGGCCGTCGGTGCCGGGGTCGTGGGCGTCGGCGGGCCCGGGGTCGGGCAGGGCCGAGCGCGGGGGAGTGGGCTGGGCGGGCGCGGGGCGGGGGCTCTCGTCCACGGCCCTGACGATCGCCGCCGGGTCGTGCCAGGGGGCGGGGGCGTCGAAGACGAACCCGTCGAGCACCGAGGCCAGGCGCTCCCTGCTCGCGGTCTGCGCGAAGGTGCGCCAGGTCTCCGCGGGGAGCAGCGTCAGGTTCCTCGTCGTGCCCGCGGAGTCGGCCAGGCGTCCGGCGGCGCGGCGCGAGGCGTCGCTGTAGGAGTAGATGGCGGCGCGCAGCTCGGTGCAGGTGCGGTCGAGGTCGGGCCAGCGGGTGAGGATGGTGCCGTGCAGGCTCTGCGCCCGCCGGGCGATCTCCTCGGTGCCCCACAGCTTGGGCGCCTGCTCGCGCAGCTCCTCGATGGTGCCGCCGGTCAGGGTGATCAGCTCCAGCGCCCACAGGCGGAAGGCGCGCGACAGGTTCTGGGCACTGGCGCGGGCCTCCTCCATCGTCGTGCGGGGGTCGGCCACGTTGAGGTCCTCCAGCGCGAGCAGGCGGTGCATCTCCGACTGGCCGCCGTCGTCCATCATCCGGCGGATGAACATCAGCCCGACCACGCTGGTGAACGACGCGCGGTAGCGGAGCTGGTTGGGCTTGGGGAACACCTCGCGGATCGCGCCGAGACCGCGCAGGACCCGCAGCCGGTTCTCGAACCGGTCGAGCGGGTAGGCCCGGCAGACGTGGCGCATCTGCTCGTGGGTCAGCCACTCCTCGCCCGCCTCGGCGAACGCCGCGAACAGCGTCTCGGCGATGTCGACCAGCGCGGGGTCGTCCACCACCGCGCCGCTGTCGCGGGCGAGCGCCGCGAACATGCGGCGGTAGGTCGAGAGCACGGCCTCCTCGGTGAGGGCCGAGTCGAGCGTGATCTCGTGGTTCGTCTCTGGCACGCGCCCTACCGTAAGGCTTGCGCCCGACAGTCCTGACCCGGACCGCCGAGAAGCGCCCGCACGCCACAACTATTCGCAACATTTGAGACAGATCGCAACATCCGTCGTACGGTCGGAGGATCAACCCCCCGCGGTGACAAGGTGATGGAGATGGCGACCTCCACAGCACGCATCGACGAGGCCAAAGGCATCCTCGCCGCCAGGCTCAGGGCGCTCCGCGCCGACGCCGGGCTGACGGGGCGAGCGCTGGCGGCGAAGACCGGCCTGGACCACACCAAGATCTCCAAGATCGAGAACGCGGTCCAGATGCCCAACCAGGCGGACATCCGCACGTGGTGCGAGGCCTGCGACGCGGACGAGCAGGTGGTCGACCTCATCGCGGCCGCCCAGAACATCGACGCGATGTACACCGACTGGCGCCGCCTGGAGGAGAGCGGCCTCGGCCACGTGCAACGCTCCTTCCAGCCGCTGTACGACAAGACCCACCAGTTCCGCGTCTGGCAGCACTCGGCCGTCCCCGGCCTGCTCCAGACCGGCGACTACGCCCGGGGCCACCTGCGCGCCATCATCGACTTCCGGGGCATCCCCGACGACATCGAGGCCGCGGTCGCGGCGAGGCTGAAACAGCAGGAGGTCCTGCGCAACGGGAGCAAGCGGTTCGCGTTCGTCGTAGGAGAGCAGGCGCTGCACATGCCGCTGGTCGGCCCCGAGCAGATGGTCGCCCAGCTCGACCGGCTGGCGGAGCTGACCTCCGGCACCGCGAACGTGTCCTTCGGCATCGTCCCCGCGACGATCAGGCCGCCGCTCATGCCGCCGGAGAACTTCTGGATATACGACGCCAACCGGGTCCGCATCGACACCGTGCCCGGCCAGATCCAGCACAAGGCCCCCAGCGACGTGGTCGTGTACGAGAAGGCGTTCCAGGCGCTGAGCGGCGCCGCGGCGTACGGCAGGGAGGCCCGTGACCTGCTGCGGGCCGCGGCCGCCGGGTTCCGCGAGAGGTGACGTCCTGAGGGGGTTCCCGCGAGAGACCGGGAGGCCCGGGAGGCCCGGGAGGCCCGGGAGGCCCGGGAGGCCCGGGAGGCCCGGGAGGCCCGGGAGGCCCGGGAGGCCCGGGAGGCAAGGAGGGCGCGAGGAGGGGAGGCGGAGAGTCGCGAGGAGAGGGGCAGGGGTTCACGAGGAGGGAGGCGGAGGTTCGTGAGGAGAGGGGCAGGGTTCGCCGGGGGTGAACGCGCAACATCTCGCAACATCGTTGAGACGGGCTCCCCGACCTCCCTACCCTCGCCAGCGTGACCGTTGATCACAGAACCCCCGAAGCCCTCCCCCCAGTCGAGCTCCGGGCCCGTGAACTGGCGGCCCTGCTGGCCCAATCCCACAACATCCCGGCGGACGTCCACAGCCTGCCGTCCGGAAAGGTCGTCGTCTCCGTCTACTACGGCCTGGTCGCCCGCCTGGACGACGCGTGCCGCTTCTGGTGGGTCGTCCCCGTCTCCGCGGAACGGGACAGGCCGCTGTGGACGAGCGCCGCCACCCCGGGCGCGGCGGCGGTCCGGATAGCCGGCCACTACGAGGAACTGCGCGCCCGCCCGCTGGTCCACCTGATACGCGGCGGTTACCTGCTGACCGACGTCCTGATGGAACACCACGAGGCCGCCGCCCCGGTGTGACGCCGCGGTCCGGGGTCTCGACGACCACCGCACGGCGCCACGCCGGAGAGACGGTCGCCGCCGCGGTTCAGACCGGACCGGGCACCTGTGAAAGGCCGTCGCCGCCCTTCGAAATCGTCGAACCGCTCAAGGGACATAAACAAGAAAGAGGGCAATTCGCCGCACTCTGGCGCTCTCACCTGCGGCGATCGCACCTCAATGCCTCGTCTTTCGTGTTTAACTCGGACTTGCGGTAGTCACCCGACTTCCTTGGGTAGTGTCCCCGGGCCAGATGAGAGCGCGGTGTAGCAAGGGGGAGACGATTCATGATCAGCGTCCTGATCGCCGAGGACATGCATCTCGTCCGAGGGGCCATGGTCGCCCTGCTCTCCCTGGAGAGCGACATCAAGGTCGTCGCCGAGGTCGGTCACGGCGACGAGGTGGTCCGCTCCTGCCTGCTGCACCGGCCGGACGTCGCGCTCGTCGACATCGGCCTGCCCGGCACCGACGGCCTCACCGCGACGGCGGAACTGCACCGCAGCCTCCCCGAGTGCGGGACGGTGATCCTGACCGGGCTCGCGAACCCGGCCGCGCTGCGCCGGGCCCTGGACGCCGGGGCGCGCGGCTTCGTCGTCAAGGACGCCCCCGCGGGCCAGCTCGCGGACTGCGTACGCCGGGTGGCCGCCGGTGAGCGGGTCGTCGACCCCGAACTGGCCGTCGCCGCCCTCAACGCCAAGCGGAACCCGCTCACCGCCCGCGAGCTGGAGGTCCTGCAGGCCGCGGCCGAGGGGGCGCCGGTGGGAGAGATCGCCGACCGCCTCTGCCTGTCCGGCGGCACGGTGCGGAACTACCTGGCGCGCATCCTCACCAAGGTCGACGCCCGCACGCGCGTCGAGGCGGTCAGGATCGCCAGGGAGGCGGGCTGGCTGTGGTCCGACGACCTGACCGAGCCGATCATGAGCCGCTACCGCTCGTTCAACTGACCGCCCACCCCTCCCCGAGAACCCCCGTACCGCCCTACGCTCGGACGAGCACGACGCCCCCCGGACGAGATCCCCGGCCTCGCCGAGGCGGACCGAGGGGCGAGGACGAGGACGAGGGACAGGGCGGAGAGAGGCGGCGAGGCGAGCATGCACGCTCCCGGCGTACACCCGGTGCTCGCCGACCGGTCCCGAGGCGTCGCCGTGCTGCGGCTGCGCGGACACGACGTCGCCCGGTACGTCTGGCGGCCCGACCTTCCCCTGTCGGTGTCCCCGAGGCCCTACCTGCATCCCGTACGCACGCTGGCCGGGGTCACCGTCACCGACGCCGCCCCCGATTCGCATCCCTACCAGTTCGGGTTCGGCGTCGCCTTCCCCGAGCTCGACGGGCACAACTTCTGGGGCGGGCGCACCTTCGTCGCGGGCCACGGCCCGGCCTGGCTGGACAACCACGGCACGCAGAGCCACCGGCGCTGGCTGCGCCGCACGAGCACCGAGCTGGCCCACACCCTCTCCTGGGACGCCCGGCAGGCGACGCTGCTGCGGGAACGACGCTCGATCAGCTGCCGGTGGATCGACGAGACCGCCTGGTCGCTCGGTGTCCGGACCCGGCTCACCAACGTCGCCGGTCGGCCGCTGACGTTCCGCAGCCCGGCCGCGCTGGGCCGGGCTGGCGCCGGTTACGGCGGCATCTTCTGGCGCGGCCCCGAGGTCGCCGCCGTCGCCGGGGTCCTCAGCCCGGCCGGTACGGACCTGCGCCGCGTCCACGGCCACACCGCCGAATGGGTCGCCGTCACCGGCGTCGACCACGAAGGACGCCCCTGGACGACGCTCTTCACCCCCGCGGACGAGGCCACCGCGCGAAACAGGTGGTTCGTCCGCGCCCGCGACTACCTCGGCGTCTGCTCGTCGCTGACCTGGGAGGAGCCGTTCACGCTCGCCGCGGGCGAGAGCGTCGAGCGGCACGTCGTCACCGTGGTGGCCGACGGCACCCTGTCTCCCGCGGCCGCCGCCGGGCTCGCCGCCACCGCCCGGGCGGCGACATGACCGGGAACATCCGGCCGAGCCGGCCCCGGCAGCCGGAAAGCCCGGTCCGGCAGGAGAACCTGCGTCCCCTCAACCTCGAACTGATCTTCCGGCACATCGTCGCGACCGGGCGCCCCGTCTCCCGCACCGAGCTGGCCACGGTCACCGGCCTGGCCCGTCCCACCATCACGCGCATCGCCGAGGAGCTCCTGGCGGGCAGCCTCCTCACCGAGACGGGCCTGACCCGCAACGGGCGCGCGGGCCGTCCCCGCGTCGGCCTCACCCTGTCCGACAGGGGACCGGCCGGGCTGGGGCTCGACATCCGCGCCGACGCGCTGGCGGCCTGCGTCGTCGACCTCACTGGCACCGTCCGCCACCTGGCGTTCGCCCCCTCGACGTACGCCGGCGCGGACGCCCCCGACGTGCTGGCCCGCCTGGCCCACATGGCCCGTGCCGCGATCGAGGCCGTGACCGCGGAGGACCTCACCGTCGTCACCGCCACCCTCGCCGTCCCCGGCCCCGTCCACGCGGGCGTCGTGCGGTCCGCGCCCGAGCTCGGCTGGCGCGAGGTCGACGCCGGGGCACTGCTGCGCGCCGCCCTGGACCACCTCGGCCCCCTCGATCTGCCGCTCACCGTCGACAACCAGGCGAACCTCGCCGCGCTCGGCGAGCTCTACGCCGGCGACAACGCGCCCAGCAGCTTCGTCTACGTCTCCGGCGGGCTCGGCATCGGCGCGGGCATCGTCCTGGACGGGCGCCTCCTGCGCGGTGCCCGCGGCTGGAGCGGCGAGCTCGGGCACGTCACGGTGTACCCCGACGGCGAGCCCTGCCCGTGCGGCTCGCGCGGCTGCCTGCAGACGTACGCGAGCCTCCCGGCGATCCTCGGCGACGAGCCCGCGCCCGCCGGTACCACCCCCGACACCGCCGTCACCGGCCGCGCCGAGGAGGGCAGGCCCGCCACGCTCGCCGCGCTCGACCGCGCCGGGACCACGCTGGGCGTCGCGCTGGCCGACACGCTCAACATCCTCGACATCGACACCGTCCTGCTGGGCGGGAGTTTCTCGCTGCTGTCGTCCTGGCTCACCGCGAACATCAGGGCGGAGATCGACCGGCGCGTCCTCAGCGCCGCGTGGGCACCCGTCACGATCCGGCCCGCCCTGCTCGGCCCGGACGCCGCCGTCATCGGCGCCGCCCTGACCTCCATCGACCAGGTCAGGCAGCACCCGACCACCTGGCTCGCCCGCTCTCCCGGGTCCCGGCCCGAGGGCTTGCGGGAGCCGGACGCCGGCTAGGCGGCGGCGTCGACGAGGGCCTGGAGCAGGCGCCCGGGGTCCTCGGCCAGCCGGTTGCACACGTACAGCCACCACTCGGTGCCGAAGACGACGTACTCGCGGGTGGGATGGCCGCGTTCGGCCATCGCGGCGAGGCGGTCGGGGCCGAGGCCCAGGAGGGTCTCGAACTCCCACGGCGCGTCGGCACGGCCCGCGCCGCCGAGGTGACGGTCGACGCGGCGGATCAGGTCCCAGTCGTGGGTCGCGAACGAGCACAGGTGCCCGGAGTCGGCCAGCGACTCGGCGTGGCGCAGGTAGGCGGCGGCCAGCGCGGGGTCCTCGCGCGCGTAGGCGACGGTCTCCGGCTCCAGGAAGGCGCCCTTGACCAGGCGGATCCGGCCCGGCAGGGCGAGGAGTCCCGGCAGGTCGTCATCGGTGCGGTGCAGTCTCGCCTGGACGGTGACCCCGACGTGGTCGAATCGCTCGCACAACCTGCGGTGCACAGACAGGACCGCGTCGGTGCGGTCGGAGCCCTCCGCGGAGATGACCATCTCCCGTCCGGTGCCGGCGGTCGCCTCCGCGACGCGGACGGCGTTGCCGAGGGCGAGTTCCTCGTCGATCGCGAGGCCGATGTGCGAGAGGTCGAGGGAGACCGAGCACCGCGGCGGGAGCAGCCGGGCGGCGTCGACGAACACGGCCGTCTCCGCCAGGGCCCGCTCCGGGTCACGGCAGCTCTCTCCCATGTACTCGACGTTCGCGCGGTGGCCGCTCGCGAGGATCCCCGTCACGCGCTCCAGCGCGTCCGCGAGGGTCTCCCCGGCCACGAAGCGGCGGGCCACCCGCCGGGCGAGGGGGCCCAGCACGGGGTCCGCGGGCACCCGCCACTTGAGCTCCTCGTCGAGCGCGAGCGTACGCAGGACCTGGGCCGCCCTGATGGAGGTCTCTTCGATATCGGTGATCATCGTGTGCCTAGCTGTCGGAGGTGTCGGAGGTGAGGAGGTCGCCGGAACGGGCCCCGCCGGCCCGATGACCAGCCTCCCAGCGGCTCGCCGTCCCAGAAAGTGGCAGAAATGACTAACATGGTGAAATTCCTGCCACTCACTGCCCCGGGCACGTACCTTCACCAGGAGGTCCCCATGCTGCGCGACGTCGCCGTCCTCGCCCTCGACGGCGCGCACGCCTTCGAGCTGGGGGTGTTCTGCGAGGTCTTCGGCATCGACCGCAGCGACGACGGCCTGCCCGCCTACGACTTCGCGGTCGTCTCCGCCACGGGCGAGAGTGTCCGCACCAGGCACGGCTTCCGCATCGAGACCCCGTACGGGCTGGAGCGGCTGGAGTCGGCGGACCTCATCGGCGTCCCGGCCTCGGATCCGGACGTACGGCAGCCGGAGGAGCTGTCCGAGGCGCTGCGGGCGGCGGTGCGGCGTGGGGCCCGCGTGCTCAGCATCTGCTCCGGCGCCTTCCTGCTCGGGCAGGCCGGCCTGCTGGACGGCCGCCGCTGCACCACCCACTGGCGCCACGGTGCGGAGCTCGCCCGCCGCTACCCGCTGACCCGGGTGGAGCCGGACGTCCTCTACGTCGACGAGGACCCGGTCATCACCGGCGCGGGCACCGCCGCCGGGATCGACGCCTGCCTGCACCTGGTCCGCAAGGAGCACGGCGGCACCGTCGCAGGCGACATCGCCCGGCGCATGGTGGCGCCCCCGTACCGCGACGGCGGCCAGACCCAGTACGTCAGACGCCCGGACCCCGAGCCGGGGGCCGGGCACCTCGCGTCACTGCTGACCTGGCTGGAGGCCAACCTCCACCGGGAGCTGACCGTGGAGAGGATGGCCCGCCGGGCCAACATGTCACCGCGCACCTTCGCCCGCCGCTTCCACCGGGAGATCGGCACCACGCCGCTCCAGTGGCTCACCGGCCAGCGCGTCCTGCTGGCCCAGCGCCATCTGGAGAGCACCGACGAGCCGATCACCCTCGTCGCCGAACGAGCCGGGTTCGGGTCGGTCGCCACGCTGCGCCACCACTTCGCCCGGCACCTGGGAACCACCCCGCACGCCTACCGGCGCGCCTTCCGCGGCCCGCGCGCGGCTTCGGGCAGCGGTCATCGCGGCTGACCGGGGCCGGTCCCGTAGCCGACCGGGCCGACAGGCGATCGGAAGGCGCGAACGCTCACCCCCGGGCCGCGCTGTCGTAGCGGTCGCGGGCCTCCTCGATGTGGTCCAGATGCCGTCGGGTCCAGCCGCAGATGCCGTTGACGGTGTCGCGCAGGTCCCGGCCCGCGACGGTCAGGGTGTACTCCACGCGCGGGGGCACCGTCGGGTGGACCACCCGGTCCACGAGCCCGTCGCGTTCCAGCCCGCGCAACGTCTGGGTCAGCATCTTGTGGCTGATGCCCTCGATCTCGGCGCGCAGCTCGGTGAAGCGCAGCGTGCGCTCGCCCATCACGTTGACGATCAGCAGTGCCCACTTGTTGGCGATCCCGATGAAGATCTCGCGCGCCAGCGAGTCGGCGCGGGTCAGGTCCGCCCGGTGTGGCACGGGGCTGAGCTGCTCGGTCACCGCGAGGTGCCCCTCTCTCCGTAAAGTGCGTCCTTCCACGCCAACGCACACTCTCCTACGGTTACCGGGTAACCACAAGAGAGCATGACTGACGGGGAGAAGCGCCATGACGATCCTGAAGACCTACGGCCGCCTGTGGGCCGACGACCTCGACCTGGTCCTGCCCCTGCTGCGCGAGATGGTCGGAGCCGACCCCGACCTGCGGTTCGCCTTCGACGGCGTCGAGCTGGCCGCCATCGGCGACTTCCTCGTCGTGGCCGGACCCCCACAGGAGCGCGCGAAGTACGCCCACGCCTCCGCGACCGTCATCGTCTCCGACCTCGACGAGCAGATCCGCGCCTTGCGGGAACACGGCGCCGAGATCACCACCGATATGGGCACGAGCGCCACCGGCCGTTTCCTCTACGCCCGGCACGCCGGAGGACCGGAGGTGGAGTACGTCGAATGGGTCCCCGAACTGGTCGAACGGATCATCAGCGGCTGAGCCTGTGCCAGCCGTGCATGAGGTGACCTCGTCGAACGGCCCGACCCGCGGTACTTCGGAACACGTTCCGAAGTACCGTGTGGCATGGTTACGCCGACCGTCCCGTTCTCCGACCTGTCGAAGCACTCCAAACGAGTCGCCGAGACCCTCGATCGCGTTCACCGGGTGCAGGTGAAGCGCAGAGACGGGGAAGACCTGTTCATCTCCACCGCGCGGCACGACCGGCAGCGGGAGGAGACCGCGGACATCGCGGCCCGCATGGTCGCGGCCCTCCTCGCCAGCGACGAGGGCAGCCGCGCCGTCCTGCACGCCCTGCCCACGGTCTTCCCCTGGGTGAGACACCTTTCCCTGGACGAGAAGAAGGAGTTCGTCCAGGAGCTGGTCGACGCCACGCGCGACGCGGTCGAGCTGGACGTCCACGCCACCCTGCACCGGCTCATCGTCGAATGGCGTGCCACCGCCCGCGTCCTCGCCGACCCGTCACTGACCGCGCAGCTCACCCGCGCGCTGCCCGACGACGATCACGGCGAGGTGATCGCGTCGTGAGTCCCAAGCGCGGTGGCCCCGCCGCCGATCGGTGACGAGTGGCATCTGCGGTTCGCGACCAGTGAGGCGGCCAAGGGGTGGGCCGATCTGTGCGCCGAGGCCGCGGGCAACACCCGGCGCTGTTTCGAGGCGCTGCGTGACGCGCCGCTGTCGCAGGACGCCCCCGATCGGCAGCACCGCCTGCGAGGCCGTCTCGCCACCGGGACTCTGGGTGGTCGCGAATATCCGCAGTGGGAGTACGAGGTCATCGCGGGCGGCCGCGTGCGTCACCTCGTCGACGAGTCCCGGAGAACCGTCCATCTCGTCTACGCCTCGACCCGCCATCCCAAGGACACCGACGCCTGAGTATCACGTACCGGCCTCCAGACCGGTGTGGGCGGCGAGGAAGGCGAGCATGTCCGCCGCCAGGCCGACGGCGCGGCCCGTCGAGCGGGAGCCGTGGCCGACGTCGCCCTCGTGGCGCAGCAGGATCGGCCGCGGGCCCGACGTCGCCGCCTGCAGCGCCGCGCACATCTTGCGCGCGTGCATGGGGTCGACGCGGGAGTCGCCGCCGAAGGTGGTCAGCAGCGTGGCCGGGTAGTCGACGCCCTCGGTGACCCGGTGGTAGGGGGAGTAGCCCAGCAGCCAGCCCAGCTGCTCGGGGTCGTCGGCCGAACCGTACTCCGAACGCCACGCCGGGCCGAGCCCTGACCGCTCGTACCTCACCATGTCGAGCAGCGGCGCCGAGCAGACGGCGGCGGCGAACAGGTCGGGGCGCTGGGTCAGCGCGGCGCCCACCAGCAGCCCGCCGTTCGACTCGCCGCACGCGGCCAGCCGCTCGGGGGTGGTCCAGCCGTCCGCGACGAGCTTCTCGGCCGCCGCCGCGAAGTCGTCGAAGACGTTCTGCTTGCGCTCCAGCATGCCGTCGCGGTGCCAGGCCGCGCCCTCCTCGCCGCCGCCGCGCAGCTGGGCGAGGGCGAAGACCCCGCCCGCCTCGACCCAGGGCAGGATGTAGCTGGAGTACGACGGCGTGAGCGAGAGCCCGAACCCGCCGTAGCCGTACAGGATCGCAGGCCTGGGGCCCGAGCCGGGGCGGGCCAGCACGACCATCCGCACCGGGGTGCCGTCCGCCGAGGCGCAGACCACCTGGCGGGCCTCCAGCTCGGGCACCTCCACGGCGCCGGGCGCGGCGCTCCACGGTGAGGTCTCCCCGGTGCGCGTGTCGTAGCGGTGCACCCCCGAGGGTGTGACGCTGTCGGTATAGGTGAACCACACCTCGTGGCCGCCCTCGGGACGGGTGGCCATCCCCCCGGCCGAACCGAGTCCGGGCAGCGGCACCAGCCCGCGCAATCCGCCGGTGGCCAGGTCGTGGACGCTGATCTCGCTGACCGCGTGCCGGGTCCAGCCCACCAGGAGGGACTGCCCGGCGATCGCGAACTCGCCGATCACCGCCTCCGGATCCTCCTCGACCAGGTCGACCCAGTGCTCGGGGCCCGGCCGCGCCGGGTCGGCCACGCACAGCCGTCCCCTCGGCGCGTCCAGGGTGGTGAGCAGGTACAGGCGCCCGTCACGGCCCACGGCGGGCGCCGTCACCGCGCCCGCCGCCCGCTGGATCACCCGCAGGTCGGGGCGCTCGGGGGAGGAGGACGCCAGGTCGGCGAGCCAGAGGTCGTTGCCGCCGTCGCCCGCCATCGCCGAGACCGTCAGCCAGCGCCCGTTGTAACTGATCCCCAGCCCGTACGAGCGCTCCTCGGCCATGATCACGGTGTCGTCCTCGGCGGGGGTGCCGAGCCGGTGCAGGCGGACCTGGCGGGAGCGGACGTAGAAGAACGCCTTCCCGTCGGGCAGCCACGCCACGGGCGCGTACCGGCAGCGGTCGATCGGGCCGTCCACCACCCGGCGGGTGGCGACCTCCATCACCCGCAGCTCCGAGCGCTCGTCGCCGCTCCTGGACAGCTGGTACGCCACCAGCCTGCCGTCCAGGTCGGGCTGCCACTGGTCGAGCGTGGTCAACCCGCTCGGGTCGAGCTCCATCGGGTCGATCAGCGCCTCCTCCACCCCGCCGGGACCGGTGCGGTAGAGGACCGCGTGCTCCTGCGCCGCCGTACGGCGCAGGAAGAACCGGCTCCCGCCGCGCCACATCGGCGTGCCGACCGTCCCGGCCCCGGTCAGCGCGGCCACCCGCGAGCGCCACAGGTCGCGGCCCGGCAGCGTGCCGGCGTGCTCGCGCCAGAGCTCCTCCTGGGCCGCCGTCCAGCTCCGGGTCTCCGGGCTGTCCGGATCCTCCAGCCACCGGTACGGGTCGGGCACGGCGTGGCCGTGAAGGTGGTCGACGACCGGTCGCCGCTCGGCGGGAGGGTAGATCATCGGATTCCTCCGGTTCGGAGACCTTGGGCTCGGACTCTGGACGGGAAACGCGGTGCGGACGTCACCAAGCACCTGCAGCGTGGATGCCCCGTCCTTCAGGGCGGGGAGGAAACGCGGAACGGTCGCGGATGAGGGTCTCCGGGTTTTGTCGGTGGGCTTCGGTAGGTTGATTGACGTGTCCCGCTTTCGGCTCCAGCCAACGCGCGCCCAAGAGGCGGCACTGCTGGAGCACTGCGGACACGCCCGATACGTATGGAATTTGGCTGTTGAGCAGCACGCTCACTGGCAGCGGGGCCGTAAATCGGCGCCGGGTTTCGCCGAGCAGTGCCGCCAGTTGACGGAGGCTCGCGCTGAGTTCGCGTGGCTGCGTGGCGGGTCGATCATCGTTCAGCAACAGGCGCTCAAGGACTTCGCCCAGGCCATGGCGAACTTCTTCGGCACGACCCACCGTAAGCCGACGTGGCGTAAACGTGGGCGGGGCGAAGGGTTCCGGATCGTCGCGTTCAAACCTGGTGACGTACGCCGTGTGTCGCGCAACGTCGGCGAGGTTCGGATCCCGAAGGTTGGGTGGGTGCGGTTTCGCTGGTCGCGGCCCGTAGGTGACGACGTGAGGTCCTACCGCGTCACCCGTGACCGGGCGGGCCGCTGGCATGTGGCGTTCGCCTCGCTCCCTGAGCCGGTTCCCGCACCCGGTTCGGGTGAGGTCGTTGGCGTGGACCGTGGCGTGGCCGTGTCGGCGGCGCTGTCCACGGGCGAGTTGCTGAACGCGCCCACCCTGCGCGGCGCCGAGAAGACGCGGCTGCTGAGGTTGCAGCGGAAACTCGCGCGAGCGAAGCGGGAGTCGAACCGGCGTGGCATGGTCAAGGCCGCCATAGCGAAGCTGAAAGCCCGCGAGGCCGACCGGCGCAAAGACTGGGTCGAGAAGACCTCGACCGGCCTGGCCCGCCGTTTCGACGTGATCGCGGTCGAAGATCTGAAGATCGGCAACATGACGCGGTCGGCCAAGGGCACCGTCGAAGCACCGGGGCGGAACGTCCGTCAGAAAGCGGGCCTGAACCGTGGCATCCTCGCTGCGGGGTGGGGCCGACTGGTTGAGCGGCTGGAACAGAAAGCTCCGGGACGCGTTCAGAAGATCGACCCGCGTTACACGTCGCAGACCTGCAACGCCTGCAAGCACCTCGCTGGGGAGAGTCGCGAGAGCCAAGCTCTCTTCCTGTGCGTCGCCTGTGGGCACCGGGCGCACGCCGATGTGAACGCGGCGAAGAACGTTCGCGACACCGCCGCAGGGCATGCGGTGGCTGCGCGGGGAGGCTTCGGGTTGCCGGAGCCTGTGAACCGTGAACCTCAACGCGACCTCCTCCTTGTGGGGTAGTTGCTGTTGGAATCCCCCGCCTTCAGGCGGGGGAGGATGTCAAGGCACCAGCTCCTGCGCGCCCGACGGGTCCCACTGCCCGGCGAGGTCGGCGTAGAGCGGGGAGGTGGCGAGCATCTCCTCGTGCGTGCCCAGCCGGACGCTGGTGCCGTCCATCACGAGGATCCGCCGGGCGCGCAGGGCGGAGGTCAGCCGGTGGGCGATGACGAGGAGCGTGCCGCCCCGGCGGGCGAAGGCCTCCTCGGCGCGGGCCTCGGCCACCGGGTCCAGGTGGCACGTCGCCTCGTCGAGGATCACCAGCCGGGCCGGGGCGAGGTAGGCGCGAGCCAGGGCGACCAGCTGCCGCTCCGCGGGCGACAGCAGTCCCGGATGGATCTCGGCGGAGTAGCCGCCCAGCCGCGCCACCAGGTCCGTCAGGCCGACCGCGGCCACCGCGCCGTCCACGCTGTCCATCGACTCCCGCGAGGCGTCGGCCAGGGAGGTGTCGAACGGGGAAGCGCCGGCCGGGGAGGTGCCGGCCAGGTAGGTCAGGTTCTCCAGCAGGGAGCCGCGGAAGACGTACGCCTCCTGCGGGATCAGCACCCGGTCGGCGGGGTCGAGCCGGTCGGCGGGCACCCCGCGCACCAAAACCCGGCCCGAGTCCGGCGCGAGCACCCCGGTCAGGAGCGCGGCGAGCGTGGACTTGCCGATGCCGCTGGGCCCCACGACGGCGATGTGGTCCCCCTCGGGGACCACCAGGTCCAGGCCGTCGATCACCGGTTCCGCGTGCGGGCCGTACGCGAACGTCACGCCGCGCAGCTCGGCCGCCTCGTTCGTGTCCCGCGCCGCGAGCCGCCCGCGCGCCCGTACGGGCGGGTCGCCGTCGCGCAGCAGCCGGCCGAGCGCCACCCGCAGCCGCACCCCGTTGATGCCCAGCCCCTCCACGAGGTTGCCGAGCGCGGGCGCCAGCGACTGCGTGACGTAGGCCAGCGCGCCCAGGATCACCCCGGTGCCCGCGCCCTCGCCCACCAGCCAGGGGGTACCGGCCAGCACCAGCAGGACCGGCAGCCAGCCGCCCACCGCCAGGGACAGCGTGCGCAGCGCGGTCACCCGTGCCAGCGACCGGGCCGCGCGGGCCTGTTCCGCCACCCGCAGGCCGACGTCGTCGGCCACCCGCTCCTCGGCCCGGCAGGCGGTGATGTCGCGCAGCCCGCCCACCATGGTGGCCAGCGCCTCGGCGGTGCGCTCGTCGGCCAGGATGAAGTCCCGCTGCCGCCGGGCCAGGGCGCGCAGCGACAGCAGGAAGACGACGAGGCCCGCGACGAAGGGGGGCAGCACCAGCGCGAGCACCTCGGGCACGAGGGTCGCCAGCCCGAGCACGACGCTCACCACGGTGAACGCGAACGACCTGACCACCGTGATGACCGAGGCGAAGGCGTCGCGGGCCAGCTCGACCTGCAGGTTGGAGCGGGCCACCGCCGCCGCCCCCGATCCCCGCCCGGACGTGACCGAGTGGCGCAGCGCGTCGTCGACGACGTGCGCGAGCAACTCCTCGCGGAACGGCTCCACGATCGAGGCGACGGCCATCACCACCTGCCGAGCGCCGACCGCGGCCAGCAGCCACGCGCCGCCGAGCAGGGCGAGCCAGGCGAACCCGGTCGCCGGGCGTCCCGCGCCGAAGCCGTCGTCGATCGCCCGCGCGATGGCCAGGCCGATGACCAGCGAGGGCGCCGTCTCCGCGACGGACCAGCCCGCGAGCCTCACCAGCTGGTACGGGTCCCTCCCGAGCGCCCGCCGGAGGGGCCTGGTGACGACGTGCCCGTCCGGAGTGCTCACGAGGTACCCGCCCGGAAGGAGGCGCTTGCCCGGAAGGGCGCCTCGGCCTGAGAGGAGGCGTCGGCCCGGGAGGAGACGTCGGCCTGGAAGGGCGTGTCCGTCTGCGAGGAGGCGCCCGTTCGGAGAGGTGTGTCCGTCTGTGAGGAGGTGTCCGTTCGGAAAGGCGTGACCGTCCGAGGGGACGTTTCCGTCTGGAAGGGCGTGCCTGTCTGAAGGACGGCTCGGGAGGGCGTGCCCGTCTGGAAGACGGCCCGGTAGGCCGGGTCGGCCCAGAGCGCGCGATGGCCGCCGTACGCGCGTACCCGGCCGTCGTCCAGCCAGATCACCCGGTCGGCCGCGGCGGCGGTCGCCGCCCGGTGGGTCACGATCAGGCGCGTGCGGTCGCCCAGTTCCCTGGAGAGCGCGCGGGCGACCTGGCGCTCGGTGACGGTGTCCAGGCTGGAGGTGGCGTCGTCCAGGATGAGCAGGCGCCACCCCTGCGCGAAGGCGCGGGCCAGCCCGAGCCGCTGCCGCTCACCGCCGGACATGGGCGCCTCCTCCAGCGGCGTGTCGTACCCCAGGGGAAGCCGCCGGACGAAGGCGTCGGCGCGGGCCGCCCGCGCCGCCGCCCGCACGACCTCGCCCTTCCCGTCCGTCCGGCCGTCCCGGTCGCCGTCGTCGCGGCGGTAAGGGTGGCCGTACCCGGACCCGGTGCCGGTACGAGGCCCGTGGCGGTCGCGGCCGACGCCGGAAGCGTCGAGTCCCAGGGCGACGGCCGCGCCGACGGTGTCGCCGAGCAGCGCCGGGCGCTCGAAGGCGTACCCGACGGCATGGCGCAGCGCCTCGCGGGAGAGGTCGGGCAGCGGCACGCCGTCGAGAAGGACCGTGCCCTGCCCCGGGTCAACCAGCCGTCCGGCGACCGCGGCGAGCAGGGACTTGCCCGCGCCCGAGCGACCGACCACGGCCACCGCCTGCCCGCCGGGGATGACGAGATCGACGTCGCGCAGGCCGCCCGCGTCGACGCCGCGAAGTTCGAGAGTGCCGGGACCGGCGGGCAGCGGGCGCGTGCCGTAGGCCCGCGGGCTCTCGGCGGTGAGCTCCCCCACCCTGGCGGCGGCGGCCCGCGCCCTGGCGAGGCTGCTGACGTAGCCCAGCGCCGAGCCGAGACCGGCGCCGAGCACGACGTAGCGAGCGGCGGCGTACAGCTCTCCGGCGGTGAGGTCCCCGGCGGCCAGGCGCAGCCCGCCCACCCCGAGCACGGCCACCTCCAGCAGCGGGACCACCGCCCCCGCCTGCACGCCGGCCCGCGCGTTGGCCCGCCACATCTGCATGGCGTGCGCGCGCAGCCGGGGCAGGGCGGTCAGCACCCGCGCGCGCTCCTGGTCGGCGGTACCGGCCGCGGCGATCGTACGGGCCCCGGCGAGGGCGTCGACCAGGCGGGCGGCGATGTCGCTCTGCGCCGCCTGGTAGTCGCCCGCTATGGAGGTGCTCACGGTGAGGAAGGCCCGCAGGACGAGCGCGATGAGGACGAGCCCGGCGACCAGCGTCACGGTCAGCAGGGGGTCGATGAGGGTGAGGGCCACCACGCCACCCGCGGTGGGGATGACCAGCGCGGCCCCGGTGACGATCGACTCGGGGGCGCGCCCGATCTCCTCGGTGTTCAGGCCCATCCGGGTGACCAGGTCCCCCTCGGGGAACCGGCGGGTGATCGCCGGCCCGACACCGAGCACGTTGCGTACGACCAGGTTCCTGAGCCAGGCCGAGGATCGCGCGCCGCTCGATCCGGCGGCCCAGACGCCGAGGGTGTCGCAGACCACGGTCAGGATCACGGCGGCGGCGCAGGCGCCGAGCCAGGTCGCCGCGCCGGTGCCGCCGGGCGTGCCGGTCGCACCGGTCACGAGCTCGTCGACCGTCCTGCCCAGCACGAACGGGAGCGCGAGCTGCGCGAACGCGCCCAGGACGGAGGTGACCACGAGGACGGCCAGCCAGGGTCCGCCACGCCGTACGGTGTCGGCCACCAGCCGGTCCGCTGCCCGCACGTTGGCTCCTCCTCGAACTTCCCGAACTTCCCTGACCTCGCGCACTTCACCGACTTCGCACGCTTTTCCGGTGACTCCGGTGACTCCGGCTCGGGTGGCTTTTCCGAGGCGGGGGACGGCCTCGACGTCGTGGGCCCCCGGAACGGGGAGTGCCCGGGACGGCCGCCGTCGCTGGCCGTCCCGGGCACGGGGTCTCACTAGTGGCAGAGCACGACGCTCAGGTTGCTGGGCCGGCCGGAGTTGCAGCCGAGAACGGTCAGCGTGCTACCGCCACCGCCGCCGTGGCCGCCGCCGGGGGTCTCCAGGGACTGCAGGTCGAGAAGGACCATGGGAGGTGCTCCGTTTCTACGGGTTTCTACGGGTTCTGGAAGCTGTGGAACGGAAGGACTAGTGGCAGAGCAGGAGGCTCAGGTTGCTGGGCCGGCCGGAGTTGCAGCCGAGAACGGTCAGCGTGCTACCGCCACCGCCGCCGTGGCCGCCGCCGGGGGTCTCCAGGGACTG
>NZ_JBIAQI010000044.1:56429-63725 GCF_042888905.1 Streptosporangium sp. NPDC002721
CTGCAGGTCGAGAAGGACCATGGGATTGCCTCACTTCTGATGAGAACTCGGTGGGAACCGAACCGATGTCGGGGAAACCGGGTTGCCTAGTGGCAGAGGACAACGCTCAGGTTGCTGGGCTTGCCGGACTGGCAGCCGAGGACCGTGAGGGTGCTGCCGCCACCGCCGCCGTGGCCACCGGTGGGGGCCTCCAGGGACTGCAGGTCGAGAAGAACCATGTCGTTACACCTCCTTTGATGTGTCGTGACGGGGGTCAAACCGCCCGGCGGATCCGTGCGCGGACACCCCTGCCGGGGTGCTCGTGCCGCCGGGCGGCTCGATGAAGGGGAGGAACACCGGCCGGTCGTGCAGCACGGCGCTCATCGCGAACAGGACTCCGGCCGTACCGGTCGCGAAGTCCATCGAAAGCCTGAGCAGCTGGTTGCCCGGGAAGGCCAGCCCGCCGCCGTACGGCAGCGCGTGCCAGTCCAGCCCGCGGAGCTGCTCGGCCAGGTCTGTGTGGTCGGCACCGGGGCCGATGCCGGGAACGGCGCCAGGCTCGGGCCCCAGGCCCCAGCCGAGACCGCCGATCATGCCGCTCCGGCCGGTGAACAGGCCGGACTGCACGAAGTAGCGTCCCCGGGTGACGCGCCGGCAGCCGTCGAGCGCGGCGCGGAGGTCCGCGTCCTCGCGGTGGGCCAGGTAGCGGGCGAGGACCAGGCCGATGCCCACCGACCCCTCGTCCAGGTAGGGCAGCGTGCGCCAGCCCTGGTCGACCTGGAGGGTCCCGTCCTCGCCGGTGACGCAGCGCCGCAGGTCCTGCCGGAGCGCCACGGCCGCCCTGTCGAGCAGCGCCGCGTCGCCGGTGCGCTCGTAGGCGTGCAGGAAGAGGAGAGCGGGTCCGGAGGAGCCGTACATCAGCCCGGCGCGGGGATGGCTGCCGCCGCTGACCTCCGGTACGTCGTCGGGCCCGCCCAGCCTGTCGGAGCAGACGCCGGTGATCTGCAGGGCCACCTCGGTGAAGGTCCGCTCGCCGGTGGTCCCGCCCAGGTGCAGGAGGTTCAGGCCCATGCCGGCCAGGCCGCCGAACAGCCCGAGCTCCAGCGACTCCCACTTCTGGCGCAGGCACAGGTCGGCGGTGTCGATCGCGTCCTGGCGGTGGCCGAGCAGGTCGAGGACGTAGGCCACGCCGTGCAGGCCGTCGTAGAACCCGATCCCCGTCCCCGGGTCGGGGGCGAGCGCCTTCGCGCGCAGCCAGTCCTCGTACTCGGGACGGCGCTCGGCACCGGTGGCGGCCAGCGCGTAGAGCACGCCCGCCGCGCCGTACGCGAGGTTGACGCCCCCGCCGGGCTGGAACTGGGCGACGTCGCCGGGGAAGAGCCGGTCCTCGCGCTCGGGGGTGGCGCTCGCCAGGATGGCCCGGGTCATCGCCTCCCGCAGCCGGGGCCAGTCGTCGAGCCCCGGCTTCGGGTACGGCGTGGCAGCGGCGGGCTCGGGACCGGTGACGGTCCTGACCGCCTCGTCGAGCACCTCGCGCGGCACCGGGAAGGTCTCGCCGATGAGCCTGGCCAGCTCGGTCACCTTGGCGCGGTCGAGCGGCAGCATGATCGTGAGCTGGGGGGCGAACAACCCGAGGCAGAGGCAGGCGAGGGCGTACAGGTCGACGTCGACACCCTGCCGGTCGGCCGGCGCGCCGAACGCCGGGTGGGCGAGCGCCGCGCGGCCGCGGTCCTCGATGAGGGTCGCCACCTCGTAGTCGATCAGGGCGAGGCGGCCGTCCGCGGTCACGAGGATGTTGTTCGGGTGCAGATCGCCGAAGACCACCCCGCGCTCGTGCAGGGACGCGACCGCCCGGCGCACCTTGGGGAGCGTGTCGAGCACCCAGGCGGTGTACTCGGCCAGGGCCTCGTCGTCGCAGGTCGCCCTGGTCAGCGGATACCTGTGCACGAGCTGCCGCTGCAGCGGGTTGCCGTCGACGAACTCCTCGACCAGGAAGTGGTGCCCGCCGAGGGTGAAGTAGTCGATCAGCGCGGGCACCGCGTCCAGCCCGGCCAGCCGCTCCAGCATGTCGCGCTCGTGCGCCAGCCGCGCCACCGCGTCCCGGCCCGCGGCGTCCAGTCCGGCGTGCGGGCGGGCCTCCTTCAGCACGACCCGCTCCCCGGTGCGCAGGTCCTCGCCCAGGTAGACGCCGCCGCCGTTGGAGAACTGCATCACGCTCTCGACCCGGTACGGCAGCCCCTCGGTGGTGACCGCGTTGCGGGCGGCCACGTGGGGTTCCAGGAAGGCGGGCAGCGTCACCCAGGACGGCACGCCGAACGCGGGCTCGCGCACGTCGGGGACGAGCCGGCCCTCCCCGTCCTCGATGGCCAGCACCAGCTCGCCGTTGTCGGCCAGGCAGCGCCGCCCGGCGAAACCGCCGTACCGCACGAAGAGCGGGCCCTGGCCGTAGCGCAGGTCGCTGAGGATGTACGGCCCCTCGACACCGCGCAGCAGCTCGTCGAGCTCCTTGAGCGTGAGCTCCAGCTGCGCCTCGTCCACCGGGTAGATCGTCACGAGCTTCCCGCTGGCGCCCCGGGGGGCGGCCTTGGAGTTCAGCATGGTCATGACCGGCAGGCTGCGCAGGAACTTGAACGCGATGTCGCGGGGGACGCAGTAGTCCCAGACCGCCTCTATGGCGCGGTCGGCGTCCTCGGCGCGGGCGGAGACGTGGATCTTCCAGCCCTGGGCGGGGGTGCGGCCGGCGAGCGGCGCGTAGTGCATCCAGGTGTCGGTCGGCTGGTGCTGCCAGCCGTCCGGAACATCCCGGGCAGCGAGCGCGAAATCGGGGTGATCACCCCGGCGGCCGTCAAGCGTGTCATAAAAAAGCGGGTCCGCCAGGCAATAAAGCTCATACTGGTCATCCACGGCATTCTCCCCTGCTGTCTTCCAGAAGAGAGAATTACGGATAACCCGAGAAACCACTAGTTACAAACTAAACCACTCGCATATGCGAAACTCACACTGTCAACCGTGAAGGTGTACGCTACCTGCGCTTTCGCGATGGACGTGAAGGTTATTCGGAAAAATTACCCGGAACCTCGGCTATCAGGGTGAACCACCCGTCCGTGCCGCCGGCCACCCGTACCGTGCCGCCCAGCTCGCCCAGGCGGTGGCCCAGGTTGTTCACGCCGCTGCCGGTGGAGGACGTCTCCCGCCGGGGGGCTCCGTCGTTGACGACGGTCAGGCGCAGCAGGCCGCCGTGCTCGACCAGCTCGATCGCGCACCGCCTCACCTGGCTGTGCCGCAGCATGTTCGTCACGCCCTCGCGGACCACGGCGCCCAGCGTGGCGCTCACGGTCTCGGGAAGCTCGTCCACGTCCACCCGGACCGAGCAGTAGGCGCCGAAGCCCTCCATCAACGTCCTGGCCCGTGCGGCCTCGCCGGAGAACGACAGCCGGTGGCGGGCCTCCGACACGTTCCGCACGGCGTGCGCGGCCTGCCGCACCGCCTGCAGCACCTCTTCCAGGTCCTCGCGCAGGCGCGCGTCACCGCCGGCCTTCCGGTGGGCCAGCTCTCCCTTGATGGACGCCAGCCAGAGCCAGTGCCCCACGATGTCGTGCATGTCGCGGGCGAACCCCTCGTAGGCCCGGGTGAGCGCCCTCTCCCGCTCGGCGCGAAGCCGCCTGAGCCGCCGGGTGAGCGTGAGCGTCACGCCCAGCAGGGCGAGCAGGACGCCCGCCCCGGCCGCTCCTGCAAGGTAAGCGGGGTGGGGCATGGAACGCCTCTCGCAGGAGAAATGATATTCCCGCTAATAAACTCAAAAAATTTGGTGAATGTCAATCAAGAAGGGCGATTCCAGGGCGGGATGCGGAAGTGCGCGGGTTATCACAAAGTCGGCATGAAATACAGCGATTGGTCATCTAATACGCTGTCCGTAAATCGTGGCCATATTGTTGCGGGACCTCCCCCCGGTGACGGGACCGGAGGTCGCGGCCCATCCGATGCGACGGCACGACGATGGAGCCCGAGTTTCAGAAGGGACCCGTGCTTTGGAAGAGCCCGAGTTTTGGAGGCGCTCGGGCCTCAGATGAGCCCGAGCGCCGAGGGCAGCAGCAGATAGGCCCCGGCCACCAGGCACGCGCCCGCCACCACCAGGAACAGGAACACCCAGAACCCGCCGGGCAGGAAGGTCAGCCTGGCGAGCTGGTCGGCGTCGGAGTCGGGTGCCTGGTGGCGACGCCGCTTGCGCTGGAGCTCCATGATCGGCCGTACGCCCCCCAGCAGCAGGAACCACACCGTCAGGTAGGCCAGGACGGCGTCCATGTCGGGGGCCGCGTACCAGGTGAAGGCGAAGATGGCGCCCCCGGTGGCCAGCAGGCTCACCACGCCGAACAGGTTGCGGATCAGCAGCAGCATGCAGAACAGCAGCCCGATCACGATCGTGATCAGCACCGTCACGTATCCGGAGGCGGTCAGCCACGCCCCGCCCAGCCCCAGCAGGGACGGGGCGACGTATCCGGCGGCGGCGGTCAGGATCATGCCGAACCCCCGGGGCTTGCCCCTGGTCAAGGTCACGCCCGAGGTGTCGGAGTGCAGCCGGATGCCCTCCAGCTTGCGCCGGGTGAGCAGCGCCACCAGCGCGTGCCCGCCCTCGTGGGCGATGGTGATCAGCCCCCGCGACAGCTGCCACGAGGTGGACCACGACACCACGCCCAGCGCGGCCAGGGCGGACAGCAGCACGACCCACAGGGGCGGCCCGGAGCGGGTCGTGGTCAGGGTCACCCAGAGGTCGGACAACGCTCGTTTCTCCTTCGCGGTGTGAGAGCAAAGCGTCCCACGACTGCCGGTGTGCTGGCGATAAAGTCGGATCCGTGCGGAACATGATTCCGGAGCTCGCGGACGCGGACGTCCCCGCCTGGTGGCGAGGGCTGGGCCTGCCGGGGCTGGCGGACGTGCACGTCCACTTCCTGCCGGAGCGGATGGAACGTCGAGTCTGGCACCATTTCGAACACGGCGGTCCCCTGATGGGGGAAGGTCCACCTTCAGGTGGGCGACTTCGACCCCCGGCTCAAGGAGATCGACGACGTGTGGGGGCTGCTGGCCGAGCGGGGGGTGCCCGTCGTCGTGCACGCCAGCTCGATCCCGCTGCCCGGCCACCACACGGGTCCGGGGCCGATCACCGGGGTGCTGGACCGTCACCCGGACCTGCCGATGATCGTCGCGCGCCTCGGCATGCCGGAGTACGACGAGTTCTTCGAGGTGGCCGAGACCTTCCCCAACGTGCGGCTCGACACCACGATGACCTTCACCGACTTCGCCGAGCGCGACATGCCGTTCCCCCGGCGCCTCCTGCCGCGCCTGCGCGACCTCGGCCTGGCGGGCAAGATCCTGCTCGGCAGCGACTTCCCGGCCGTCCCCTACCCGTACGCCCACCAGCTCCACGCGCTCGACCGCCTCGGCCTCGGAGACGACTGGCTCCGCGCGGTGTGCTGGAACAACGCGGACAATCTCCTCGACCTGTCCGCGCACTACACTCGGTCAGCAGAACATTGATGACCGGGAGAAATTCGTGAACGATCGGAACGCCGAGCTCATCAAGACGTTCTACGACGCCTTCGCGCGCCGCGACGCCGACGCGATGGAGCTCTGCTACCACCCCGACGTCACCTTCGGTGACCCCGTCTTCCAGGACCTCGAAGGACGCGACAGGGTGATGGGCATGTGGCGGATGCTGCTGGGCCGCAGCGCCGACCTCGACGTGAGCGTCCGCGACATCACCGCCCGCCCGCACGAGGGTACGGCTCACTGGACCGGCCGCTACACCTTCGGCAAGACGGGCAGGAGGGTCGTCAACGAGGTCGACGCCCTCTTCCGCTTCGAGGAGGGCCTGATCGTCCGTCACCACGACGACTTCGACCTCAAACGCTGGTCCAAGATGGCCATGGGACGGCCGGTCGGGATCGTCCTCGGCTGGACCCCCATGCTCAGGGCGAAGATCCGCACCACCGCGATGCGGTCGCTGCAGGAGTTCATGAGCGCCCGATGAGGAGAGACGCGTGAGCGACCGGCGGATGCGGGGCCTGCGGAGCCTGGTGCGCGGACGACCCGGCACCGGTCAGGAGTCCCCCGAGCGGTCGATGGACCCCAGATCCGCCGGTGACGGGCGCCCGGTGCCGCCCCGCTCCCGCGTCATCGACAACGCGATCTACGTCGACGGCCGGCGCGCGGCCACCCCCGGGTCGCTGCCCGAGGCCTTCGAAAGCCTGAAGAACACCCCGGGCAGCATGGCCTGGATCGGCTTCTACCGTCCGGAGGACGGCGTCATCCTCAACGTCGCCGAGGAGTTCGACCTGCACGAGCTGGCGGTCGAGGACGCCATCGTCGCGCACCAGCGCCCCAAGGCCGACCGCTACGGCGACACCCTGTTCGTGGTGCTCCGCCCGGCCCGCTATCTCGACGAGACCGAGGAGGTCGACTTCGGCGAGCTGCACGTCTTCGTCGGCCAGAACTTCGTGATCACCGTACGGCACAGCGAGGCGCCCGACCTGTCGCAGGTCCGCCGCCGCATGCAGCACGACCCCGAGCTGCTCGGCCAGGGCCCGCAGGCGGTGCTCTACGCCATCCTCGACGCGGTCGTCGACGGCTACGCCCCCGTGGTCGCCGGCCTGCAGAACGACATCGACGAGATCGAGGTCCAGGTCTTCGGCAACGAGCCCGGGGTCTCCCGCCGCATCTACGAGCTGTCACGCGAGGTGATCGAGTTCCAGCGGGCCACCCAGCCGCTCCTCGGCATGATCGAGGGCTTCATCGCGGGGGCCGACAAGTACGGGGTGGACCAGGAGCTGCAGAGATACCTGCGGGACGTGGCCGACCACGCGATCACCGTCGCCGAGCGGGTGAGCGGTTTCCGCCAGATGCTCCACGACATCCTCGTGGTCAACTCGACCATGGTCGCCCAGGCTCAGAACGAGCACATGACCAACCTCACCGAGGCGAGCAACGCCCAGAACGAGGAGGTCAAACGGATCTCCGCCTGGGCCGCGATCCTGTTCGCCCCCACCCTCGTCGGCACCATCTACGGCATGAACTTCGACGTGATGCCCGAGATCCACTGGAAGTGGGGCTATCCCTTCGCGGTCCTGCTCATGGCGGGCGTCTGCCTCACCCTCTATCTGGTGTTCAAACGCCGCGACTGGCTCTGACCTCGTCGGGGGGGCCCCCCCCCCCCCCCCGGGCCCCCCCCCCCGGCCCCCCCCCGGCCGGGGGGGGGGGGGGGCGGGCGCCCGGCCCCCCCCCCCCCCCCCGGGCCGGGCCCCGCCCCCCCCCCCCCCCCCCCGT
>NZ_JBIAQI010000045.1:0-61349 GCF_042888905.1 Streptosporangium sp. NPDC002721
CCAACTTATTTTTTTTGTGCGGGGCCCCCACAACCCACCCGGGGCGGTGCTTGTTTTTTTTTGCGTGGGCCGCCCCCCCCCCCCCCCGGCGGGGGGCGGGGGGCGGGGGCCCCCCCACACACCCCCCCCCCCCCCCCCCACGCTCGTTGGACAGCTTTGGACAATAAGTGCGAAAAGCGGATGAGCCGGTCGGTGCTAAAGTCACGGTCTGGTGGAGCTGAGCCCTTCTGTCGGTCTTGCCGGGTAACAATTGATTGTGACGACTGGAACTCCTAGCCCGAACGAGAACGAAACCCGGCGGACGCTCGTCGAGCGTCAACTGAATCAGTCGGGATGGGACCGAGATCAGCTAGTCGACGAATACCTCATCACCCATGGAAGGATCCTCGCCGCCGGAGGCAAGCCGAGGCGAGGGACGCCGCTTCGTGCCGACTACGCGCTCGAATACCGTCCGGGCGTGCCCATCGCAGTCGTCGAGGTCAAGCGGACGTCCATCGATGCGGACGACGGCATCGAGCAGGCCAAGCGATACGCGAAGAAGCTGGAGCTGCCCTTCGCCTACGCGACGAACGGGACCAAGATCCAGGAGATCGATCTCGACAGAGGCACCATCACCGAGATCGACACCTATCCTTCGCCGGACGAGCTCTGGGGTCGCTACCGTCGTGCCAAGGGGCTTGACGAGAGACTTGCCACCGATCTCGTGCTCACCCCGTTCGATCAGACTCTGAAGAACTGGGACAACTCACCGAAGATCCCTCGCTACTACCAGCGGCTCGGGGTCAACAAAACGGTCGAGGCCATCGGAAAAGGTGAGGACCGCCTCCTCCTCGTCCTCGCCACGGGAACCGGTAAGACCTTGGTGGCCTACCAGATCGTGAAGAAGCTCTCGCAAGCGCAGTGGCCGAAGGGGCATCCGCCACGCGTGCTCTATCTCGCGGATCGCAACATCCTCATAGACCAGCCGAAGGACGAGTACTTCACTCCGGGGTTCGGCGAGGCCGTCCACAAACTGGCCGGCGGGGTGGTCAAATTGGGTCGTCACATCTACTTCGCCCTCTACCAGTCCCTTGACCAGCAGGGCGTGGAGAACGACGGGGACAGGAAGGCACTGTTCGAAAAGTTCGACAAGGATTTCTTTGACCTGGTCATCGTCGATGAATGCCACCGAGGGAGCGCGAAGGACAACTCGAACTGGCGGCAGATTCTGAAGCACTTCGAGTCGGCCGTACAGATCGGTCTCACCGCGACGCCGGTCAGCAAGCGTGACGCCGACACCTACGGGTACTTCGGCAAACCTGTCTACGAGTACTCCCTGAAGGATGGCATCGAGGACGGCTTCCTCGCCCCCTATCGGGTCCGCCGGGTGAACATCAACGTGGACGTCAACGGCTGGCAGCCGGAGCCGGGCCAGGTCGACAACTACGGCAATCTCATCCCCGAACGTGAGTACAACCAGCCCGATTTCGAGCGGGTGCTGGCGATCAAGGAACGCACCGAGGTAGCAGCCCAGTATCTGACGGACATGCTGCGCGACACCGACCGGCTGGGCAAGACCGTCGTCTTCTGCGTCGATTCCGAGCACGCCAGCCGGATGCGTATCGCGCTGCACAACCTGAACCAGGACCTGTCGCGACAGTACGGCGGTGACTACGTCGTACGGATCACGGCCAAGGACGGCGACCCCGGTCTCGCACACCTGGATGAGTTCAAGAAGGTTGACTCCGAAGCCCCAGTAATCGCCGTGACATCGAGACTCCTCTCGACCGGGGTGGACATGCCCATGGTCCGCAATGTCGTCATCTTCCGTCCGATCGGTTCGATGACGGAGTTCAAGCAGATCGTGGGGCGCGGGACGAGGCTGTTCGGTGACAAGGGCAAGTTCAGCTTCGACATCATCGACTTCGTCTACGCGACCAGGAAGTTCAACGACCCGGAGTTCGACGGCCCTCCTGTCAGCCGCTATGAGATCAAGCTGGACGACGAGGGACACCCGATCGAGAGCGCCGAGGATGATCTCACCGAGGAGCGGTCACACGTCGCCGAGCCCGCAGAAGCCTATGAGGAGCAGGAAGGGGGCTCCTTTGATCCCGCTGAGGAGATGAGTGACGACGAGCTGATCTCAGCGTTGACCACGCGGGGGCGCCGTTACTACGTGGACGGGCAGGAGGTGTTCATCTGGAACGACACCCTCTACGTCATGGACTCCGACAGCGGTCGTCCCGTAATGATCGAATACCGGAGGTTCGTCGGTGACCAGGTTCTCAAGCTGAACCTCAGCCCGATGGAGCTGCGCGGCCAGTGGGCGAGGGCCAGGTCGCGGTCGGACATCATCCGGGTGCTCAAGAACGATCTGGGGATCGACTTCAAACTCCTGGCCGAGCAGATGGGCGATCAGGACGCCGATCCACTCGACCTGCTCCTCTCGGCGGCCTGGGAGTTTCCCGCCATGACCCGCAGGGAGCGGGCCCGCCGGATGCGCCGGGAGCATCGCGAGTTCCTCGAATCCTTCTCGGCGGATGCCAGGGAGATCCTGGAGCTCGTGCTGGACAAATATGTCGAGCACGGCCCGATCGAGCTGAGGGCGAAGGTGCTGACCCTGCCGCCGCTCAGGGATCTGGGCAGTCCCGCTGAGCTGGCTGCCCGTTTCGGTGGAGGTCAGAAGCTCCACGAGGTCCTGGACCGGCTGGGGCAGTACGTCTACGACGTCGCGTGACAGCGGTTGGGCTTTGGTTCCGGTGTGTCTCACCTGCCGAACCAAAGCTCAACCGTCACAGCCGTCTACTACGATGAACCCTCGTTCGTGATCGGCTTCAACGCTGCTCACGTCGCGGCCTGCAAGCCGATGGAATCTTCTGATTCCCTACCTCGGCTGCCCACTGACAATACGGAAGGCTTCTCTTGATGGCAGCGGCCGGCAAGACCGCCGACAAGACCTCTCGCGCCCGGTTGAGCGCGGTCATCAAGTCCGCGCGCGACACGATGCGCAAGGACGCGGGTCTCAACGGTGACCTCGATCGGTTGCCGCAGCTGTCCTGGTTGCTGTTCCTACGGGCCTTCGACGCCCTGGAAGACAGCAGGGAGCTTCTTGAGGAGGACTACCGCCCTGCGATCGACAAGCCCTACCGCTGGAGGGACTGGGCAGGAGACCCTGATCTTTATGGCGACGCGCTCCGCGACTTCGTCAACGGTGAGCTGCTGCCCTACCTCAAGGGAAACCTCGAAGGCGCGACCCCTCGTGATGCCGTCCTCGTCGACCTGTTCAAAGACATTCATAACCGGATGCTCTCCGGATATCTCCTTGGCGACCTCGTCCGCCAGCTCAACGAGATCAACTTCGCCTCCAGCGACGATATTCATACGATGGCGTACCTGTACGAGTCGATTCTCCGTGAGGTGCGCGACGCGGCAGGAGACTCGGGAGAGTTCTATACTCCAAGGCCGGTGATCCGGTTTGCGGTCAAGCAGTCGTTCCTGTCACTGGGAGAGAGCATCCTCGACCCGGCCTGCGGGACGGGAGGCTTCCTGGTCGAGAGCC
Organism: Streptosporangium sp. NPDC002721; assembly: GCF_042888905.1. Lineage (NCBI taxonomy): Bacteria > Bacillati > Actinomycetota > Actinomycetes > Streptosporangiales > Streptosporangiaceae > Streptosporangium > Streptosporangium sp. NPDC002721. The sequence goes on from NZ_JBIAQI010000045.1 coordinate 3,539, forward strand.
TGGAGGAGCTGGTCGACAGGGCCGACAGCACCGAGGCGAGGCAGCAGCTTCAGAGAGATCTGCGCGGCATCGAAAAGAAGCCGCTTCCGTATCTGTTGTGCATGATGAACCTCATCTTGCACGGGATCGACTCTCCGACCATCGTGCGCAACAACGCTCTAGTACAGATGACCAGCGAGTACGGGCCGGGAAGCAAGGTCGACGTGGTTCTCACCAACCCACCTTTTGGAGGGGAGGAGGAGGCCTCGATCCTAGAGCGCTTCCCCAAGGGAGTACAGACAAGAGAGACAGCCTGGCTGTTCCTCGTGGCGATCCTCGACAAACTCAAGCCCGGAGGCCGGTGCGCGATCGTCCTGCCTAATGGTGTGCTTTTCGGAGAGGGCGCGGGCACCCGTATCAAGGAACGACTTCTCCGTGAGTGTGATCTTCATACGATCGTACGGCTACCGCAGGGTGTCTTCGCGCCCTATACGCAAATCCCGGCAAACATCCTCTTCTTCGAGAAGACCGGTCCGACGAAGGAGACCTGGTTTTACGAGATCGTTCCGCCAGACGGACGCAAGGGTTATAGCAAAACCAAACCCATGCGAGACGATGAATTCGAAGAGTGTGTCAAATGGTGGGGTGACAGAGAGCGCGAAGGGCGCGAGGAGAACGAGCGTGCATGGCGGGTTCCGGTCGCCGACATCACGGCGAATGGGTTCAACCTTGATCTAACCAATCCCGCCAATGGGGACGATCTCATTCACCGGCCTCCATACGAGCTAATCTCCGACTTGGTCGCTATTGAACGGGAGATCTTGGGCCTATTGGAGAAGCTCGCCGTCAACTTGGAGGGATTGAAGTGAAGGTGAGTTATGTAGCGTTGGGCTCAGTTTTAGGTCTTGAAAGGATTCCTTTGGAGGTGGATCTCGATACAGAATACGTACAGATCGGGATCCGCTCTTTCGGGAAGGGTATTTTTCATCGCGTTCCCACTAAGGGGGAAAATCTAAGTAAGCTTCGCTATTTTGAGTTAAAGCCTAATCGTCTAGTCGTTAGTAACATCATGGCATGGGAGGGTGCTATAGCAATATCTGGAGATGCCGAGAAAGGCTGCATCGGGTCCAGTCGATTCTTGACTTATGCACCTATTGGTGAAATTGATCTACCTTACATAAATTACTTTTTTCAAAGTGAAATGGGGCGATCTTTGATCCAAGGCACATCGACTGGAACGGTCTTGCGAAATCAGACACTGTCTATCAAGGATTTTGAGTCGATAAAAGTTCCACTGCCGGACCTCGAAGAACAGCGTCGTATCTCTACTCACTTGTCGTCATCTTTCGCAAAGCTCGACCAAGTGCTCGTTCTTCGCGCTGACCTATATCAACTGGCGGCGGCAATTAAGGAATCACTTATTGTCGATTCGTTGCGTGGGCCAACATCTGAATACTTGGTAGACGATGTAATCAAGCTTAAGCGCCGTCCGGTCGAGGTCGTAGAGTCAAAAATGTATAGAGAGATTGGCATCCGATCCTTTGGTAAAGGCGTATTTCATAAGCCGTCGACCACAGGCATTGAGCTAAACGGAAAGAGGGTTTTTTGGATTGAGCCGGACGATCTAATCTTCAGTAACATTTTTGCCTGGGAGGGTGCGGTGGGTGTAGCTTCAAAAGAAGAAGAAGGGATGATTGGTTCCCACCGCTTTATGACCTACCGGGTAGAGTCCGAAGATGCGGACTTGCGCTATCTGTTCTCATATTTTACAAGTAGCGTTGGACTTGAGATGATCAGAAGATCGTCACCTGGATCCGCCGGACGAAACAAGACTTTGGGTATCAAGTCATTTGCTCAACAGAAAATGGCGCTTCCCAGGCTTTCGGTTCAAAAGAAAACGGCGCAACTCATTGACGGAATGCAAGAGGTTATTGTACGCTCCCTTGAAGTTGATAAACGCGTAACTGCACTAAAGGCGTCTTTGCTAAATAAGGCATTTGGCGATTTTTTGTAAGCTTGCAATTTAATCAATATTGCCCTACTCCTCTTTCCTTTGCAGGAAAAAAGCTTCAAGGAGGCGGTGCCTTTTTGGGGGTTTGAGAAATTAGTCGAACGCACCTCCCCTTATTTCGTTGATGAAAGCCTTCCATTCGACGGAAGTGAAGACCAGTATTGGGCCAAAAGGGTTTTTGCTGTCGCGAATACCTTTACGGCCGCCGGACACTTCAGCTACTTCAACGCAGTTTCCTCCGTCAGGCCCTGATAGCGTGGACTTGCGCCATGTAGCGGCCTTGAGTTCCTGGGTCAGTTCGTCCATCGCTGCAGCGTCTCCTTGATCAGTTCTAGGGACTCGCGCTGGGGCAGTGCTTCGGACCGAATCCCCTCGTATCTATATGCTAGGACGCTGACGTCTTCTGGTCGTTCCGTTACTCGACTCATGACTCCGGCGGACTCCACGTATGCGGTGTCGAAGGTGCCTCGTGTTTGCGCAATGGCGAATCCGCCAGCAAGACCGGTAGTGGAGTATGCCTTGAGAGGGAGGACCTGGATGGTGGTCCGGGGAGTCTGACCGGCTTCGAGAAGGTGGGTGAGTTGTGCTGCCATCACGGCATGACTGCCGATTGGACGATGAAGGACCGCCTCATCGATGACGACCCAGTACAGGGGTGGCTTGGGGCGGCTGAGAATGGACTGTCGCTCCATTCGAGTCCTCACCTGCTCCTCGACCTGCTCGGATGTCACGCCGACATCGCCGCGGAGGATGGCCCTGGCATAGTCCTCCGTTTGGAGCAGGCCGGGCACGATCAGCGGCTCCCATGTCCGCAACGCCTCAGCTGTGGCTTCGACGTCGAGCCACGGCCGGAACCACGGTGGAGCCGACGCGTGGCTGACCATCGGCCAGAGTCGCATCAGGGCGCCGTCAGCCTCCAGGGCCTCGTCGCAGTAGCGGGCGAACTCCTCCGACGGTGATCGCTTGGCCGTCTCGATCATGCTGATCGTCCCTACCGAGTAGGGCACCGTCTTCGACAGCTTGATCTGGGACCATTCTCGGGCTTTGCGGAGCCGCCGCAACTCGAAGCCGAAGAGGGCTGTCGGTGAGTCGGTGGGAGAGAGATCACTTTCCTTCGGCATTCGGCCTCCCCGGAGAGTCAACGTTTCAACAGACCTTTCATTGAAACCGTTGATAGCCAATCGAAGTCGCTTGACTACCGACTGTATCGGGAGTTTGGGATCGTCGGAAGGTCGGTCGAGGACGAATGCTTCAGGTGGGTGAAATCATGGAAACGGCGAGTCCGGAGCCGAAAGTCATCGGCAGTATCGATCTTCCCAGTGTTCGTGAATCCGTCTCACGAGCCCGCTCTGAAGTGCGCAAATGGCTTGGTGTCAACCATCCTGCGATCGACGACGTCCTGCTGGCGGTCTCCGAGCTGGTAACGAACTCGATCAAGCATTCCGACTCCAAGGTCGGGGATTTCATCGGTCTCACCGTCGCTGCGACAGATGAAATCATCTACGTAGAGGTGAATGATCCGGGATCAATGTTTTCGGGACCTCACGTCCGAAAAGAGATGGATGCCGAAGACGGCCGAGGGCTGTTGATCGTCCGCGAGATCTCCCTGGAATGGGGAACGCGCGAGCACGGCCACGGCTTGGGGCGTACGGTCTGGTGCGCTGTTCGCGCCACACCGCTCCCCGAGAATCCGCCCATTCCCAAATCGGTCTCCGGATAGGAGACGACACCAGACATCCGGCTGGAGCCTTCCCCCGTACTCCGGCCGGATCGGCCCCCGATGAGCCATCCGGCTCATCGGGGGTTCTCCTTGTCAGAGGTGTGGTTCCGCAGGAGTTGTTCACTCCTATGCGTTCGGGGCAACTCAGCCGTTGAGGAAGTCGATCGCGCGTTCGTCCAGTTCCTGGGCGCAGCGTAACCCCCTGGCACGAAACGGCGTCAGGCTGCGGCGCATGGCTGTCACGGCTTTGCGCGTGCGGACGGAGTGCACTCCATCCATGGCGTCCATCGCCCGCCTCCAGGTCGCGCACGCCTGCTCGACACCGCCCTGGGCCGCCTGCATCTCGGCTTGAGCGACCAGGTCGAGGGCGACTATCCGCGCGTACGTTCCGGGGGATCGGCTCGCCGCCGCCATGGCGTACTGCTCGGCGGCTCCGCGCCGGTCACCGAGAGTCTCGAAGACCTTGGCGGTGCGCGAATGGACGGTCGCGATGGCCGGCCCCCATGCCAAAGCCCAGAACGGCATCTCGTCACCCTGCTCGGCGGCCAGGCAGACACGCGCACGTTCCACTTCCTGGATGGCCGAGCGGCGTTTACCGGTTTTCGCTAGGGCATGTGCGTGCGTGACCGCGAACAGCGCCTCGGTCTGCGCGTCCACCTTTCCGTGGACCCGTGAAAGACCGCTCTCGGCGAGAGCCAGGCAGTGTTCGGGCCGGTGTAGCTTCATTCCCTGCTGAGCCATGGTCCGCATGACGAACGCGTCGTGCCCGAGGACTCCGGAATCGGTGGCCAAGGCGTAGGACTGCAGGTAGTAGCGCTGAGCGAGGCCCTGCTCTCCGGCGTCGTACGCCTTCCAGCCCGCCAGGTGCACACCGGACGCGGCGGCGGAGACCATGTTCTGGCGCGCCTCTTCGGTACGGAAGCGACCTTTGCAGAGGGCCGCCACATCGCTCATGAGGTACTGGACCAGCGCGGAGCGGCCGTGTTGACCGCCGTGGCGCTCGTCCATCTCGGTGAACATCCTCACCATGTCCCTGACCGCTGCCACCTCCGCGTTCCCGGCGATGCCTCCCGCACGGGCCGTTGCCGCACGGGCCGCCATGTCGCGGACGTGTTCCAGAGGCAGGACAGCGGCGGCCACGGAGTACGCGGAGGCTGACAAGAAGCGTCGTCGGTCCAAATCCGCTCTCCACATCCAGGCCAGGACGCCCAACGGGTCGGGACCGATGGACAGTCCAATGCTGTCGTCTTCCTCGCGGCTTGCAGGGGAATGCAAACCGAGGTCATCCAAAGTTACGACACGTCCCAAACGGCGTGACAGCGCTTCAGCCAGATATTGTCCGGTCTGGCCTGAAGGTAGGGTTCCGGCGATCCAATGATCGACGGCCGATTTGTTGGTCCGTAAAGACTCGCCGTTCTCCGAGGCCACCTTCCTCACCGCGTGTGCGAGCGCCGCGTACGTCCATCCGGACTCCGCGACGACGTCTTTCAGCCGGCTGTTCGGTGCGCGCTGCGTCATGGCCAACCCCGTATACCTCGTATACCGATCCGCCTCCCCATAACCGTACTCGTCCGGGGTGATCGCGGGTTCACTTACTGTCATGCCCCTCGATCGCCAACTCGGGTTCGCGAGCCGCCGACCGCATGGGCGAATCCCCGTAACCCACTGACCATCCCGCTCAGGACGACCATGCCTGACCGGGAAAGGAGGCCCACGTGCGACTTCCTGCTTCGACCGCCGGCTTCACCGGTGTCATCGACGCCCGGCTCACTCCGGGGTACTACTTCACTCTCGATGACATAGGCAGCCCGTACATCACCGACTTGCTGAACAAGTGCCCGTCGGTGTTCGACATCAAGCCGGTGATGACGGGTGAGCTGGACCGCTTGGACCAGACGCAACCGGTGTCCTTCCGACCGGGGATCGTGGAGCCGGGGGCTCTGCTCACCGGCCGGGTGGTGGTTCAGTACGGAGGCCGCATCGAGGCCGGAGCCACCGTCAGCGGGCCTGTTCTGGTCTGCGAAGGCGCGGTCATTTCCGCCGGGGCGCTGGTACGCGACCACAGCGTGATCGGACCCGGTTGTCGCATCGGCTTCGGGGCGGAGATCACCCGGAGTCTGCTGACCGGTGGCATTCTCATGAAGCATCCCTCGTTCATCGGTGACTCGGTGATCGGCCAACGCGTCAACCTGGGCGCGTTCTGCTCCACCACCGGCCTGCGCTGTGACCGGGGGCCGGTCGTCGAACCGGCAATCGAAGAGATCACGGTGAATCTCGACGGGCGGCGTGTCGGCACCGGGCAGACGAAGTTCGGAGCCGTGATCGGTGATCAGGTCGCGCTGCCCGCGGGTACGGTCCTGGCGCCTGGGACCCTCATCGGCTCCGGCACGGTGGTGTATCCCCGTAGTCACATCGGTGGTTTCCTGCCGTCCGGCAGCAGAGTCAGGTGAGGCTCTCATGACCACGTCACCTCTTCTCGTTTCACCCGCCACGGCCGCTGTTCGCATCGTCGGCGGACGACCGCTGTCGGGCCGGATCACCGTGCAGGGCAGCAAGAACATCGCTCTGCACCTGTATGCGGCAACTCTGCTGGCTGACGAGCCGGTCATACTGCGCCGGACCCCGAACATCACCGATACGCAGGTGTGCGCCCGTATCCTCCGGCGCATCGGTGCCGAGGTGGAGGAAGGGGACGAACGGCTCGCTGTCACTCCGGCCGGAATCGTGGACCCGATCGTCGACGTGGAGCTCGGCCGCCGGGTGCGGACCTCCGCTGTCCTGGGCGCCGCTGTGCTGGCGCGTGCCGGGCACACGACGTTTCCACTGCCCGGTGGAGACGCTTTCTGTCCCCGCCACATCGATCGGCATTTGAACGCGATGAACGCGGCCGGGGCCCAGGTAAGCGTCGGGGACGGTTGCGTTCGAGCGTGGTTCGGCGCTGGTGGTCCGCGTCCGTTCCGTACGGACGTCGGCACTCCGTACGGGCCGAGTCTGGGGGCGACAGTAAGCGCTCTGCTGCTGGCGGCCCGCACGCCGGGCACCAGCCTCATCGTCCGTCCGAGCATCGAGCCCGAAGTCCTGGACACCGCTCAGTTTCTCGCCTCCGGCGGCGTTGGTGTCGCCTGGGATCATGAAGGTCTGCACGTCGCGGGAACGGACCGGATCGGCGGTGGTGTGTTCACCGTCGCAGGGGACCGTATCGAGGCCGCGACCATGGTCATGGCCACCGTCGCGACCGGCGGCAACGTGCATCTGGAAGGCATCAGCCCGGCTGAGTTCCCGGACGGACTGGTGTCCGTCCTGGCGGACGCGGGCATCGTCCTGCACGAGACACCAAGCGGCACGCGTGCGCTGCCGATCCGCGAGTTGATCGGAGTGCGGGCGGCGACAGGCCCGCATCCCGGCTTGCCCACCGATACTCAGCCGCAACTCACCGCTCTGCTCACCCAGGCTCGTGGCGTTTCCCGGATCGAGGAACGCGTCTACCCTCGCCGTGACACACACGTACCGGAACTTCGCCGTTTCGGCGCCGTTCTTTCCTCGGGGGACCACGGGATCAGCGTGCACGGTCCTACCCGTCTGCACGGTGCGGACGCCCAGGCCGAGGACATCCGTGCCGTCACCGCTCTGGTGATCGCGGCTCTCATCGCACCGGAACCCTCTACGATCCGCGGCATGTACCACCTCCGGCGCGGCTACGGCCGGCTACTGGACAACCTCGTCACGCTGGGGGCCGATATATCCATCGATCAGGAGACCTGATGCGCGCTTCTCGGCCGTTCGCGGCAGAAGATACCCAACGGCTGGGTGAGGCCCTGCACGAGCTGGTGCACAGCGGCGGTTCACCGGGGGGTGTCATCATCTGTGGTTCGACGAGCGGAGACAGGCATGTCCTCACTGCGGGAGTTGTCGCCCCCGAGTGCGGTGAAAGTCCACCGGACGAGCACACCATGTATGACGTCGCCTCATTGACGAAGGTGGTCGCCACCTGGCCGCTGGTCGGTCGTGCCGTGACCGAGGGCCTGATGGGCCTCGACGCGCCCATTCGTACCTACCTGCCATTCATCGACGGGGATGCTCCAAGCGGTGACGTCACCGTCCGGCAGTTGCTCGCGCATTCATCCGGACTGCGTGCCGAGACTCGTCTCGACCGTTACCGCAACATGCCCACCGGACTGGCCGAACTCATGTGCCGAGAACCACTCGAACAGGCGCCTGGCACCCACCGGTACATCAACCGGGGCTACATCCTTCTTGGGCTGGCGCTCGCCCACGTCCACGCCCTGCCTCTACAACAGCTGGCTGAAGACCTATGGGCGGAAACGGGCATGAGGCACACCACCTATGGGCCTGTCGCCCGTGCCCGACATGTAGCTCCCACCGAGCAGCGTCTGACGGGAGCTCCCCGAATCTGGGGTGCACCTCATGACGACAACGCCGCCCTGCTGGGTGGCGTCGCCGGACATGCCGGGGTGTTCTCCACTCCTTCGGATCTGGCCGTCTACGCGAATCATCTGCTCGCCGGGCTCGATACGGTCACCGGTACATGGCTGGAGGCGAGCCTCGTGCCGCAGGCGGACATCGAGCCCGGCCTTCAGCGTGGCCTGTCCTGGATTCTCGCCGACGGTCACCAGACCGCTTACCACCATGGTTTCACCGGTACCAGCCTCTATCTCGCCCCGCATGTCGGCCGTTACGTGGTCGTGTGCACAAACGCCGTCTACCACGGACCCGCTCGCGACCGCATCGCCCCGCTCCGTGCGCTTGCCAAAAAGACGATTGCCGCCACCTTCTGACCCACAAGGAGGATCACCGATGGGTGAGCATCTGGCCGACCACACCACCCTCAGGCTCGGAGGGCCAGCCGACTGGTTGCTCACCCATACCGATCCCATGGCGTGGCCGGACATCAGTCACGCGGTGGCTCGGCAGCACGGCATACCTATGGTGCTCGGTCACGGCAGCAACATCCTGGCTGCTGACGCGGGTTACCCCGGTCCTGTGATCCGGATGGCCACGCAGGGCATCACCGCCCGGTCGGCACCGGAAAACAAGGTCGACCTCACGGTCCAGGCGGGTCATTCTCTTGCCGAGCTCATCGACTTCACCGTGGCCGAAGGGCTTTCCGGGCTCGAATATCTCGCGGGTATCCCTGGCACGATTGGCGCGGCTCCGATCCAGAACACCGGTGCCTACGGCCGACAGATCAGCGACACTCTGGTGAGCCTCACCGTGCACGACTGGCTCACGCGCGAGGTCGTTCACCTGCTTCCAAGACAGTGCGGGTTCGGTTACCGCACCAGCTCGTTCAAGGTCTACCCCGCACGCTGGACCATTCTCGAAGTGACCCTTCGCCTGCGCCGCAGCGATCGCGCGTCACCGGTCACCTATCAGCATCTCGCCGACGCGCTGGGTGTGCCGCTGGGAACGACGCCGCTCCTGGCTACGGCGACCGAAGCCGTTATGGTCAACCGTCGCGAACGCGGCTTGACCCTTCCATCGAGCGGTCCGGATGCCCGCCAGGTCGGTTCCGTGTTCCTCAATCCACCCCTCACTCCGCGCCAGGCCGAGGCATTGCGTGCAGTGGGTGGTGCACTACACCAAACCGCCGACGGCGTCGTACGTGGTAGCGCAGGGTGGCTTCTGCAACACGTCGGCTACAGCCCAGGACAGGTTCTCGCCCCCGGTGTGTATTGCTCGGACCTCCGCGCTCTCACTCTCGTCGCGAGAGAGGGCGTCACCGCTACGACATTCGCCGCCACCCTCCAAAAGCTCGCCGCTCACGTTCGTGCGGTGACCAAGATCCGCCTCTGTCCGGAACCGGCGATGCTGGGCGTGATAGAAGGCGATACGTCACTTGCCGCAGTGCCGTAAAGATATTCAGTCGGGCTCATAGTCCTGAGATGCTCAAGGAGTGGAATTCAGCCCGGCGAGTTCCAGGGCCCGGTTGTGCAAAGTTTCTGACCGAATCCGTAGAAACTCTTCGTAGTCGTTACGCCTTGCGGCTTCAAAGGCCTCTTTGGTCACCAAACAACTGGCCAGATAGCTGAGAATCTTTTCTTCGCCGCTCTCGTCGACGAAGTCCCGAAGATAGCCGCCGGGCGGTTGGTTGGAGATGAAGATATTGGTGGCCGAGCTCAGCATGACAATGTTGGCCGGGACGTTCGCGCCGTCATAGTCGACGCCCTGATGTCGCTTCAAATAATCCTTGGGGAAAAAGTGGTGCCACTCCTTGTCGTTGGCCCAGGACAGCGCTTTGCCGGTGTCCAGTTTCACACCCGTGCGAATGTCGAGAGGGGTCGCGTCGGCGAGCATGAGAGCGACCATCTTTGAGACGGCGTTCTCAACACGGAACTTGCTCTGACGCCAGATATAGCTTCGAGGCACGGAGAAGGGCACATCGATTTCGCTGCTCTTGCCCGAGGCGAAGTCGGTGACAGCTGTATGGTCCGCCACCATCTGGGCCAGATTCCAATTCTGGAACCTGCTGCCGAGGGTGGTACGCCAGAACCAGCGCCGGATCGCCTCGTACTGTGCGGAAGTTGGCCGGTCTATCCGGGCGAAGACATCAACCAGGATGGCGAACTGTGTTTCGTAGGGGAGGGTCTTGGACGAGGGGGTCCTGATCTCCGTTACTAGAAAATCGACCGCGCGACTGGCGGCCTCCCGAGTCTTCTTGATTACTTCTTTGAGCTCGGGCTTGGGTAGCTTTCGAATTTGCTCGATGTCTCCACGTGAGTAGCCGAACCCGGCGGTCACGGCTATAGCGCGAAGCATCACCTTCGGGTCGAGCTCTCCGTAGCGCTTTCGATGCAGGACGTCTTTGATCTCGTCGATCGAGTCAAGCAAGTCGAAGTCGGGTGTCCAGGTGGCAGCTCTCATGAACTCCACAAGTGTTAGATCTGTGCCCGTGGTGTTGATGCGCTCGAATACAAGGCCGATCTCTTCGATCGACATGTCCCGTAGCGTCACGGTCGCGATCTGATAGTTCAAGAAACGGTTGTAGAGCAGTCTTGCGCGCTCCTTCCACTCATCGTTGGTGAGTCGCTCCAGCCGTACGACGAATTCCGCTCCGTCGAGAAGGAAACGCAGTGGTAGTTGAGTCGGTGGTGGCTCTTCGAGGTCGTCTCGGTGGCGGAAGGCAGCTTCCGTGAGGTCGTAGACGATATTCCACGGGCTTTTGGGGTCTCCGTCGGGCTCCCAGTTGAGCGCGCCGCAGATCGTGGACAGCCGCTGCTGGCCGTCGAGGAGATAACTGACGTGGTGACCACGAGGCAGCGAACCGACTTCCAGGTCTGCGATCGCTCTCTCGCTGGCCAGTTCTTGATTGCTCTCCCACAGCAGGACGCTGCCGATCGGATAGTTCTTCGCCACGGAGTCAAGCAGGTTCAGAACCTGCTGACGCGTCCAGACGAAAGCTCGCTGGAACTTGGGGAGCACGATGCGGCCCGCGAGGACGTCATCGGCGACGGTGACAAGCCTTGGCGTCGAAGGCTCAGGGTCACGAGGGAGCTGCCTGCGAGTCGATGAACGCTGCACTGGTTCTCCGGAAAGAGGGGGCTGGGGAGATGACTGTGCCAAAGGAGAAGAAGTGTGTCTAGGAGTCGGCGATCGCCTCACCCGGATCAGGTTCTCCCCTCCATCCAGGCGCGTCAGGCCTTGGGCGTCAGGCCGCGTTGGATGGCCTCCTCGCGGAGGCGTTTCAGCGGCAGCGCGGTGCCGTCGCGGTCGACGCGCCAGACGTCCCACCCGGCGCAGGCTTTCGTCCCGGCGACCGCGGCTCCGGCGGCCGACAGGGAGTGGTAGGCCTGGCCTGTCGCCACCACCCTGATCGTCCCGCCCTCCTCGACGGTGGCGAAGTGCATCTCGCCCCTGACCGTACGGAAGATCTTGGCGTTCGGCGCTATCAGGCCGAATCTGATCAGGTCGACGATCTCGATGCCGTAGTGCCGGCGGGACCCGGCCTGCTCGGGGACACGCTCCGGATAAGAGATCGCCGGCAGGCGGTAGCCGAGCCTGACCGGGTTCCAGATCTCCTCGCACAGAAGCCGGTAGAGGTTCTGCCGCTGCTCGATCTCCCGTACGCCGAACGTGGGGCACGGCAGGAACGCCCTGTCCAGGCCCGAGTCCCTGAGATAGTGGGTGAACGGGGTGTTGCGCAGGCGGCTCTTGGGGTGCAGGGAGGCCGCGAGCCGGTTCTCCGCGTAGTAGTGCTCGATCTTCCGCTCGTAGGGGTCGTCGCGGAAGCTCGCGTTGACGGACTTGGGCAGGAGCAGCAGGGCGCCGAGGCGGTTGCGCCGGATGTAGAACTCCGCGGTGGTCTTGACCTCGGCCCGGTGCCGCTCGAAGCGGTTGGCCCAGACGTGCTCGATCTCGTACTCGCGCTTCCCCCGCAGGAACGCGTACTCGTGGTTTCCCCCCTCGCACTCGCGCTGGACGTGGGCGGTCATCCGGGAGAGCAGGTAGCGCACCAGGCGGCGGTTGTTGGCCCGGAGCCCGAAGGAGGCCAGCTCGCGGAAGTCGTGTTCGAGCAGGGAGGTCTCCCGGCCGAGGACCGTGGCCACGTCGTCGGTGGTCCGGCACATCCGCAGGAGGGGGATGAGCCGGTGGACGATCTCGTCGAGGTCGCGGCGCTGCACGGGGAGGTTGTTGACGGACCTGCGCACGTAGACGAGGTCGAGGAACGAGGCGACCATCGAGCACTTGCGGGTGAACACCTCGTCGGAGTCGTCGGGCGAGACGACGGAGAGCAACAGCGTGAACTGGTTGTCGATGCCGTTGTGGCCGTTGAAGTAGACCCCGGCCAGGGCCGGGGTGAACTCCCGGCAGGCGCGCAGCAGCTCGCAGTAGCGCTTGGACACGTTCGTGAGCCGCTGCACGAACGCCTGCGCCTCGGCCACCCGGCCGAGGCCGAGCTGGACGTCGTTGCGCAGGATCCACTCGTGGACCGCCCGCCCGATCTCGGCGGCGTCCGCGGACCCCTCGCCGAGGTCCGCGTACTGCGCGAGGAGGAACGAGCGGACGTACGCGCTGGGCGTGTTGGCCTCGGGGGAGTCGGTCTCGGAGGTGGTGAGGCGGGCCAGCATGTCGGCCCAGGCCCCGCCCAGGTCCTCGCGCGCCTTCACGTCGACCCGCCGGAAGAGGTGGCCCTTCAGCAGGTCCACGTGGCTCAGCCGGAGCCCCCGGTCGTTCATCGACACGAAGATCTCGCGGCCGTTCTCCTGGTCCAGGGCCCGGATGCCGACCAGGCAGACGCGGTCGAGCAGCCAGTGGACGAAGGGCACCAGGGCCTCGCCGCGCAGCACCTCGGGGAATTCCCCGTCGATCTCCCTGCTCCGGTCGTGCAGGTTGCGCACCGAGACGTGGGCGTTCTCGGGCAGCGTGAACCCCTTGAGACCGTTCCAGTCGGTGACCAGTGAGTTGAGCAGCTGCGCGCGGGACAGCTCCTCGGAGCTGCCGACCTTGAAGCTCCGCTTGCCGTGCCGCGCCGTGTAGGTGAGCCGCTCCAGCTCGTCGGCGTCGATCCACCTCTCCTGGTCGAGCAGCAGCTGCCGGAGGTAGATCAGCACGAGGTGGAGCGTGGTGACGCGCTGCTGGCCGTCGACGAGGAAGGTGCGGCCCCTGTGCTCGTGGTAGACGTAGGGGCCCAGGAAGTACGGGGCGTAGCGGCCGACCTCCTCGCGGTCGTGCAGGGGGTTCCACTGGCCGAGGAAGCGCTGGCCGAGGTCGTCGATGAGCGTGCCGACCTCGTGGCGGGTCCAGGTGTACTCCCGCTGGTAGTAGTCCAGCGCGAAGGAATTCCGCTCGAACAGCGCGCGGACCGTCACACCTTCGCCGTGAATAGGACTTTCCACCATGAAGTCTGAGGTGCCTTTCGTTCATCGAGGAAACGGCTCATTTCACTGCCTTTCACCTCGTTTATCACTTCAGACCGGCGAATGTTACTCATCGCGGCCAAGTCGTGACGTATCAGATGGGCAGCCCCAGGGTGCGGGCCTGGCAGCGCATGGCGTGGTCGAAGGCCGCCGCGCGGTCGAGGATCACGTTGTCGAACTGGCCGAACAGCTCGAAGCCGACCCAGCCGAACAGGCCGGTCCAGGCGATCAGGCCGCGGACGACCGCGTCGTCGGGGACGCCGGGCATCAGCTCGCGCACGCGCGCGGCGTCCTCGGGGAAGGACGGCGGGACGGGCGGCTGGGGGCCGGGCGGGTTCAGCGCCCCGGCGCGGTGGGCGTCGGAGACGATCCGGCCGTAGACGACGGTGTCGCGGAGCGCGGCGGGGACGGTGTCCTGCGGTGCCCGGTAGCCGGGGACGGGTGAGCCGTACAGCAGGGCGTACTCGTGCGGGTGGGCCAGCGCCCAGTCCCGTACGGCGTGGCAGACCGCGAGCCACCTGCCCCCGTGGTCCTCGGGCGGCACGGCCGCGTCGGCGTTCTCCACGGCCTCGCCGACGGCGTTGTAGCCGTCGATGATCAGGGCCGTGAGCAGGTCGTCCCTGGAGGGGAAGTAGCGGTAGATCGCCGAGGAGGCCATGCCCATCTCGCGGGCGACCGCGCGCAGGGACAGGCCGCTCGCGCCGTCGACGGCGAGCTGCCGCCGGGCGACGTCGGTGATCTCGCGGGTCAGCTCGGCTCTGACCCTCTCGCGTGCGGTGAGGCTCGAACTCATGCTCCGACCTTACCAGAGCACCGACAAAAAACGAGAGCACTGCTCTTGACGATCGATGCTCTCTAGCGAGAGCATTGCTCTCAGAACGGAACAGGTAACCGACACGAGGGAATGAGAAACCATGGCCAAGCACGTCATCGCGGGAGCCGGTCAGGTCGGCTCCCAGGTCGCCAGGCTGCTGGCCGGGCAGGGACGCGAGGTCGTCCTCGTCAGCCGCTCGGGCTCGGGGCCGGACCTGCCGGGCATCCGCAGGGTCGCCGCCGACGTGAGCGACCGCGAGAGGCTGACCGCCCTCACCGGGGGCGCCGCCGTCCTCTACAACTGCGTCAACCCGCGCTACCACGAGTGGGCGCGCGACTGGCCGCCGCTCGCCGCGTCACTGCTGGAAACCGCCGAGACCACCGGCGCGGGGTACGTCATCCTCGGCAACCTCTACGTCTACGCGGCGCCCGACAAGCCGATGCGGGAGGACGACCCGCTCGACCCGCCCAGCGCCAAGGGCGCGATCCGGGTCAAGGTGTGGCAGGACGCCCTGGCCGCGCACGAGGCGGGCCGGGTCAGGGTGACCGAGGTGCGCGGATCCGACTACTTCGGCCCCGGCTGCCTCGACCAGTCGCACCTGGGGGAGAGGTTCGTCCCCAGGCTCCTGGCCGGCAGGACCGTCCGCTTCGCCGGCGACCCCGCCCAGCCGCACAGCTGGACCTACGTGCCCGACGTCGCGCGGACCCTGGTCGCGGCGGGCGAGGGCGACCGCGCCTGGGGCCGCGCGTGGCACGTCCCGACGACCGGGCCGATGACGGTACGCGAGGTCGCCGCCCGCCTGTGCGCGCTCGCCGGGGTCCCCGACCCCGGGGTCAAGGCCATGCCCCACGTGATGCTGCGCGCCGCCGCGCTCTTCTCGCCGATGCTCGGGGAACTGGAGGAGCTGCGCTACCAGTTCGTCCGCCCCTTCGTCCTCGACTCCGAGGAGTCCCAGGCCGTCCTCGGCGTCGCGCCGACCCCGATGGACGAGGCGCTGGCCGCGACGCTCGCGTGGTGGCGCGACCGCCTGGCCGCGGCGGCTTAGGTGAGAGGCTCCGTGCCGTACGCGCCGGGCCGGGACCGTACGCCAGGGCGAGCTCGGGATCGGGGCCCGCATGCCCGGACAGTGCGTCGGGGTGAGGCTCGGGGGCACGCCGTACGCTTCGGGTATGAAGATCGCTGTCATCGGCCTCGGGGACATCGCGGAGAAGGCGTACCTGCCCGTTCTCGGCGCGACTCCCGGCCTCGACCTGCACCTGTGCACCCGCGACCGCGCCACGCTCGACCGCCTCGGCGACGCCTACCGGGTCGAGCGCCGCTTCTCCTCGGTGGACGAGCTGCTCGGCGCGGGGGTCGAGGCGGCCTTCGTGCACGTCGCGACGGCCGCGCACGCGGAGGTCGTCGAGCCGCTGCTGCGGGCGGGCGTCCACGTCTACCTGGACAAGCCGATCGCCTACACCCTCGCCGAGTGCGAGCGCCTGGTGGGGCTGGCGCGCGAGAGCGAGCGGTCGCTGCTCGTCGGCTTCAACCGCCGCAGGGCGCCGTCCTACGCGGCGCTGCGCGACCTCCCCCGCGACCTGGTGGTGATGCAGAAGAACCGCACCCGCCTCGCCGCCGACCCGCGGACCGTCGTCTACGACGACTTCGTCCACGTCGTGGACACCCTCAGGTTCCTGGTGCCCGGCGAGGTCGAGCACACCGGCATCCGGGCCAGGGTGAGGGACGGGCTGCTGGAGCACGTGACGCTGGAGCTGTCCGGGGACGGCTTCACGGCCTTCGGAATCATGAACAGGGTGAGCGGTTCGGCCGAGGAGACCGTGGAGGTGATGGGAGGCGACTCCAAGCGCCGCGTGGTCAACCTGGCCGACGTGATCGACCACACCGGCACCGAGACCCTCACCAGGCGGGGCGACTGGACCCCGGTCTCCCGGCAGCGGGGCATCGAACAGGTCTGCCTGGAGTTCCTTGACGCGGTCCGCTCCGGCACCGTCCTCGACGCCGCCGACGCCCTCGCCACCCACGCGATCTGCGAGGACATCGTCACCGCCGTGGCCTGACCGCCCACCTCGCACGCCCTGCCGGGTTCCCGGCCGGGGCGACCCCGGTCAGCGTTCGGTCAGGTATCTCCGGCCGAGGGCGCGCAGGCGGTCGTGGGCCGAGTCGTAGACGGCCGGGCGGCCGAGGGCGTGTTTGGGGAGCTTGGCGACCATCGTGTAGTTGGTGTCGCAGACGTTGCCGACCGGTGCCTCGCCGATCTGGCTGACCAGCTGGTAGGCGTCCAGCTGGTCCAGGCCGGTGAGCTCGGCGGCCCAGGTGACCAGGTCGTGCTGGCTGATCCGGTACGCGTCCTCCAGCGGGCGGGCCGAGCCGGTGGACATCAGGTGGCCGTCGTCCTCCAGACGGGGCCACGGGGTGCTCACCCCCTTGATCAGTTCCACGGCGACGACGGTGTTCATCGCCGCCTCGACGGCGGTGCCGCACACCTCGCCGTGCCCCTGCCTGGCGTGCCCGTCGCCGATCGCGAAGAGCCCGCCCTCGACGTTGACGCCGAGGTAGACGGTGACCCCGGCGCGCAGCTCGGGGGTGTCCATGTTGCCGCCGTGGGCGTCGGGGGTGATCGTCATGCGGGCCTCGGACGCGGCGGGCGCGACGCCGACCGTGCCGTGCATCGGGTCCAGCGGCAGCTCGACCGTGAAGTCGCTCCTGCGCGCGTGGTAGCGGACCACGCCCGCGGCCGCGTCGATGTCGTAGCGCCACACCAGCTCCTCCAGGGCGGGGGTGAGCATGGCGGTGGTGTGGGTGCCGGTCAGCGCGCCGAAGTGCGGGAACGTGGCCGACACGGCCCAGTCCCTGGCGGGTTCGATGGAGACGAAGTGCAGCGCGAGCGTGTCGCCCGGCTCGGCCCCCTCCACGTGGAAGGGGCCGGTGACGGGATTGAGGTAGGGGAACTCGCAGACGCGCGAGGGCAGGTCGTCGACCGAGGTCACCAGGCCGCCGAAGCAGTCCTCGGTGTACGTCTCGACGATCGAGCCCGGGGCGACCCTGGCCACCGCGGGCCGCCCGCCGAAGGTGTAGCTGAGGTCCTCGGGCGCGGGGCGGTAGGAGAGGACGTTCATCGCGAGCCTCCGGCGGGGAGCCGCGGGGAGGCGAGCTCCGGGAAGGGGAAGGAGGGGGTACGGAAGGAGCCGGGCCCCTCCCCGACCTCCAGGAAGATGTCGAACACGGTTCTGTCCTCGCATGCTGTCGGGCCGATGGGACGGGGGGCGGTTCTCAGCGGTTCGCCGGTCGCGCAGGGCGCCGCTTCTCAGTGGTTCGCCGGTCACGCCGCCGGGTGCCGCTTGTTACGGCTTCTCAGGGCTTGCCGGTCGCGCCGCCGGGCGCCGCGGTCGTGCCGGGTGCCTCCGGGGTGTCGACGAGCCCGGCCAGGGTGGGTCGGCGGCCCGTGGCGTAGGAGACGCCGAGCACCACCAGGCCGATGCCGAACCAGACGATGCCGAGCGTCTGGGCCGCGATGCTGGCGTTGATCACGACGTAGAGCAGGATCGCGAAACCGATCACCGGGGCGACCAGGTGCCGCCACAGGTCGCGGCTGCCCCGGCGCACGACGTAGTGGACGACCACCGACACGTGCAGCGCGAGGAAGGCCGTCATCGCGCCGAAGTTGACCAGCCCGCTGATCAGCGTGATGCCGTCCTCGCGGGTGGTCAGGTAGAGCCCGACGACCAGGGAGACCGCGGCCACCACGAGGGTGGCGTTGACGGGCACCCGGTGTCTGGGGTCGATCCTGGCCAGGAAGGAGGGGAGCTGGCGGTCGCGGGCCATCGCGAACAGCAGGCGGGAGGTGGCGGCCTGGGCGACCAGGGAGTTGGCGAAGCCCCAGGCGATGGCGGTGGCGACCGCGGTCAGCACGCTGAGCCAGTGGCCCCCGGCGAACGCGGCCATGTCGTAGAAGGCGGTGCCCGCCGGGTCGCCCTCGGTCAGCAGGCGGGCCCGGTCGGGGGTGAGCAGCGCGGCCACCCAGGTCTGCGCGATGAACAGCACCCCGGCCAGGCCCAGCGCCGCGACCATGGACTTGCCGAGCCGCCGGGAGTCCTCCCGGCTCTCCTCGGCCATCATCGAGATGCCGTCGAAGCCGAGGAAGGACAGCACCGCGATCGAGACCGCCCCGAAGACGAGCGACCAGGAGAAGGTCGAGGAGTCGAACAGCGGGCTGAGCGCGCCCGCCTGGGCCCTGCCCTGGGCCAGGGCGACCACCCCGACGACCATGAAGATCGCCAGCACGACGAGCTCGCCGACCAGCATGATCTTCGTGATGCGCGCGGTCATCTGGATGCCCGTGTAGTTCACGACCGTGTTGAGCACCACGAACACGATCAGCCAGCCCCAGACGGGGATGGCGGGCACGAAGGAGGCCATCGCCGCGCTCGCGATGAGATAGAGCAGCGCGGGCACCAGCACGTAGTCGAGCAGGATCACCCACCCGGCCAGGAAGCCGACGGGCGCGGCGATGCCCCGGCCCGCGTAGGTGTAGACCGACCCGGCCATCGGGAACGCGCGGGCCATCTGCGCGTACGAGAGCGCGGTGAAGGCCATCGCGACCATGCCGATGGCGTACGCGAGGGCGACCATGCCGCCCGAGGCCTGGAAGACACCGCCGAAGATGCCGAACGGCGCGATCGGGACCATGAAGATCAGGCCGTAGACGAGCAGGTCGGTGAAGCTCAACGACCTGCGGAGTTCCTGGCGGTAACCGAATTGCTCCAGTGAGGGCTCGGTTGTCATGTACGGCTCCTTGAAGTGGGCGCAGCCGTACATTAGAACTTTTCTTTGCAAAGGAAAAGTTTTCGATCGGAAGTTTTTGTTTCGCTTTGCCCTGCGGCTTCCCTAGCGGACGATGGAGAAGTCCAGGCCGTCGGCCCGGCCGATGTGGGCCTGGCGCCGCACCCCGTGCCCCCGCAGGGTGAGCCGTCCCCGCGCGGTGACGATGGAGGTGCCGTCGGCGATCGCGTCCACCTCGGGCACGGCGAGCGTCCCGGCGCGCGAGCCGAGCGCGGCGAGCATCAGCACCGCCTCGTAACACCCCTGCCCGTGCCCGTTGAGCAGCGGGGCGGTCGAGCCGAACCGGCGGGCGTAGCGCTCGCCGAGGCTGAGGCTGTCGTCGGTGCCCAGGCTCGCGAAGTAACCCATCGCCCCGTACAGCTCGCCGGTGGCGTCACCGCCGATGCCGAGCAGGCCGTGCTCCTCCAGCGCGCCGCAGAGCCGCGGCCACGACAGCCCGGCCGCCGCGAAGGCCCGGTTGAAGGCGACCAGGTCGCTGCCCACCAGGCTGAGCAGCATCGCGTCGGGCCGGTCGGCCACCAGCCGCTCCAGGATCGGGGAGAAGTCGCGGGTGCCGTAGGGCACCAGGAGCTCGCCGACGACGCCGGCGTCCCGCGCGGCGAGGTGGCGTCTGGCCGCCCCGTGGACCAGGCGCGGCCAGACGTAGTCGTTGCCGAGCAGGAACCACCTGCGCGCCCGGCGGCGGTCGATCAGCAGGTCGAGGCCGGGCCGCAGCTGGCGGCCGGGGGTCTCGCCCAGGAAGTAGACGCCCGGCGCGTGACCGCCACCCTCGTACGGCGGCGCGTAGACGAACGGCACCCTCCCGGCCAGCGCCCGCACCACCTCGATCCTGACGTCGCTGCCGTGGGTGCCGACCACGGCGTCGATCGCGCCCCAGCGCGCGAGCCCCGCCACCTCGGCGGCCACCTGCGCCGCGGGACGGCCGCCGTCGACCAGGACCAGCTCCACCGGCCTGCCGAGCATCCCGCCCGCGAGGTTCACCTCGTCGGCCGCAAGGACCGCGCAGTTGATCGCGCACGGCCCCACCAGGCCGAGCACCCCGGAGACCGGCACGACCAGCCCGACGCGCAGCGCGCCCCCCGGGAGCAGCCGGGCCTCCAGGGGTTCTATGACGGCTGTGATGGCTGTGATGGCTTCTGCCACGAGGACGAGTATCCTCCCGAATGGATGGGTACGGCACTCCCGTCACCTGGACGGGACACGAATCGTGACGCAGACGGGAGCTCCATGTGGTGACGACCGGGCTGGGATCCTCGCTCGCCTACCTCCTCAGCAGGGCCGAGCGCAGTGTCAACCGGGGCCTCGCCGCCGCGGTGACCGCCCAGGACGTCTCCGTCGAGCAGTGGCGCATCCTGCGCGCCCTCGCCGACGGCCGGGGGCACTCGATGGGCGACCTGGCCGAGGCCGTGCTGATGCCGCACCCGACGCTGACCAAGGCCATCGACCGGCTCATCGACCGCTCCCTCGTCTACCGAGGGCACGATCCGGGCGACCGCCGCAAGGTCGCCGTCTTCCTCGCCGACCGCGGGTCCGAGCTGCTGGCCCGGGTCGAGGGCGGGGTGGCCGAGCACCACCGGCTGATCGAGGCGGTCTACGGCACCGAGCGCACCGAACGGCTCATGCGGGACCTGGAGGGGCTGGTCACCGCCCTGGACGGCGCTCCGGCGGTCCCGGAGCGCGCCCCGGGCGGCCCCGGCCGCTCGTGACACGCCCCGGTCGCCCGCTTTCAAGCCCGTGACCTGCCTCGGTCAAGAGCCTTCCGAGCTCGTGGCCTGCCCTGGTCAGGGGTCTTCCGAGCTCGTGGCCTACCCCGGTGAACGGCCTTCCGAGCTCGTGACACGTCTCGCTCGACGGTCGCTGAGTTCGTGACGTGCCCCGGTCGGCGGCCTCCGGGTTCATGACACGCCCCGATCCGCGCCCTCAAGATCCCCGGCACCTCCCCGTACGGCCTCAGGGGTGCGTCCCGCGCGCCCGGTGGGCCTCGGCGACGCGGCCGACGGCGATCACGTGGGCCGCCTGGCGCAGGGTGATCCCGTGCTCGGCGGCGACCGCCGCGGTCGCGTCGAACGCGTCCTCCACGATGCCGCGCAGCCGCGCGTCGACCTCGCGCGCGCTCCACGAGCGCGCCTGCATGTCCTGCAGCCACTCCAGGTAGGAGACGATCACACCGCCCGCGTTGGCCAGGATGTCGGGGACCACGGTGACGCCCGCGTCGGCGAGGACGTGATCCGCCCCGGGCGTGGTGGGGGAGCTGGCGCCCTCCACGATCAGGCCCGCCCTGATCCGGGGGGCGTTCTCCTCGGTGATCGCCCCCGCCATCGCGGCGGGGACGAGCACGTCCACGTCGAGCTCCAGCAACTCCTTCTGCGACAGCGCGTCCGCCCGGAGGTAGCCGCGTACCCCGCCGGTCTCCTCCGACCACGCCCGCAGGTCGTCGACGTCCAGGCCGGAGCGGTCGATCACCGCCCCGGTGCGGTCGGAGACCGCGACCACGAGGCAGCCCGCGTCGGCGAGGTAGCGCGCGGCCGGGGCGCCGACCTTACCGAAGCCCTGGATCGCGACGGTACGGCCCTCGGGGGAGCCGCCCAGGGCCCTGAGCGCGGCGACCCGCACGCCGCGGGAGGTGGCCCCGGCCCGGTCGGGCGCGCCGGGGTTCACCGGACCGCCGATCGTCACCCCGGGCACCGGGTAGCCCGCGTTCACCGAGTAGGTGTCCATGATCCAGGCCATGGTCCGCTCGTCGGTCCCGACGTCGGGGGTCGGGACGTCCCGCTCGGGACCGATGATCGGCAGGACCTCGTTGACGTAGCGCCGGGTGACCCGTTCCAGCTCGAGGGCACACAGCGAGGCGGGGTCCACCGAGACGCCGCCCTTGGCGCCCCCGTAGGGGATGCCGGCCAGCGCGCACTTCCACGTCATGCCCATGGCCAGGGCGGTGACCTCGTGGACGTCGGTGTGAGGGTGGAAGCGGATGCCGCCCTTCGCCGGGCCGCGGGTAGTGTTGTGCTGAACCCGGAAACCCTGCACGACGTCCATCCGGCCGTCCTCGCGGCGGACCGGGACCGAGACGGTGAGCGAGCGGCGGGGAGTGGCGAGCATGGCGCGCAGGTTGTCGTCCAGCTCCAGCCGGTCGGCCGCCTGGCCGAGCCGGAACAGGGCGGAGTCGAGGGCCTGCCGGCCCGGACCGGCGGGAGTGGTGGCCGGCGTCGTCGACGGCACCGTTGGCGTTGTCAAGGCGAACCTCCGTACGGTGAGCGGAGCGCCCTTGCTCCGCTCGGGGCACATGGTCACGATCAGACTAGGTGTGGTTCTTTGCCCGCAGGGACGGGCCGTGTTTCGTTCTGATGACTGATCACCGGGCCTGTCTGCGAGCTCGCGGCCAGGAGGAGCGTGTTATCTGCCAGTTCTGTTGGGCAATCTGGAGGTAACACGCAGATATGGCAGTCTCCGGTCAAGGATTCTTGCCGTTTTGCAGTGGCTGAGGGGATGAAAGTGCCGGAACTTGTGGTCGGGCCGATGCTGCGTTACGTCGACGAGACGAGCGCGTCGGTGTGGGTGGAGACGAGCGAGCCGTGTGAGGTGACGGTCGAGGTCGGCGGCGTGCGCTCGGAGGCCAGGACGTTCACCGTCCACGGCCACCACTACGCGATCGTCGACGTCGAGAGCGGCGGGACCTACGAGGTCCGCCTGGGCGGGGAGACCGTGTGGCCGCTGCCCGACCAGCCGCCGAGCCGCATCCGGCTGCTCGGACCGGACGGTCCGAACCGGGTGATGTTCGGCTCCTGCCGGACCAGCGTGCCGCACGACCTCGTTTACACGATCTCGCACGGGGTGGACGTGCTGCGCGCGTACGGCGGCACCCTGCCGGACGCGCCCGACGAGCGCTGGCCCGATCTGCTGCTGCTCCTCGGCGACCAGGTCTACGCCGACGAGCCGTCCGCCGAGATGCTGAAGTTCATCGCGGACCGCAGGGACACCGAGCCGAAGAAGGAGATCGCCGACTTCGAGGAGTACGCCGAGCTGTACCGCCTGGCGTGGACCGACCCGGAGATCCGCTGGCTCCTGTCCACCGTGCCCACCGCGATGATCTTCGATGACCACGACCTGCGCGACGACTTCAACACCTCCATCTCCTGGCGCAAGGCGATGGAGGAGGTCCCGTGGTGGCGGCACCGGGTGGTCTCCGGGATCGGCGCCTACTGGGTCTACCAGCACCTGGGCAACATGTCGCCCGCCGAACGCGCCTCCGACGAGGTGCTCAGCAAGGTGTACGCGGCGGAGGGGGACGGCGCCGAGGTCCTGGACGTCTTCGCCGAGCACGCCTACGACGTTCCCGCCGACAGCCGGTGGAGCTACGCCCGCGACCTCGGCGACACCCGCCTGATCATGCTCGACTCCCGCTGCTCCCGCCAGCTCGACCCCGGCGACCGGCGCATGATCGACCCGGTGGAGTGGGAGTGGCTCACCGAGCAGCTCCAGAAGGAGGGCGCGAAGCGCTTCGTGATCGGCTCCTCGGTGCCGTTCCTGCTCCCGGCGGGCATCCACCACATCCAGAACTGGAACGAGGCCCTGGCCCAGGGCGCCTGGGGCAAGACCGTGGCCCGCTGGTCGGAGGCCCTGCGCCAGGCCGTCGACCTGGAGCACTGGGCGGCCTTCCGCCGCTCGTTCGAGGACCTGTCGAAACTGCTGATGGGGCTGGGCAAGCCGGTGATCATGCTCTCCGGCGACGTCCACTACTCCTACGTGGCCAAGGCCCACGGGCTCCCCATCTACCAGCTGGTCTGCTCCCCGATCCGCAACCCGCTGAGCCGCACCCTGCGCCTGGCCAACATCGTCGCCCAGTTCGGCATCGCCAGCCTGGTCGGCCGCTCGCTCTCCCGCATGGCGAAGATCAGGAAGCCGCCGTTCAAGTGGCGGATCACCAACGGCCCGTGGTTCTCCAACGCGGTGGCCATCCTCTCCCTGGACACCGCCCCCACGTCGGTCCGCTGGGACACCGCCGCGGGCACCGAGGTCTCGGAGATCACTGTCGTGGAGCTGGAGGAGTCCGCCGTCCGCTAACAGGGGACCGGGATTCCGGTGCGGCGCCGTCCCTCCGGGACGACGGCCGCGCCGGAGGGTTCACCTCGCGAGTTCCGCCAGGACGGCGCCGAGCTGGTCGACCGCCCACAGGAGGTCCTCCTCGGAGACGACGATCGGCGGGGCGAGGCGGACGGTCGAGCCGTGGGTGTCCTTGGCCAGGACGCCGTGGGCCATGAGCGCCTTGGAGACCTCCCGGCCGCTCGCCAGCGACGGGTCGATGTCGACGCCCGCCCACAGGCCGCGCCCGCGCACGGTGACCACACCGTGGCCGATCAGCCCGCGCAGCCTCTCGTGCATGACCTCGCCGAGCTCCCTGGCCCGCGCCTGGTACTCGCCGGTGCCGAGCAGCTCGATGACCGCGTTGGCGACCGCGCAGGCGAGCGGGTTGCCGCCGAAGGTGGAGCCGTGCTGCCCCGGCCTGATCACGCCGAGCACGTCCTCGTTCGCGGTGATCGCCGAGACCGGGACGACGCCGCCGCCCAGGGCCTTGCCCAGCACGTAGATGTCGGGGACGACGCCCTCGTGGTCGCAGGCGAAGGTCTCGCCGGTGCGGCCGAGGCCCGACTGGATCTCGTCGGCGATCATCAGGATGTTCTCCGCGGTGCACAGCTCGCGGACCTGGGTGAGGTAGCCGTCCGGTGGCACCAGCACCCCGGCCTCGCCCTGGATGGGCTCCAGCAGCACCGCGACCGTGTTGGCGTCGACGGCCTCGCGGATCGCCTCGACGGAGCCGTACTTCACGATCCTGAAGCCGGGGGTGTACGGGCCGAAGCCGCCGCGGGCGTCGGGGTCGGTGGAGAAGCCGACGATCGTGGTGGTACGGCCGTGGAAGTTGTCCTCCATCACGATGATGTTGGCCTGCTCGGCGGCCACGCCCTTGACCTCGTAGCCCCACTTGCGGGCCACCTTGATCGCGGTCTCCACGGCCTCGGCGCCGGTGTTCATCGGCAGGACCATGTCCTTGCCGGTGAGGTCGCCCAGCCCGGCGGCGAAGGTGGCGAACTGGTCGTGGAAGAAGGCGCGGCTGGTCAGGGTGAGCCGCGACAGCTGATCCTGCGCCGCTGCGATGATCTTCGGGTTGCCGTGCCCGAAGTTCAGCGAGGAGTAGCCGGACAGGCAGTCGAGGAAGCGCCTGCCCTCCACGTCGACGACCCAGGCGCCCTGCGCCTCGCGGATCACGACGGGCAGGGGGTGGTAGTTGTGCGCGCTGCGGCGCTCGCTCAGCTCGATGAAGTCGTCGGTGCCGGTCATCCGCGCTCCTCCCTGGTGTGTGGACGTCATGTCAGGCACTGCCCCGGATCTCCAGCGTGCAGCACTTGGGGCCGCCGCCGGCCTTGCGGAGCTCCGACAGGTCCACCGGGACGACCTCGAAGCCGCGGCGCTTGAGTTCGAGCTGCAGGTCGGCGGCCTCGGCGTTGATCACGACGTTGACGCCGTCGCTGACGGCGTTGAGGCCCAGTACGGCCGCGTCGTCCTCGGTCGCGACGACGGCGTCCGGGAAGAGGTGGCGGAGCACCTCCTGGCTCCCCGGAGAGAAGGCCCCTGGGAAGTATGCCACGTTATGTCCGTTCAGCGGGAAGAGCGCGGTGTCCAGGTGGTAGAACCGGGGGTCCACCAGCTGCAGCGTCACCACCGGGCGGCCGAGGAACTCCTGGGCCTCCTTGTGCGCGGTGATGTCGGTGCGGAACCCGGTCCCGGCCAGGACCAGGTGGTCCAGCGTGAGGAAGTCGCCCTCGCCCTCGTTGGTGAAGGCCGCCTCGCGGACCCGCTCGTAGCCGTTGTCGAGGAACCACCTCAGGTACGCGGGCCCCTCGGCCGCGCGCTGCGGGTGGGTGAAGCGCGCGCCGTACACGCGGCCGTCCACGACCAGCGCGCCGTTGGCGGCGAAGACCATGTCCGGCAGGCCCTCGACCGGGTCGATGAGGCTGACGCGGTGCCCGAGCTCCTCGTAGGCGCTCCTGAGGGTCTCCCACTGCCTGATCGCCAGCTCGCGGTCGGCACCGGCCTCGGGATGCATCCACGGGTTGATCGCGTACTCGACCGCGAAGTGGTCGGGCCGACACATGAGGTAGTGCCTCGTCATGGGTAACCCCGCAGGTAAAGGTCGTGGTGACAGCCGCCGTCAGGGTCCCGACGGCGGCGTCATCAGCCTAGGAACGGCGTTCTCGCAGGCCAAGAGGGTGCGTTTGCGTCCTGACGCGGGTTTCTTGCGCACTTCAGGTCAGGAACGTCGATTCGTTGTGCGGCGCGACGAACGGCTCGCTGCGCGAGGTGACCAGGGGCGCCTCGATCAGGCGGGAGAGCACGATGGAGCTCTTGGTCCGCACCACGAACGGCTCCGCGGCGATGCGTTCGATCACCCTCTCCACGTGCCGCACGTCGGTGGCCCTGATGTGCAGCAGCGCGTCGGCCTCGCCGGTGATCGTGCACGCCGAGACCACCTCGGGGTGGCGGCCGACGGCCACCCCGATCTCCGACGGCGAGGTCTTGCCCGCGCAGAACAGCTCCACGTAGGCCTCGGTGGTCCAGCCGAGCGCCGCGGGCTCCACCCGGGCGGTGAACCCGGTGATCGCGCCGGTCTCGCGCAGCCGATCCACCCGGCGTTTCACCGCCGACGCCGACAGGCCCACCCGCTGCCCGATCTCCGCGTACGTGGCGCGGGCGTCCTCGACGAGGGCCCCGATGATGTCGCGATCCAGCCTGTCCAGTTCCACGCAGACCTGTATACCGCCTGGATCGGCCCGGCCTCGCGGCAGGCGGGGTGTCGCGCTAGCCCGGACGCGAGAACGCCGCCGGACAGACGATCTGTCCGGCGGCGTTCGCCGTTCGCGAGGTTCGGGTGCGGTCTGGTCGGCCTGCTCCTGAGCCTCCTCGGGGGGAGGACTCCGGTCAGGTCTGGTCGGCCTCGCCGGTGGCCTGCTCCTGGGCCTCCTCGGGGGAGGTCTCCAGGTCGTCGCTCGCCTGGGCGGCGTTCGCCGTCTGCTTGTCCAGGCCGACCCAGCTCGTCACGCTCTCGACCGCGAACAGCACGCCGAGGTAGAGGGTGAGCACGGCCAGCACCCACGTCAGCACGCCCAGCGCGGCGCCGGCGCCGACCAGCAGCAGCCGCAGCTCCCAGCCCAGCCCGGCCTGGAACACCCAGGGAGCCGGCCAGATGCTCTGCCGCGTCCGGTACACCGTGTCGTAGGTGTGGTAGCCGATCACGTAGATCAGCACGTACAGCAGCCACTTGGGCGCGTCGGCCGCGAGGCCGATCAGGATGATCGTGAGGAACTCGGCCGCCCGGATCAGCGGCGGCGTCAGCCAGTCGAGCTTGCCCAGGTGGTCGCGGGCCGCGGTGGGCAGCACCAGGACGATCATGACCAGCACCGGGACGAGCAGGATCGGCCCGTTCACCAGCATCCCGGTCACGGCCATCACGATGATCGCCAGTAGCGCGGCGAGCGAGGCGGGCACCGGGGGCAGGCCGGGGCCGACCTTGTCACGCAGCAGCGTGACCAGCGGGCCGTCGTCGCGGTAGGCGAGCAGCCGGGCGGTCTGCACGCGCAGCCGCTCCTCGTACGGATCCGGAGCGGGGATCGTCTGCGGCTGGGTGATCATGCGAGAGACCTCATCAGGCGTCCGGTGAGCGAGTAGGCGGCCCCGATGCCGCCCCAGATGATCAGGGTCAGGAAGGTGATCCTGGCGTCGAACAGGGCGCTGACGATCGCGATGGCGGCGAAGCGCTCACCGATGGGGAACACGATCATCTTGCGGGCCCAGTGCACGGAGCGGTACCTGCCGGCCCTGCCCCACATCTTCAGCAGGTTGCGGATCCCGCCGGTCCTGGCGTTCTTGCGCTCCTCCAGCGCCTGGCGCAGGCCGGTGTCGGCGCTGACCGAGAGCGACACCGAGGGCAGCGGCGAGGGGGGCTTGCGCCGGTTGGCCGCGCCGTAGGAGAAGTCGAGGAGGTGCTTGATGGACTGCACGCCGAGCGCGATCAGCGCCAGCGTCCAGACGTCGCCCACCCCGGAGACCGCCGCGCCGACCGCCAGGCCGGCGAAGACCACGTACTCCTTGAACCGGTCGAACGTGGCGTCCAGCCACGCCCCCAGCACGCCGAACTTGCGGGCGTAGCGCGCGACCTGGCCGTCCACGCAGTCGAACACGAACGCGAAGTAGATCAGCACGCCGCCCGCGACCATCCCGGCCCGCTCGCCGGTGGCGAAGCACAGCGCCGCCGCCACGCCCAGCGCGATCGAGATCAGCGTGACCTGGTTGGGGGTGAGCCCCCGCCTGGCCGCCCAGCGGGCGATGAACCGGGAGTAGGTGCTGACGAAGTACGTGGTGAAGAAGCCGTCGGCGCCCTTCACCGCGTTGTTCAGCCGGGCCTTGTCCTCGTCGAACGTGGACATCTCGGCCAGCGCCTCGGCGGCCTCCTCGGGGGAGGACACCCGGCGGAAGAACAGGTCGCGGCGGCCGCGGATGCCGACGGAGACGCCCTTGCGCACCAGGCCCAGGACCAGCAGCTGGACCAGGTCGTCGTCAGGGCCCAGCAGGTGGGCCATGTCGGCCAGCTCGCGGGCGGCCTCGGCGAGGACGGGCGCGTGCTTGTGGTGCAGGTGCAGCGGGCCGAGCAGGACCGAGTTGGGCCTGGTCACCCCGTGGTAGGCCGAGCCCACCGAGATGACCCGGGACTTGCGGGCACGCACCCGGACGGGCAGGCCCTCCAGCCTGCGGTCGCCGATCTCCGGCAGCGCCTCGTCGATCGGGACGTCGGGGACGATGACGTCGCCGTTCTCGTCCTCCTCCCGGGGCTCCTTGGTGATCAGCGCGAGGGCCCCGCGCTTCGACTTGGTGATCTGGTAGATCAGCTCGTCGTGGATCAGCGAGTTGGCCGGCAGGAAGAGCAGGTTCTCGGTGGCGCCCTCGACGGCGTCGGCCACGGCACGCAGGTCGCCGGCCAGGTCGGAGGTCTCGACGAGGCTGCCGGGGAAGCCCCGGTGGGCGGCGGCGTCGCCGGAGCGGACGATCGTCACCGGCTCGGGGTCGAGTGAGGCGAGCTGGCCGTGCAGCTTGCCGATCACCGTGGGGCAGCCGGGAAGCGCGGGCAGGGTCAACGCGGCGGGCGTCGCCTGGCCGGGAGCGGCATCGGGGCCGGGCGATGAGCCCAGCAGGACCACGCGGGGCATGGCACCCTTTCGTGCGGAAGGCGGGTGTGGGGCGGTGTAAGCGGGGGTGGCATTTCGCCAGAGGCCAAAGTTTAGTGAGTTTTGGGTGAACAACACGCACCGGTGATCTGTCCGTGTCGTTTGATCATGCTTCCACCTCTGCCAAGCGGATGGTCCCACTACACTGTCCGGGTGAGTCTGTACCGTGACGACGGAATCGTGCTGCGCACCCACAAGCTGGGAGAGGCCGACCGGATCGTCACCGTCCTGACCCGGCGGCTGGGCAAGATCCGGGCGGTCGCGAAGGGGGTCCGGCGGACAACATCACGATTTGGGGGCAGGCTCGAACCTTTTACTCACGTCGACCTCCAGCTCCACACCGGCCGCACGCTCGACATGATCACCCAGGCCGAGACCATCCGGCCCTACGGCGAGCCGCTCGTCTCCGACTACCCCCGCTACACGGCGGGCACCGCGATGCTGGAGACCGCCGACCGCCTGGTCATGGGGGAGAAGGAGCCGGCGCTGCGCCAGTTCCTGCTGCTCGTCGGCGGCCTGCGCACGCTCGGCTCGGGCGACCACGAGGCCAGGCTCGTCCTGGACGCCTACTTCCTGCGCTCCCTCGCCGTCGCCGGTTACGCCCCCGCGCTGGAGGCCTGCGCCCGGTGCAAGGCCGTCTCGGTGCGGGCCTTCGCCATCGTGGCCGGGGGAGTGGTGTGCGGGGCCTGCCGTCCCGCGGGCGCGGCGGTGCCCGAGGGGGAGACCCTCGCCCTGATGGCGGCGCTGCTCAAGGGAGACTGGCTCACCGCCGACGCCTCCGTCGCCCGGCACCGCGCCGAGTGCAGCGGCCTGGTCGCGGCATACCTCCAGTGGCACCTCGAACACGGCATACGCTCTCTTAGACACGTAGAAAGGGAGCTCGCCACGTGAACGTCCGCCCACCCGTCCCGCACCCCTCAGGCGCCACCCCGCCCCCGATCCCGCGCGACCTCGTGCCCCGGCACGTGGCGATCGTGATGGACGGCAACGGGCGGTGGGCCAAGCAGCGCGGCCTGCCCCGCACCGAGGGCCACAAGGCGGGCGAGGCGTCGCTCTTCGACGTGATCGAGGGCGCGATCGAGCTCGGCATCCCCTACCTGTCGGCCTACGCCTTCTCCACGGAGAACTGGAAGCGCTCCCCCGACGAGGTCCGCTTCCTGATGGGTTTCAACCGCGACGTCATCCGCCGCCGCAGGGACCAGCTGCACGCGATGGGCGTACGGGTCCGCTGGGCGGGCCGCCCCGGGCGGCTGTGGAGGAGCGTGATCCAGGAACTGCGCGACGCCGAGGAGATGACCGAGGGCAACTCCACGCTGACCCTGCAGTTCTGCGTCAACTACGGCGGCCGCGCCGAGATCGTGGACGCCGCCCTGCGCCTGGCCCAGGACATCGCCGACGGGCGCGTCAAGCCGGGCCGGGTGAAGGAGGAGACCTTCGCCCGATACCTCGACGAGCCGCAGATCCCCGACGTCGACCTTTTCGTACGGTCCTCGGGCGAGCAGCGGATCTCCAACTTCCTGATCTGGCAGACGGCGTACGCCGAGATGGTCTTCCTCAACCGGCTGTGGCCCGACTTCGACCGCCGCGACCTGTGGGAGGCCTGCGAGACGTACGCCAAGCGCGACAGGAGGTACGGGGGAGCGGTGCCGAACGCGGTCCCGTCCGCCCGGGACACCTCCGGTCTCCCGGGCGCCGCCACGCGGTGATGTCGTGTTCCGGGTGACGTCCCACGCCGGGGGACGCCTCCCGGGCGACCGTCGGGACCAGACGCGCCGGGCCCCGCTCCCGCGTCGTCCAGGTGCCCCGGCCGTCAGGCCTTGACCTCGCGCAGGCGGCCGGTCTCCACCTCGTAGACGAAGCCGCGCACCGAGTCGGTGTGCGGGATGAAGGGGTCGTTCCTGATCCGGTGGAGGGACTGGACGACGTCCTCGTCGAGGTCGGTGAAGGCCTCGGCCGCCCAGTCGGGCTTCACCCCGACCTCGGCCTGGATCTGCCGCTTGAAGTCGTCGTCGGTGAAGGTGAGCATGCCGCAGTCGGTGTGGTGGATGAGGATGATCTCCCTGGTGCCGAGCAGGCGCTGGCTGATGGCCAGGCTGCGGCGCTCGTCGGCGGTCACCACGCCGCCCGCGTTGCGGATGACGTGCGCGTCGCCCTCCGAGAGCCCGAGCAGGGCGTACGGATCGAGGCGGGCGTCCATGCAGGCCAGCACGGCGACCCCGCGCGCGGGCGGCAGGGGCAGATGCCCCTTGGTGAAGGTCTCCGCGTAACGCTCGGCGTTGGCGAGCAGCTCGTCGGTGACGCTCATGGGCTCTCCTCGGGGGTAGGTGGCATCACGTTCACAACCTACCGGCATTACCTACTCAGTCAATAGGTATTAGCGGAGAGTGACGTCAGGCCCGGCGCCGGGCGCGGTAGGCGGCGACGTGCATCCGGTTCCCGCAGGTGCGGCTGTCGCAGTAGACCCGCGAGCGGTTGCGCGACTCGTCCACGAAGACGTGGTCGCAGTCGGGCGCAGAGCAGGTGCGCAGGCGCTCCCACTCGCCCTCGACGAGCAGGTGGGCCAGGGCGACCCCGATGTCGGCCGCGAGGTGCTCGTGCAGCGAGGCGTCCGGCGCGAAGTAGTGGACGTGCAGGGGGTGGCCGTCGTGCTCCGCCAGGCGCGGGGTGATGCGGGTCCCGCTCAGCAGGGTGTTCAGCCGGATGACCGCGGTGGGCTGGTCGGGGGCGGTGAAGACCTTGTGGAAGGCCTCGCGCAGCGCGCGCACCTGGGTCAGGTCGGCGGCGTCCAGCTCCCCGATCCCGCTGACCTCCCAGCGCGCCACGAAGTCGCCGAGTTTCCGCAGGTCGGTCAGGGTGTCCTCGCCTCCGGTGGAGGGGGAGGTGTTCACCAGGTCGACCGCGGTGGCGAGTGAGTGCACCATGTCATGTCCGAATGGCATGTTGACTCCTGTAGAAGCGATTGCAACGTGGAGGCGCGTACGGCGGCTCGCCGTGTCGGAAGCGTATCTCTCCCGTGGACCTCCGGCGCCCCCTCCCGGGGGCCCGTCATCGTGGCGCGTCCCCGGGCGACAAGGTTTTCCGCGAAGCGTGTCCTGGTGAGCCGTGATGTGCGCGTCGCGTCCTGAAATCGCTCTTCTCGTACGTGTTCCGTCGCGCCGGGACGCCCGCTCGGGTGCGGCTCGGCGCGTGGAGCGGTTCGCCGGGATGTCCGCTCAGGCTCGGCTCGGCTCGGCTCGGCTCGGCTCGCGGAGCGGCTTGGCGGCGGTGGAGCAGGAGGCGCAGGTCCCGAAGATCTCCAGCGTGTGGGTGATCTCGGTGAACCCGTGCTCGGAACCGATGGCCTCGGCCCAGCGCTCCACCGCGGGCCCGGCCACCTCCACCGTACGGCCGCACCTGCGGCAGACCAGGTGGTGGTGGTGGTCGCCGCTGGCGCACGCCCGGTAGACCGACTCGCCGTCGTCGGTCCTCAGCACGTCGACGTGGCCGGTGTCGGCGAGTGCCTGCAGGGCCCGGTAGACGGTGGTCAGTCCGATCTTGGCGCCTTCCGCGCGCATCTCCGCGTAGACGTCCTGCGCGCTGCGGAAACCCTCGCTCTGGCGGAGGATCGCGTGGACGGCGTCACGCCTGTTGCTCATGGGCTGGACTCCTGAGGTCGGCTTCGACGTACGAATCTACCGAGCCCGAGGGCGAGGACGAACCCCGCGAGAGCGACGATGACGATGATCGCGCCCGGCGGGACCTCGATGTAGAAGGAGGACGTCAGACCGCCGACCGTAGAGATCATCCCAAACAGCATGGAAAGGAACATCGTGCTCACGAACCCCCGGGTGAGCTGCTGGCTGGTCGCCACCGGCACCACCATCAGCGCGCTCACCAGAAGCAATCCTACGACGCGCATGGCGATGACCACGGTCAGCGCGGCGGTCACGGCGATCAGCAGGCTGAGAAAGCGGACCGGCAGGCCGCTGGCCCTGGCGACCTCCTCGTCCTGGCACAGTACATAGAGTTCCCGCCCGAAGACGGTCACCACGCCGAGCACCGCCACCGCCAGCAGGCCGATCACCCACACGTCCTCGACGGCGACGCTGCTGATCGAGCCGAACAGGTAGGACATCAGCGTGGCGTTGCTCCCCCCGGGAGCCAGCGAGATGAGCAGCACACCCCCGGCGATGCCGCCGTAGAACAGCAGGGCGAGCGCCACGTCCCCGCTGGTCCTGCCTCGCTCGCGGACCAGCTCGATGGCGACGGCGCCCAGGATCGAGACCAGCACGGCCGTCAGCACCGGGGCCGTCCCGGTCAGGAAGCCCAGGGCCACGCCGGTCAGCGCGACGTGCCCGATGCCGTCGCCCAGCAGGGCCAGGCGGCGCTGGACCATGAACGTGCCGATGGCGGGGGCGGCCAGGCCGACCAGGAGGGCGGCGATCAGTGCCCGCTGCATGAAGTCGAACTGCAGAAGCTCGATCACGAGACGGGCCTCCAGTCGAGCGGGCTCACGGGCTCCTCCTCGGCGTGCGGGTGCACGTGGTCGTGGCCGGGCAGCGCGTGCGTGCCGACCGCCCGGGGCGGCGGGCCGTCGTGGCAGACGTACCCGTCCCGCAGGACCACCGCCCGGGTGATCAGGGGCTCCAGCGGGCCGAGCTCGTGCGCGACCAGCAGGACCGTCTTGCCCTGCGCGACGAGCGCGGACAGGGTTTCCGCGAGGAGCAGCTGGCTCTCGGAGTCGACGCCCGCCGTGGGCTCGTCCATGACGAAGGTGTCGGGCTCCCCGGCGAGGGCGCGGGCGATCAGCACCCGCTGCTGCTGCCCGCCGGACAGCGCCTGTACCGGGTCGGAGGCGCGGTGGGTCAGGCCGACGGCCGCCAGGGCCCTGTCGGTCGCCTCGCGGTCGGCCGCGCCGGTCGGGCGCAGGCGGCGCTGCCTGGCGATCCTGCCGGAGGCGACGACCTCGCGGATCGTGGTCGGCACGCCCCCGCCCACCGAGAGCCGCTGGGGTACGTAGCCGATCCGCCACCACTCGCGGAACCGGGCGGGGGGCCTGTCGTACAGGAGGGTCTCGCCGCCGGAGAGGGGGACGAGACCGAGCAGGGCGCGGATGAGGGTCGACTTCCCCGACCCGTTCGCGCCGAGCACCGCCACCGCCTCACCGGGTTCGACGGACAGGTCGATCCCGCGAAGCACCGGACGGCGGTCCAGGCTGACCTGGCCGCCGTTCATGGTGAAAACCGTTTTGCTGGACGTCACATGTGACCTTTACGAGCAGCTGAGCGCTGCCTGGAGTGTGGAGAGGTTCTGGCGCATGGCGGACAGGTAGTCGCCGTTCGACGGCTGGCTTTCCACCGGATCGAGGACCGCGGTCTTCGCACCTACCTCCTGGGCGAGAATCTCGGCGACCTTCGGGCTGACGAGGGTTTCGGTGAAAATCGTAGTTACTTTCTCCTGCTTGGCCACTTTTGCCACCTCGGCGAGGCGAGCGGGAGAGGGTTCGGCGTCGGGGTCGAGGCCGCTGATGCCGATCTGGTGCAGCTTGTAGCGGTCGGCGAGGTAGCCGAACGCGGCGTGGCTGGTGACGATCGCGTCCGAGGAACAGGTGGCCAGGCCCTTGGTCAGCTCCTGGTCCAGGGTGGTGAGGTCGGCGGCGGTGGCGGCGGCGCGGTCGCGGTAGCCCTGGGCGTGCGCGGGGTCGGCGCCGGCCAGCGTCTCGCCGAGCTTGGTGGCGACCGTCGCGAAGCGGGCCGGGTCGAGCCAGAGGTGGGGATCGTAGTCGACCTCCTCGTGGCCGTGCCCCTCCTCCTCCTCGTGGTGCTCCTCCTCCGCCGCCGCGGGGAGGTGGGCGACCGCGGTGGCCGCGTCGAAGGCCCGGTCGGCGGCGTGCTGCTCGACGGCCTCGTCCACCGCGGGCTGGACGCCCTTGATGTAGACGACGAGCCTCGTCTTCTCCAGCCCGGCGACCTGGAGGGGGGAGAGCTCAAGATCATGTGGTTCGACGCCGGGCTTGGTCAGGCCGGTGACGGTCGCGTCGGGGCCGCCCACCCGCTCGGCGAGCCACTGCAGGGGATAGATGGCCGCGGTGACGGCGGGTTTCCCGTCCGTGGAAACGCTCGACGCCCCCCCGGGCGAGCCGCCGCTGGTCGAGCCGGTCTCGGTACCACAGGCGGTGATGGTGGCGAGAAGGGCGGCGGACGCAGCCAGGCTGGCATTACGTATGCGGATACGTCGGGAGGACTCGGACATCATGCCAACTAGTATGCGCGTAAATGAAAACGGTTGTCAAAATCGGGGTCCGTGCGACGCCCGCCGAAGAAACCGTTCCGCGCGGGAAGACACCGTTCCGTGCGAGGAGGCACCGTTCCGCGCGCGGGGAGGCACCCCCGACATGAAGGTCGCGGTCATCCTGGACGACCACCGTTCCGTGCGTGGGGAGGCACCGTACGGCACCCCGGGACAGGACGGTCCGAGAGCCGGGACCTCCGGGCCGCGGACGTCAGAGAGCCCGGCCGGCGAAGGGGGCGAGTATCGCGGGCCGGGCTCTCGTCGCCGGGCTGGGGAGCCGCCGCTCCCCGGCCCGGCGGTCGGTGGGGGCGAACGCGGCGGTTCCGGTTCGGTGAGGGAGGTCGGGCCGCACCTCCCGGCTCCCGGCGGGCCGCCACGCCCGAGGGGGTGGGCGCTCGGCCCTGCTGGTGGCCGGGAGGTGCGGCCCGGGCTCAGCCGGGGACCAGATCGACGCGTCCCTCCCCGGTGTAGACGTTCATCGAGCTGCCCCTGACGAACCCGATGAGTGTCAGCCCCGTCTCGGCGGCGAGCTCCACGGCCAGCGAGGAGGGGGCCGAGACGGCGGCGAGGATCGGGATGCCGGCCATCACCGCCTTCTGGACCAGCTCGAAGGAGGCGCGTCCCGACACCATGAGCACGGTCGAGGCGAGCGGCAGGCGCCCGTCGCGCAGCGCCCAGCCCACCAGCTTGTCCACCGCGTTGTGCCGGCCCACGTCCTCGCGCACGCAGAGCGCGTCGCCGCCGAGCGTGAACAGGCCCGCGGCGTGCAGCCCGCCGGTCCGGTCGAACACCCGCTGGGCCGCGCGGAGCCGGTCGGGCAGCGCCGCGATCACCTCGGCCGTGACCGGCGCCGGGTCGCCGTCCACCCGCCACTTGGCGACCGTGCGGACCGCGTCGAGCGAGGCCTTGCCGCACACCCCGCACGAGGAGGTGGTGTAGAAGTTGCGCTCCAGCGAGGTGGCCGGGGGAGAGGTGCCCGCGGCCAGCCTGACGTCGAGCACGTTGTAGGTGTTGGAACCGTCGGCGGTGGCCCCCGCGCAGTAGCGGATCGCGGTGACCTCCTCGGCGGAGGTGACCACGCCCTCGCTCACCAGGAAGCCCGCCGCCAGGTCGAAGTCGTCGCCCGGCGTGCGCATGGTGATCGTGAGCGGCTTCCCGTCGAGCCGGATCTCCAGCGGCTCCTCGGCCGCCAGCACGTCGACCCGGTGGGCGGCCGCGGCCTCCCGCAGCCGCAGGACCCGGCGCTTGACGGTGACCCTACCCATCGGCGGAGGCCGTTCGCGCGCCGGAGACCGGTTCGGAGGCGGGCCGGGAACCAGGGCCGGAGAGGGGGAGCGTGTCCTCCGAGGTGGCCACGTTCTGGACGTGCTGGAAGCCGAAGCGGCCCTTGATGCACAGGTTGCCGTGGGTGACCGGGTTGTCGTGCGGCGAGCTCACCTTGACGATCCGGTTGTCCTGCACGTGCAGGGTCAGGTTGCAGCCGACCCCGCAGTAGCTGCAGATCGTCGTCGTCTCGGTCTGCCGGGACTCGTCCCAGCTGCCCGCGGCGCGCATGTCGAACTCGCTCTTGAACGACAGCGCCCCGGTGGGGCAGACCTCCACGCAGTTGCCGCAGTAGACGCAGGCCGAGTCGGTGAGCGGGGCGTCGTGCTCGGTGGAGATCATCGCGTCGAAGCCCCGCCCGGCGACCGAGATGGCGAAGCTGTTCTGCCACTGGTCGCCGCAGGCGTCGACGCACTTGTAGCAGAGGATGCACTTGGAGTAGTCGCGCACGTAGAGGTCGTTGTCGACCTTCGCGGGCTGCGCGACCGTGGCGGCCTCCTCGCCGAAGCGGTCCGGTCGCGCGCCGTACTCCTCGATCCACTCGGCCGCGCGCGGCGTGGTGGACAGGTCGGCCGTCGAGGCCAGCAGCTCCAGGACGATCTTGCGGCTGTGCCGGGCGCGCTCGGTCGCGGTGCCGACGACCATGCCGGGCTCGGCCCGGCGCGAGCAGGCGGGCGCGAGCGTACGGGCGCCCTCGACCTCGACCACGCAGACCCGGCAGGCGTTCTTCGGGGTGAGGGTGTCGCCGTAGCAGAGGGTCGGGATGTCCTTGCCCGCCGCCGAGCAGGCGTCCAGCACGGTCGAGCCCTCCGGCACGCGGACCGGGTCGCCGTCGACGGTTATCTCGATCAGCCGCCGGGGCGGCTGCAGGGGAACACTCATGATGCCTCCGAGGGGGAGAAGACGCCCAGCCGGTCGATGGCCGACTCGACGGCGTTCCAGGCGGTCTGGCCGAGCCCGCAGATCGAGGCGTCGCGCATGGCCTGGCCGACCTCCCGCAGCAGCGCGATGTCGCCGGCGGTGGGCCTGCGGCTCAGCCGGTGCAGGGCCTCCTCCTGCCGCACGGTGCCCACCCGGCAGGGCACGCACTGACCGCACGACTCGTCGCGGAAGAACTCCGCGATGCGCAGGAGGATGTGGGCCAGGTCGACGCTGTCGTCGAGCACCAGGACCACGCCCGAGCCCAGGGTCGTGCCGGCCGCGCGGGTGCCCTCGAAGGTGAGCGGGATGTCGAGCTCGTCCGGGCGGACGAACCCGCCGGCCGCGCCGCCCAGCAACACCGCCCGGAGCCTGCCGGTCGCGCCCCCGGACAGGTCGAGCAGCTCGCGCAGGGTGGCGCCGAACGGCAGCTCGTAGACGCCCGGCCTGGCGACCGTGCCCGAGACGCAGAACAGCTTGGTGCCCGTCGAGCCCTCCGTGCCGGTCGCCGCGTAGGCGGCGGCCCCGCCGGACAGGATGGGCAGCACGTTGACCAGGGTCTCGACGTTGTTGACCACGGTGGGCTTGCCGAACAGGCCCTTCTCCACGGGGAAGGGCGGCTTGCTGCGCGGCTCGCCGCGGAAGCCCTCGATCGAGTTGAAGATCGCGGTCTCCTCGCCGCAGATGTAGGCGCCCGCGCCGCGCCTGATCTCGATGTCGAAGGCGAAGCCCTGCCCCATGACGTCGGCCCCGAGCAGGCCGCGCGAGCGGGCGACGTCGATGGCGTGCGCCATCCGGCCGATCGCCCGGGGATACTCCCCGCGGATGTAGAGGTAACCCTTGGGACAGCCGGTGGCGTACGCGGCGATGGTCATCGCCTCCACCAGGGCGTACGGGTCGCCCTCCATGACCACGCGGTCCTTGAAGGTGCCCGGCTCGCTCTCGTCGGCGTTGCAGACCAGGTAGTGGGGATGGTCGAGCTGGCGGGCGGTGGCCTCCCACTTGCGCCCGGTGGGGAACGCCGCCCCGCCCCGCCCGACGAGGCCGGATTCGAGCACCTCGCGGATGACGCCGGCGGGGCCGATCCTGACCGCCTCGCGCAGCGCGGCGTAGCCGCCCGCGGCCCGGTAGTCGTCCAGGCTCGCCGGGTCGACGAGCCCCACCCGGCGCAGCAGCACGAGGGAGGGGTCGCCCGCCTGCGGGACGGCGTGCTCGGCGGGGGGCTCCTCGCGCTCGGCCAGGGGGCCGCCGGTGGCGTCCATGCCGCTGAGGCCGGCGAGCCTGCGGAGATCCCCGCGGCCCGCCCCGCCGCCACCCGTGCCGCTCGTGCCTTCCGCGGCGCGGGTGTCGCCCGCGTCGCCGACACCGCCCGTGCCGCTCAGGCCGCCCGTGTCGTTCGCGCCGCCGACGGTGCTCGCGTCGCCGACGGTGCTCGCGCCGGCCGTGCCGCTCGCGCCGCCCGCGTCGCCGACGGTGCCTGTGTCGCTCGCGCCGCCCGTATTACCGACGGCGCCGTGGACCCGGCCGGCTCCGTTGGCGCCGTTGCCGTTGGCTCCGCCGATGTCGTCCGCTCCGCCGGTCCCGTTCGCGGCGCCGTTCGCGTCCGCGCCGCCGGTGGGGGCCGGTGCCGGTTCGGCGGGGCCGTACACGGTCGCGCTCGGGAACTCGCCGGCCTGCAGGGCGAGCGCGGCCGGGGCCCGCTCGCACAGGCCGAGACAGGGGCTCGGCTGCCAGGACATGCCCGGAGGGCCGAGCCGCTCCTCGGTGCTCCGCCGCACCGCGTCGGCGCCGCGCGCCTGGCAGGCCAGGTCGGTGCAGACGTGCAGCACCCGCGCCGGTCGCGGCTTCGTCGAGAACAACGAGTAGAACGTCGCCACCCCGTACGCCTCGGCGGGCGGCACGGTGAGGCGGCGGCAGATGTAGTCGAGGGCTCCCTCGCTGATCCACCCGATCCTGTCGTTGACCGCGTGCAGCGCGGGGAGCAGGAGGTCGCGCCGCTCGCGGGCCCCGTGCCCGCCGACGGCGACCCGCAGGTCGTCGTCGGAGCGGGCGCCGCCCTCCCAGCCGCTGGGAGGGGCACCGAGGAACGCGTCGACGGCGGCGCGCTCCTCGGCCGAGGGCTCGGCGTCTCTGAACCGCAGATCCACGCCCCCGTCACCCGGCCTTCGCGGGTACGAGCTTGTCGACGCGCACGGCGGCGGCCTTGAACTCCGCGGTGCCCGCGATCGGGCAGGTGGCCTCGATGGTGAGGGCGTTGGTGTCGACCTCGTCGGGGAAGTGCATCGTCATGAAGACCAGGCCGGGACGCAGGGCCGGGTCGATGTGGACGGGGGCGACGACCGATCCCCGCCGGGAGCTGATCCTCACCTCCTCGCCAGGACTCACCCCCAGCCGCGCGGCGTCCTCGGGGCAGAGCTCGATGTTCTCGCCCCTGCGCAGCGGGGAGGCGAACCCGGACGACTGCACGCCGGTGTTGTAGGAGTCGAGGCGGCGGCCGGTGGTGAGCCGCAGGGGATACTCGTCGTCGAGCAGGTCGACCGGCGGGGAGTGCTCGAGCACCGCGAACGGCGCGGCCCTGCCCCGCCGGGCCGGGTCGCTCTCCCAGAGCCGCCCGTGCAGGAAGGGCGGTTCGAGGGAGTCCTCGGACGGGCAGGGCCACTGGATGCCCTGGAGCTTGTCGAGCCTTTCGTAGGTCATGCCGGTGTGGGCGGGGGACAGGGCCCGCAGCTCGTCCCAGACCTCCTCGGCGCCGGTGTAGTTCCAGTCGTGGCCCAGGCGGCGGGCGAGCTCGCAGAGGATCCAGATGTCGTCGCGGGCCTCGCCCGGCGCCTGGAGCGCCTTGCGGACCCGCTGCACCCGCCGCTCGCTGTTGGTGAAGGTGCCCTCGCTCTCGCACCAGGCCGCGCCCGCCGGGAGCACCACGTCGGCCATCTGGGCGGTCTTGGTCAGGAAGATGTCCTGCACGACCAGGTGGTCGAGCATGCTGAGCCGCTTGACGCAGCTCAGCGAGTCGGCCTCGGACTGCACCGGGTTCTCCCCGATGAGGTAGCAGGTGGTGACCTCGCCCTCGGCCATCCCCTCCAGCATCTCGGTGAGGTTGCGGCCGTAGCGCGGCTGGATGGGCTTCTCCCACGCCTGCTCGAACTTGACGCGGATCTCCGGGTCGAGGATGTCCTGGAAGCCGGGCAGCCGGTTGGGGATGGCCCCCATGTCGCCGCCGCCCTGCACGTTGTTCTGGCCGCGCAGCGGGGACAGGCCCGAACCGTAGCGCCCGACGTGGCCGGTGAGCAGCGCCAGGTTGATGAGGGCGCGCACGTTGTCGGTGGCGTTGTGGTGCTCGGTGATGCCGAGCGTCCAGCACAGCTGGGCGCGGTCGGCCCTGGCGTAGGCGTGCGCGAGCTCCCGGATGGCGGCCGCGGGCACGCCGGTGACCTGCTCGGCCACCGGGAGCGTCCACGGCTCGACCGAGGCGGCGAACTCCGCGAAGCCCTCGGTGGCGCGCTCGATGAACGAGGTGTTGTGCAGCCCGGCGTGGATGATCTCCCGGGCCACCGCGTGCGCGAGCGGGATGTCGGTGCCCACGTTGAGGCCCATCCAGAGGTCGGCCCACTCGGCGGTGCCCGTGCGGCGGGGGTCGACCGCGAACATGCGGGCGCCCTTCCTTATCCCCTTGAGCACGTGGTGGAAGAAGATCGGGTGCGCGTTGCGCGCCGCCGAGCCCCACATCACGATCACGTCGGCGTCCTCCACCTCCTGGTAGGAGGAGGTGCCGCCGCCGCTGCCGAAGGCCGCGGACAGGCCCGCCACGCTCGGGGCGTGGCAGGTGCGGTTGCAGGAGTCGACGTTGTTGGTGCCGATCACGACCCGGGTGAACTTCTGGCCCACGTAGTTCATCTCGTTGGTGGAACGGGCGCACGACAGCATCGCGAAGGAGTCGGGTCCGTGTTGCTCGACATTGCGGCGGAAGCCCTCCGCGGCCCGTTGCAACGCCTCTTCCCAGGTGGCGCGGCGCAGCACGCCGTTCTCACGGACAAGGGGATGGGTGAGCCGGTCGTAGTGCTCGGCGCGGTCCCCGCGGTCCCTCTTCATTGCCGCATCCTTTCGACAGTCCTGTATACAGTCTACGGTATGTCGCCTCAGCTGGCGGCGGCAAGATTTTCTCTGGCCCGCTCGTCCAGGAGGTCGGCGACGGCGTGGATCGCCCGCAGCGTGGGGACCTCGGCCCCGGTCAGGTCGGCGAGTTCCACGACGGCGGCGAGGAGCACGTCGAGCTCCAGGGGCTTGCCCTTCTCCAGGTCCTGGAGGGTGGAGGTCTTGTGCTCGCCGGCCCGCTCGGCGCCCGCGATGCGGCGCTCGATCGAGATGTCGGGCTCGCAGCCCACCCGGCGGGCCACGTCGACGGTCTCGCGCATCATGGTGACGACGAGGTCGCGGGTCCCGCGATGGCGGCAGATGCCCGCCATGGTCGCCCGGGTGAGCGCGCTGATCGGGTTGAAGGCGATGTTGCCCATGAGCTTGATCCAGATGTCGCGCCGCAGGTCCGTCTCGACGGGACACTTCAGGCCGCCCTCGACCATGGCGGTGCTGAAGTCGACGCAGCGCGAGGAGAGG
Organism: Streptosporangium sp. NPDC002721; assembly: GCF_042888905.1. Taxonomy (NCBI): domain Bacteria; kingdom Bacillati; phylum Actinomycetota; class Actinomycetes; order Streptosporangiales; family Streptosporangiaceae; genus Streptosporangium; species Streptosporangium sp. NPDC002721. Next base: position 46,170 of record NZ_JBIAQI010000045.1, read on the forward strand.
GAGCCGTCGGGCTCCCCGATGGAGAAGCGGGTGCCCTCCAGGTGGCGGATCACGCCGGGCGCCTCGATCTCCGTCGCCGCGTAGACGACGCATCCGATGGCGCGCTCCAGCGGCAGCGCGGAGGTGACCGCCCCGCCGGGGTCGACGCTCTGGATCACGTGGCCCTCGTAGGGGCCGGGCAGCCGGTGGAAATACCACCACGGGATGCCGTTCTGGGCCGCGATGAGGCCGGTGGTCTCGTGGAGCAGCGGCTGGATCATGGGCCCGGCCGCCGCGTAGGAGTTGGCCTTGAGGCCGAGGAAGACGTGGTCCACCGGCCCGATCTCGCGGGGGTCGTCGGTGGTGTGGGGGTGGGCGGTGAAGTCTCCGCGCGGGCTGAGCACGCGCACTCCCGATTCGCGCATCGCCGCGAGGTGCTCTCCGCGGGCGATCAGATGCACCTCGGCGCCTGCCCTGCACAGGGCGGCGCCGACGTAGGCGCCTATGGCGCCGGCGCCAAGAACAGCGACTTTCACAAGAGGCTCCGTCCTCGCGTCCATAGTGCATTCGGTATACAGTATGGAAAAAATCCGGTCAAGGAGCCGCCGATGGCCGTCCCCAGATCCACCGTCCACGAAGCCGTCCACGAAGCCGTCCATAAAGCGCCGTCTCGCGATCCGGACGCCGCGCCCCCGTCGGGGCCGGGAGCCTCGCGCCACGGCGCCCACGCGGGGGCCCTCCCTTGGGAGTCGGCCCGCGAGATCGCGGCGTCCGCCGCCGGGCCGCTCGCCCCGGTCGACCTCCCCCTGCATCTGGCGTACGGCTGCCGCCTGGCCGCGCCGCTGCACGCCCTCGTCCCGGTGCCGGGGGCCGACGTGGCCGCGATGGACGGCTACGCGGTCGCGGGCGACCCGCCCTGGCGGATCGCGGGCCTCGTGCTCGCCGGGGGCGCGCCCTTCGGGGCCGCGCTCGCGCCCGGCACGGCGGTGGAGATCGCCACCGGCGCCCCGGTGCCCGAGGGCGCCGAGGCGGTGCTGCCCTACGAGCTGGCCGTACGAGCCGTACGGGCCGTACGGACCGGCGGGGCGCGGGAGGGCGGGGCGGGAGGGCGGTCCGCGCCGCCGGGCCGGTTCACGCCGCCGCTCGGCCGGTTCGCGCCCCCGGGAGGGGAGCCCCGGCCGGCCGGTGAGCCGGCCCGCGAATGGGTGTCGGCCGCGCCGGGGGCGGTCGAGCCCGGCAGGCACATCCGGCGGCGCGGCGAGGACTGCCCGCTGGGGGCCGTGGTGCTCACCGCCGGTTCGGCGGTCACGCCCGCGGTGCTCGGCCTCGCGGCGGGGCTCGGGCACGACGTGCTCCGCGTGCGGCCCAGACCGCTGGTGTCCGTGCTGGTCACGGGCGACGAGGTGGTGACGCGCGGGCTGCCGGGCCCGGGGCGGGTGCGCGACGCGATCGGTCCCATGCTGCCGGGGCTCGTCGAATGGGCGGGCGGGGTGACCGAGGCGCCGCGGTGGCTGCCCGACGGGGCGCGGGCGCTGGCCGACGCGCTCTCGGGGGCCGCGGACGGCCCGCCGGGCCAGGTGGTCGTGGTCTGCGGCGCCTCGTCGAAGGGCCCCGCCGACCACCTGCGGGCGGTGCTCGCCGGGCTCGGGGCGGAGATCCTCGTCGACGGCGTCGCGGTGCGTCCCGGCCACCCGCAGCTCCTCGCCAGGCTTCCCGGCGGGCGCCTGGTGGCCGGGCTGCCGGGCAATCCGTACGCCGCGCTGGTCGCCGCGCTGACGCTGCTCGCCCCGGCGGTCCGGGCGCTCGCGGGAGGTCCCGAGGCCCCGCGCGAGCGGTCCGCGCTGGCCGGTCACGTACGGCCGCACCACGCCGACACCCGCATGGTCGCGGTGCGGCGCGGCGGGCGCGGCGCGGTGCCCGTCGGGCACGACCGGCCGGGATCGCTGTGGGGGGCCGCGCTCGCCGACGCGCTCGCGGTCGTCCCGCCCGGATGGGGGGGCGAGCCGGTCGAGCTCGTCCCACTGCCCGCACAAAGGGTCTAGACATCCTCGGACCCCGGGGGTAACCATTGCCCTCATACGGTATGCAGTATGGAGAACACAATCGAGAGGACCATCAGAATGACGCAGCCAGCGGACACGGCGCCGGAAACCATCTCCGGAGGCCACCTGGTGGCGAAGGCGCTGAAGGCGGAGGGGATCGATGTGATCTTCACGCTCTGCGGCGGCCACATCATCGACATCTACGACGGTTGCATCGACGAGGGCATCGAGGTCATCGACGTCCGCCACGAGCAGGTGGCGGCGCACGCGGCCGACGGCTACGCCCGGATCACCGGCAAGCCGGGTTGCGCGGTCGTGACGGCCGGGCCGGGCACCACCGACGCGGTGACCGGTGTGGCCAACGCCTTCAGGGCGGAGAGCCCCATGCTGCTCATCGGGGGGCAGGGGGCTCTGAGCCAGCACAAGATGGGCTCGTTGCAGGACCTGCCCCACGTCGACATGATGACCCCGATCACCAAGTTCGCGGCCACGGTCCCCTCGACCGAGCGGGTGGCCGACATCGTCTCGATGGCCTTCAGGGAGTGCTACCACGGCGCTCCGGGGCCGTCCTTCCTGGAGATCCCGCGCGACGTCCTCGACGCCAGCGTCCCGGTCTCCAAGGCGCGCATCCCCGAGGCCGGCCGCTACCGCGCCTCGGTGCGCCAGGCCGGCGACCCCGAGGCCGTCGAGCGCCTCGCCGACCTGCTGGCCCACGCGGAGAAGCCCTGCGTCCTGCTGGGCAGCCAGGTCTGGACCACCCGGGGCACCGACGACGCGATCGACTTCGTCCGCGCGCTCAACGTCCCCGCCTACATGAACGGCTCGGCCCGCGGCACGCTGCCCCCCGGCGACCCGCACCACTTCCAGCTCTCCCGGCGCTACGCCTTCACCAACGCCGACCTGATCATCATCGTCGGCACCCCGTTCGACTTCCGGATGGGCTACGGCAAGCGCCTGTCGCCCTCGGCGACGGTGGTCCAGATCGACCTCGACTACCGCACCGTCGGCAAGAACCGCGACGTCGACCTGGGCATCGTCGGCGACGCCGGGCTGATCCTGGCCGCGGCCACCCAGGCCGCCTCCGGCCGCGTCGAGAACGGCGCGACCCGGCGCAAGGAGTGGCTGGAGGAGCTGCGCGCGGTCGAGACCGCGGCCTACGAGAAGCGGCTGCCCCGCCAGCTGTCGGACTCGCAGCCGATCGACCCCTACCGCCTGGTCCACGAGATCAACGAGTTCCTCACCGAGGACACCATCTACATCGGCGACGGCGGCGACATCGTCACCTTCTCCGGCCAGGTCGTCCAGCCCAAGTCGCCGGGCCACTGGATGGACCCCGGGCCGCTCGGCACCCTCGGCGTCGGCGTCGCCTTCGCCATGGCCGCCAAGTACGCCAGGCCCGACAAGGAGGTGCTCTGCCTCTTCGGGGACGGGGCGTTCAGCCTCACCGGCTGGGACTTCGAGACGATGGTCCGCTTCAACCTGCCGTTCATCGGCGTCATCGGCAACAACTCCTCGATGAACCAGATCCGCTACGGCCAGGCCGCCAAGTACGGCGAGAACCGCGGCCGCGTCGGCAACACCCTCGGCGACGTCCGGTACGACGAGTTCGCCCGGATGCTGGGCGGTCACGGCGAGGAGGTCAGGGACCCCGCCGACATCAGGCCCGCGCTGGAGCGCGCCCGCGAGTCGGGCAAGCCCGCCCTGATCAACGTATGGGTCGATCCGGACGTCTACGCGCCCGGAACCATGAACCAGACCATGTACAAGTGAGGGGGACCCCATGAAGGCACTGGAAGGTGTCCGCGTCCTCGACATGACCCACGTGCAGTCGGGTCCGTCCTGTACGCAGCTCCTGGCCTGGCTCGGCGCCGACGTGATCAAGCTGGAGGCGCCCTCCGGAGACATCACCCGCAAGCAGCTGCGCGACGTCCCCGACGTCGACAGCCTCTACTTCACGATGCTCAACTGCAACAAGCGCAGCATCACCCTCAACATGAAGAGCGATCGCGGCAAGCAGCTCTTCACCGAGCTGGTGCGTGACTCCGACATCCTGGTGGAGAACTTCGGGCCCGGCGCGGTCGACCGGATGGGCTTCTCCTGGGACCGCCTCCAGGAGCTCAACCCGCGGCTGGTCTACGCCTCGATCAAGGGTTTCGGCCCGGGACGCTACGCCAAGTTCAAGGCGTACGAGGTGATCGCCCAGGCGATGGGCGGCTCGATGAGCACCACCGGCTTCGAGGACGGCCCGCCGCTGGCCACCGGCGCCCAGATCGGCGACTCCGGCACCGGCATCCACGCCGTCGCGGGCATCCTGGCCGCCCTCTACCAGCGCGAGCAGACCGGGCGCGGCCAGCGCGTCCAGGTGGCGATGCAGCACGCCGTGCTCAACCTGTGCCGGGTCAAGCTCCGCGACCAGCAGCGGCTCGGCCACGGGCCCCTGTCGGAGTATCCCAACAAGACCTTCGGCGACGAGGTGCCGCGCTCGGGCAACGCCTCGGGCGGCGGCCAGCCCGGCTGGGCGGTGCGGTGCGCCCCCGGCGGTCCCAACGACTACATCTACGTCATCGTGCAGCCGGTCGGCTGGGCGCCGCTCGCCGGGATCATCGGGCGCCCGGAGCTGGCCAACGACCCCGAGTGGGCCACCCCCGAGGCGCGCCTTCCCAACCTCGACAAGATGTTCCAGCTCATCGAGGAGTGGAGCATCACCCGCGACAAGTGGGAGGTCCTCGACCTGCTCAACGCCGCCAACATCCCCTGCGGCCCGATCCTGTCCACCAAGGAGCTGCTGGAGGACGAGAGCCTGCGGCAGGAGGGCGCGCTGGTCGAGGTCGACCACCCCCAGCGCGGCTCCTTCGTGACGGTCGGCAGCCCGCTGCACCTGTCCGACTCGCCGGTGGACGTCACCGCGCCGCCCCTGCTCGGCGAGCACAACACCGAGATCTACGCCGGCCTCGGCCTGTCCGTCGAGGAGCTGGCCGAGCTGAAGACGAACGGAGTCATCTGATGGCGCATGACCAGGCCGCCGTACGCGAGGTGCTGGACAAGGCCCGTGCCGAGGGCCGCACCGCGCTGACCGCCCCCGAGGGCAGGAGGATCTGCCAGGCGTACGGCATCTCGACCCCCGGTGAGGGGGTGGCGACCTCGGCCGAGGAGGCGGTGTCGCTCGCCGGGGAGATCGGCCTGCCGGTGGTGCTCAAGATCGTGTCTCCCGACATCCTGCACAAGACCGAGGCGGGCGGGGTGCTCGTCGGCGTGGCCGACCTCGACGCGGTGCGCGCCGGCTACGACCGGATCCTGGCCTCCGCCCGCGCCTACGACCCCGAGGCGTCGATCGACGGCGTCCAGGTGCAGGCCATGGTCGGCGCCGGGCACGAGGTGATCATCGGCGCGGTCACCGACCAGACCTTCGGCAAGGTCGTCGCCTTCGGTCTCGGCGGGGTGCTCGTCGAAGTCCTCAAGGACGTGACCTTCCGGCTGGCCCCCCTCTCGGGTGATGATGCACTCGGGATGCTGGACGACATCAGGGCGGCCGAGGTGTTGCGCGGTGTCCGTGGTGCGGAGGCGGCCGACAGGGGGGCGCTGGCGAGCATGATCGAGCGAGTCGGCGCGCTCGTCGGTGACTTCCCCGAGATCGCGGAGGTGGACCTGAACCCCGTCTTCGCCACCGCCGAGGGCGCGACGGCCGCCGACGTGCGCATCATCCTGGACGCCGACCCCGTCGCCGCGCCCGCCCGGCTCTCGCGCGAGGAGATCCTCGCCGGGATGAACCGGATCTTCAAGCCGCGCGCCGTCGCGGTGATCGGGGCCTCCGGCGAGACCGGCAAGATCGGCAACTCGGTCATGCGCAACCTGATCAACGGCGGCTACCGGGGCCACATCTACCCGATCAACCCCAAGGCCCCGGAGATCCTCGGGCTGCCCGCCTACCCCAGCATCGCCGACGTGCCGGGCGAGGTCGACGTGGCGGTCTTCGCCATCCCGGCCAAGTTCGTGCCAGCGGCGCTGGAGGACGCCGGGCGCAAGGGGGTGGCGGGAGCCATCATGATCCCGTCGGGGTTCGCCGAGACGGGCAACGTCGAGGGCCAGCAGGAGATCGTCGAGATCGCCCGCAAGCACGGCGTGCGGATGCTCGGCCCCAACATCTACGGCTACTACTACACGCCGGAAAACCTGTGCGCCACGTTCTGCACGCCCTACGACGTGAAGGGCGGGGTCGCGCTCACCTCCCAGAGCGGCGGCATCGGCATGGCCATCCTCGGCTTCAGCCGCACCACCGGGATGGGCGTCTCGGCGATCGTCGGGGTCGGCAACAAGGCCGACGTCGACGAGGACGACCTGCTCACCTTCTTCGAGCAGGACGACAACACCAACTGCGTGGCCATGCACCTGGAGGACCTCAAGGACGGGCGCGGATTCGTCGAGGCGGCCCAGCGGATGGTCGCCAAGAAGCCGGTGATCGTGCTCAAGGCCGGGCGCACCGCGATGGGCGCGCGGGCCGCGGGCTCGCACACCGGGGCGCTGGCCGGCGACGACAAGGTCTACGACGACATCCTCCGCCAGGCGGGCGTCGTGCGGGCCCCGGGCCTCAACGACATGCTCGAGTACGCCAGGGCGCTGCCGCTGATGCCCGCCCCCAAGGGCGAGAACGTCGTCATCATCACCGGGGCGGGCGGCTCGGGCGTGCTGCTCTCCGACGCCTGCGTCGACAACGGGCTGAGCCTCATGGAGATCCCGCCGGATCTCGACGAGGCCTTCCGTGCCTACATCCCGCCCTTCGGGGCGGCGGGCAACCCCGTCGACATCACCGGTGGCGAGCCGCCGAGCACCTACGAGAACACCATCAGGCTGGGCCTGGCCGACCCCCGCGTGCACGCGCTGGTGATCGGCTACTGGCACACGATCGTCACCCCGCCGATGGTCTTCGCCGAGCTGGTGGCGCGGGTGGTGGCCGAGGAGCGGGCCAAGGGCAACGACAAGCCCGTGGTCGCCTCGCTCGCCGGCGACGTCGAGGTCGAGCAGGCCTGTGACCATCTGTTCGCGAACGGGGTGATCGCCTACCCGTACACCACGGAGAAGCCCGTGGCCGTGCTCGGTGCCAAGTATCGCTGGGCGAGGGCCGCAGGGTTGCTGCGCGGCTGAGCCGCGTCTCATGAGCGAGGGGGCGAATCGGGGCACTCGCAGGATCAACCAACCCCCCAGGAGGTCCGCAGGTGGACACATCGAGAACACCGGATACAGCGGAGCCCGGCGAAGCCGCCGCCGCATCCGGCCAGGAAGAAAAAGTATGGCGGGCGGGCGGGCTGGAGCCGATGCCCATACGCACCCTGCCCGACGCTCCCCCGTCGATCCACATCCTCGGGCCGACGGTGTTCCTCGTCGCGCTCGGCGTGGGCATGGGCGAGTCGTACATGTGGCCTCGGCTGGTCCTGCTGTTCGGGCCGGAGATCCGGTGGCTGTTCCTCATCGGCGTCACCCTCCAGGCAGTGGTCATGCTGGAGATGGCCCGTTACGCCATGGCGACGGGGGAGAGCATCTTCTTCGGCGCCGCCCGGGTCTTCAAGCCCCTGATGTGGTTCTTCTTCGTCGTCGCGATCCTCGTCTACATCTGGCCGGGTCATCTGTCCGCGGGGGCCGCCGCCTTCGAGCAGATCACCGGCATCCCATGGGTGATAACAGCGGTCGCGGGCCTGATACTCGTCGGGGTCGTCTTCAGCCTGGCGAAGGTGATCTACAGCCTGCTGGAGAGCGTGCTGTCGATCCTGATCGGCACGCTCGTCGTCGGGACCGCCGTGGTCGCGGCCATGGTCGGCACCTGGGGCGACGTGGTGAGCACGGTCACCGGGATGTTCGCCTTCGGCTACCTGCCGCAGGAGGCGATGTCGGAGGCGTGGTTCCCGGTGATCGTGGGAGCGATCGCCTTCGCTGGGCCGTCCGGAATGCAGCAGATGTGGTACACCCTGCACCTGCGTGACTCCGGAGCCGGCATGGGAGCCCACATCCCGGCCGTCCGAGGTCTCCGGCACGCCGGCGAGGAAGAGGCCATGCCCTCGCGCGGCTTCATGTTCGACACGGACAACCCCGAGGAGATGCGCAAGTGGAAGGGGTGGCGGCGCTGGGTCACCTTCGACGCGCTCCTGCTCTTCTGGGGCATCACGATGCTGGTCACCGTCTCCTTCACCGTGATCGCCCAGGCGGCGACGAGAAACACCCCCAACGTCCGCAACGTGATCGAGTCCGGGGAGCGGGAGGCGGCGCTGTACGCGATGGCCGACTCCTTCGCCTCGGCGGGCAGCTCGGTGCTGGGGGTCGTCTTCCTCGGCTTCATCGCGCTGATCGGTCTGAACGCCACGCTGGGCCTGTTCGACTCCTTCTCCCGGGGGCAGGCGGACATGAGCTTCCACTTCGTGCGCGGTGCGAAGAAGCTCGGCATGTCCCGCCTGTACGCCGCCTTCCTGTGGGGCGTCATCGCGTTCGGCATCCTCATCCTGCTGTTCGGCCCGGCCGACGGCCCGAGCGGGATCCTCGACACGCTGGCGTTCCTGTCCACGTTCGCCATGGGCGCCTACTGCGTGACGCTCCTGCTGGTGAACAACCGGATGCTGCCCAAACCGATCCGGCCGAAGATCTGGACCAACCTGATCATCGGCTTCGGGGCGGTCTTCTATCTGGGGATGCTGCTCTACAGCCTGTTCGCCTTCGGTGTGGTCGTGGGCTGAGACCGTGCCGATGCGACAAGCTGAACTCGCCCTTCCCGGGGCGCTGATCGGAATCGTCGCCGGCGCCGTGGCCGGTGGGCTGACCCTGCTCGCAGGGCAGTCCGCCGGCTGGGCCGCGATCTCCGCGCTGACGCTGGCCCTCCCCCTGGGCCTCCTCGGGACCGGATACTCCATCCTGCTCAGCCGGAACCTGTTCAGACCGGGGCTGTTCGCCCCCGCGGGTCTGTACTGGCTGGCCGGCTTCCCCCTCGCCCGGCTGTTCCAGGAGACGATCACCGGCCTGGCCGTCTTCGGTCACGTCAGCCTGCCCGGAGGGGTGGCGGGATTCCTGGCCTACCAGGCCATGGTGAGCCTCGGCTTCGCGATTGGCTTCCTCTGGTTGCACGAGAGGCTCATGCCCCACTGGTTGATGCGCCTGAGAGAGCGCAATCCGCGGGCGCGCGAACTACTCGCCGCCTACGTTGAGCACGCTGAGGCGCTGTGGCTCGCCAAGGAACGCCGCCGCGCACGGAAAGGAGCGCGTTGAACATTCCCACCTGGGTGTGGCTGGTCACGATCGCCGGGTTCGGCCTCGTGCTGGCCATCGACTTCTACCTCGTGGCGCGTAACCCGCGAAAGCCCACGTTCCGCGAGTGCACGTTCTGGGTGATCTTCTACGTGTCGCTCGCCATAGCCTTCGGCATCGGGCTGCTGGTGGTCACGGGGCCGTCGCACGGCGGCGAGTTCTTCGCCGGCTGGATCACCGAGTACTCCCTCAGCGTCGACAACCTGTTCGTCTTCCTGCTGATCATGAGCCGCTTCTCGGTGCCGGACCGCTACCGGCAGAAGGTGCTCCTGATCGGCATCGTCCTGGCACTCGTCATGCGCGGCATCTTCATCGCCGCCGGGGCGGAGGCCGTGGCCCGCTTCGACTGGCTCTTCTACATCTTCGGGGCCTTCCTCATCTACACCGCGTGGAAGCTCATCGGCCATGAGGACGAGGAGGCGGAGTTCTCCGAGAACATCGCGCTGCGCACGGTCCGGCGGTTCGTCCCCACCACGGAGACCTACCACGGCTCGTCGCTCTCGGTGATGGTCAACGGCCGTCGCGCCGTCACCCCGATGCTGATCGTGATGGTGGCGATCGGGACCACGGACCTGCTGTTCGCCCTCGACTCCATCCCGGCCATCTTCGGGCTGACCAAGGAGCCCTACCTGGTGTTCACCGCCAACGCCTTCGCGCTGATGGGGCTGCGGCAGCTGTTCTTCCTGATCGGAGGGTTGCTCGACCGCCTGGTCTATCTCAGCAAGGGCCTGTCGATCGTCCTGGCCTTCATCGGGGTCAAGCTCATCTTCGAGGCGCTCCACCACGACGGCGTCTCCTGGGCGCCGGAGATTCCCATCCTGGTCTCCCTCGGGGTCATCGTCGGCACGCTGGCCATCACCACCGTGGCGAGCCTCGTCAAGTCGAGGAACGACCGCGGTCGTGCCCCGGTGGGCCAGAACGACTCCGCAGGGGATCCGGAGACCGGTCCCTCCGGCCCGGCGACCGGCCCCTCCGGTTCTCCCGACGTCACCGATCCCGCCGACCCCGCCGCGAGGCGGAGTGAGGCGCACGCGGACGGCTGAGGCGCGGCCGGCCGTCGCGAGCGGGTGGTCTCCCCGGCGGAGACCTCCCGCTCGCTCATTTGGGAACGTCGATCCCGTCGGTCCGCTGCTCGGTCGCCCAGCGGCGCAGATGGCGTTCGGCGTTCTCCGCCGAGCCGTACTTCCGCATGGCCGTCGCCAGGCCGAGCCCCATCATCCGGCCGTCGGCGGAATAGCCCGCCGGTGCGGAGGTGAGAAATCGGAACTTCCTGAAGAATGATCTCATCGATCATCACCACCAATTCTTTCGTCAAGTATCTGCCCCGGGTGTTTCCCCCAAACGGGTCACCCGTGAATTCTGTGTCAACTGGTCCGTGAGCTGCTCGGACCGTGCGGGAACGGCATAGAAGGGCCTATCTCGTGTGGGCCCGCGCGGGATCCCCGCGCTTTTCCCGGCTGGCACGAATCAGCCGGTTCCGGGCCGTACGAATTACCCGGTGCCGGTTCGTGTGATTCGTCGGCGCCGGTCTCCGGGGGGTTCGGGTGCCGGTCCGCGCGGGTTCGTCCGCGCTTTCCCGGAGACGCCTGCCCGAAGGTGCCCGCCCGGACGTGCCTTCCCGGATCGGGGCCTGCCCTCCCGGATCGGGGCGTGCGAGATCGTCGCGTACCGGATCAGGGCGGCCCGTACCGGATCGGGGTGATCTCCGACCGGTGCCGGGTCCGTACGGGAGAGAAGGGCTCGCGCCGGATCGGACACCGGCGCGAGCGGGAGGGGAAGGGGTCGTGATCGGTCAGCGCCGGCCGCGGAGGGGCGGCTCGTGCCGTGCGCCGAGGGGAGGGAGGGTCAGCTCGCGCTGAGCGAGCGCGGGCGCCGCCGGCGGGCGGCGGGCACGGGCTCCTCGGGCTCGGCGGGTTCGGAGGCTCGCTGGTCCAGGTAGGAGGAGCGGGTGTGCTCGGTGTGCTCGCGCATGATCTCCGCGGCCCTGGTCTCGTCGCGCGCCTCGATGGCGTTGATCAGCTGGGCGTGCTCCTCCCAGGAGTCGCGGCCGCGCTGGCGGGCCACCGGCGTGTGGTACCACCGTACGCGGCGGGAGACCTGCGAGGCGAGTTCCGCCAGCACCGCGTTGCCGGACAGCTCGGTGACCAGCGCGTGCAGCTCGGAGTTGGCCGCCACCGAGGCGTCGATGTCGTCGGACTCCAGGGCCCGCAGCCCGCGCGCGCACACCTCGCGCAGCCGGGCCACGCCCGCGGCGTCCGAGTTGAGCGCGGCCAGCCGCGCCGACTCGGTCTCCAGCAGGGCGCGCACGGCGAGCAGCTGGTCGGCCTCCTGCACGGTCGGCGCGTGGACGAACGCGCCGTGGCCGGGACGCAGGTCGACCCAGCCCTCGCCGCTGAGCATCTGCAGCGCCTCGCGGACCGGCTGGCGCGACACGCCGAGCAGCTCGGCGAGCTCGCTCTCCGCGAGGTGCTGGCCGGGGCTGAGGCTGCCGTTCACGATGAGTTCCAGGATCGCCTCGAAAACGCTCTCCCGGAGGGTGGTCGGGCGCGGGATCTTGGGCGCCGCTCCCGAGTTCGCCAGTTCCGACCGCACCATGTCTCTTCAGCTCCAGGATGAGAAAAAATGGCGGCCCCTCGTCTGGCCAGCCCATTGTCTGTTGTCGACTGCCTACAGTATACAGTTTTGGACACGGGCCCCGTCGTGAGCCTGATCACATCATCGCTCATCGGGGAAGCGTGACCGGATGGCCCGGCTGGCGCAGCGTGGCGCTGAGGGCCACCGCGGCCAGCACCAGGCCCGCGGCGAGGAAGAACGTGGCGGCGTGGCCGGAAGAGGTCAGGGCCAGAACGGCGAGGCCGACCCCGACGATCCCGGCGACCGCCTTCGCACTGTAGACCACGCCATGGATCGAGGCGGTGTGTCTCTCGCCGAAATACTCGCGGACCAGGCTGGCGATGAGCGGGTAGAAGGCGCCCCCGCCCAGGCCGGCCGGCACCGTCGCCACCAGGATCATGACGGCGGACCCGGTCACCGCCCCCCAGGCCAGCAGCAGCTGCCCCAGGCAGAGCAGCGCCAGCACCGCGCTGAGCGCGCGCCCCCGCCCGGCCACCTCGGCGGCGAGCATGGCGCAGGCCCGTCCCGCCCCGTTGAGCACCAGGAGCAGGGCCACCGCCGCCCAGGGGGAGAAGCCCCCGGAGGTCGCCAGCGCGACCACGTCGAAGATGGAGACCGCCCCCGCGCAGACCAGGATCGACACCAGGGTGGGCAGCGAGCCCGTCCGAAGCGCCTGGCCCAGCGAGAACTGGCGGACGGCCCGGGGTTCCCTGCGCAGCGCGACCCGGTCGTCGGCCCAGGCGCGGGGGTCGATGTGGGCGGGCCACCAGTGCGGCGGCGGCAGGCGTACGAAGGCCGCCGCCAGGCCCACCGCGGCCAGCGCGACGACCGCGGTCACCGCGAACAGCGGCCGGAGCGCGGCCCCGTCCAGAACGGTCACCACGGCGAGCGGGGCCGTGCCGTAGGCGAAGGCGCCGGTGATGAGGCCCACCCGTGAGGCCGGGCGCTCGGGGTACCAGCGGGCGACGGCCTCGGTGCACGAGCCGTACACCAGCCCGGCGCCCACGCCGCCGAGCAGGGCGTAGCCCGCGAGGAGCGCGGGCAGGTCCCGGGCGAGCGCCACCGTGAGCAGCGCCGCGGCGCTGAGCGGCGCGCCGGCCCACAGCGCGACGCGGATGCCGAGCGCGCCGCGCCGCAGCAGCAGGACGGTGGGCAGGGCCACGGCGGCCTGGCAGACGATCCAGACGGCCAGCGGGGCCAGGGCCGAGGCGAGCGGCCAGCCGCGCGCCTGCGCCAGGGCGGGCACCGCCGCCGCGTAGCCGTACTGCATGGCGCCGATGGAGGCCATGGCGGCCCAGGGGAGCCAGAACATCCACGACCGGGGACGGTTGATCAGATCCTGCGGGGTGTCGCCGACGAGGTAATCGCGTCCCCGCCAGTCTCGTACGAGCTGCGTCTTCTCCATACCGTATGGAATATCCGTCGCCGGAGTCCCTGTCGAGGCCTGGACGGGTAGATTTCCATACGGTATACCGTCTACAAGAACCGTATCCAGGGAGGTCGCGTGGACCTGTTCGAATACGAGGCGAAGAGACTCTTCGCGCGGCACGGGGTTCCCGTCCCCACCGGGGAGGTCGTGGCCACCCCCGAGGAGGCCCGCGCGGTCGCGGCCGACCTCGGCGTCCCGGTCGTCATCAAGGCCCAGGTGAAGACCGGCGGCAGGGGGAAGGCCGGGGGCGTGCGGCCCGCCCCCGGTCCCGCCACCGCCGAGCAGGAGGCGCGGCGGATCCTCGGCATGGACATCAAGGGCCACATCGCCGAGACCGTGCTCGTGGAGACGGCCACGATCCCGGTCGAGGAGTATTACGTCGCCTACCTCGTCGACCGGGCCAGCCGGTGCTTCCTCGCGATGGCGTCCGTCCAGGGCGGCATGGACATCGAGGAGGTGGCCGCGACCAACCCCGAGGCGCTGGTCAAGATGCCGATCGACCCCCTGACCGGGATCGACGAGCGCGCCGCGCGCGACCTGGTGACCCGCGCGGGCTTCCCCCCCGACCTCCAGGGCGCGGTGGCCGAGGTGCTGGTCCGCCTCTGGCAGGTCATGGTGGAGGAGGACGCCCTGCTGGTCGAGGTCAACCCCCTGGTGTGGACGGCCGGGAGCGCGGTCCTCGCCCTCGACGGCAAGGTCAGCCTCGACGAGGGCGCGGCCTTCCGCCACGAGCACCCGGCCCTGGCCGCCGGGACGGGTGACGGCGACCTCGAGTCACGGGCCAGGGCGAAGGGCCTCAACTACGTCAAGCTCGACGGTCACGTGGGGGTCGTCGGCAACGGCGCGGGCCTGGTGATGAGCACCCTCGACGTCGTCGCCCAGGCCGGGGAGCGCTTCGGCGGGGTCCGCCCGGCCAACTTCCTCGACATCGGCGGCGGGGCGTCCGCGCAGGTCATGGCGAACAGCCTGGAGATCATCCTCTCCGACCCCGACGTCAGGTCGGTCCTCGTCAACGTCTTCGGCGGCATCACCGCCTGCGACGCGGTGGCCGACGGCATCGTCTCCGCGCTCGGGCTGCTCGGCGACCGCGGCCACGGCCGCCCCATCGTCGTGAGGCTCGACGGCAACAACGCCGAGGAGGGCCGCCGGATCCTCACCGAGGCCGCGCACCCCGCGGTCCGCCAGGTCACCACCATGGACGGCGCCGCCGAAGAGGCGGCCAGGCTCGCCGCGGCATGAGCGGGCCCACCCCCGGACCCATCGGACCCATCGGACCCGGCGAGCCCGCCGGTCCCGCCCACGCAGGGCACGCGAGCACGGAGAGGGAGCGGCAGGCATGGCGATCTTCTTGACAGGCCACAGCAAGGTGGTCGTGCAGGGCATGACCGGCGCGGAGGGGAAACGGCACACCGCCAGGATGCTCGACGCGGGCACCGACGTGGTCGCCGGTGTCACCCCCGGCAAGGGCGGTGAGACGGTCGACCTCGCCGGGCGGGGCGTCCCGGTGTTCGGCACGGTCGCCGAGGCGATCGCCCGGACGGGGGCGGACGTCTCGGTGGTCTTCGTACCGCCGAGGTTCGCCAAGGCCGCGGTCATCGAGGCCGTCGACGCCGGGATCGGCCTCTGCGTGGTCATCACCGAGGGCATCCCCGTCCACGACACGCTGGCCTTCTGGGCCCACGCCCAGGCGGCGGGCGGCAGGACCCGGATCATCGGGCCCAACTGCCCGGGGCTGATCAGTCCCGGCGCCTCCAACGCGGGGATCATCCCGGCCGACATCACCAGCGCGGGCCGCATCGGCCTGGTCTCGAAGTCGGGCACGCTGACCTACCAGCT